>NZ_JBNNWD010000010.1:0-258198 GCF_050280885.1 Pseudomonas sp. NPDC086566
AAACACTTGGCTCGCTGCGATCTCTCGTAGCGGGAGGCGAATAATACAGCGTTTAAAACCGCTGTCAACCTTCATCTCAACCGCTATCGATCATTCGATCGAAGCCCTTTCAGCACCTGCCGAATCGTCTAACTCATTGAAACTCAAGGAGTTTGTCGTTCCGATGTCGCTGGAAGTGGGGCGCATTATAAGGGGATTCGAAACCCCGTCAACCTTTTCTTTCAAAAAGATTTCAGAGCGCCCTTCCCTGCCTCCGGAAAATCCTCGGAAGCATCCTTGAAACCGTGGGAACCCGCATAAGCATCAGCACAGCGCCAATGCACGCATAGATA
The DNA here is from genome assembly GCF_050280885.1 of Pseudomonas sp. NPDC086566. Classification (NCBI taxonomy): domain Bacteria; kingdom Pseudomonadati; phylum Pseudomonadota; class Gammaproteobacteria; order Pseudomonadales; family Pseudomonadaceae; genus Pseudomonas; species Pseudomonas sp. NPDC086566. Next base: position 333 of record NZ_JBNNWD010000010.1, read on the forward strand.
GCCCACTCCCTCAGGTCCGACCGAACGATCCACAGGAAATGCAGCAACCCCAGTCCAAGCACCCCATATACTAGCTTGTGCAGCTTCTTCCAACGCGCCCCTAGTCGCCGTTGGCTATACCGATTCGAGGTACCCGCCAGCACCAGCAAGCCGAGAAAACCGAGCGAGCCAACAATAATGTACGGCCGCTTGCGCAACTCGACTGCCAACTGCCCCCAATCCAACCCAAGGATAAAGAACAGATACGCCAGGATGTGCAGCACAATATAGGCAAACACCCACAACCCCAACTGACGGCGCACCACGATCCAACCCGGCCACCCCGTCAGTTTCTGCAACGGCGTCATCCCCAAGGTGATCAGCAAAAAAGTCAACGCCCCAAGCCCCAGACGATCCATGATGATCTTCCCGGGGTCCGGCCCCAACAGGCTCATTGCCGCCTCGTACAACCACAGCGCGGGAAATACGCACCCTACAATGAAGATAGCCAGGCGAAACCAGGGATAGCGCATCAATAGTTCTTCCGCAAATCGAGCCCGGCATACAGCGACGCCACCTCATCGGCGTAGCCATTGAACATCTGTGTCTCTCGCACGTTGGGGCTGAACAAACCGCTGGGCAAGCGTCGCTCGCGCGCCTGAGTCCAGCGCGGATGGTCAACGGTGGGATTCACATTGGCATAGAAGCCGTATTCATCGGGTGCCAGCCCCTGCCAGGTAGTCCCAGGCTGCTCGGCCACCAAGCTGATTCGCACGATCGACTTTATGCTTTTGAAGCCGTACTTCCAGGGCACCACAAGGCGTAACGGTGCACCGTTCTGGTTGGGCAGCTCCCGGCCATACATCCCCACGGCCAGAATCGCCAGCGGATGCATCGCTTCATCCAGGCGCAAGCCTTCTCTATAAGGCCAGTCGATCAAGGCAAAGCCTGAACGCTGCCCAGGCATATGCTGCGGGTCATTCAGCGTCTCGAAACGGACATAGCGCGCCTTCGAAGTCGGTTCGACCTGTTTGAGCACCTGCGCCAAGGGAAACCCCAGCCAGGGAATGACCATCGACCACGCTTCCACACAGCGCAGCCGGTAGATGCGTTCTTCAAGTTGATAGGGTTTTACGAAGTCTTCCAGCGCATAGCGGCCCGGCTTGCCCACCTCACCATCCACCACCACCGACCAGGGCTCGGTCTTCAGGCTGTCGCCATTGGCGGCCGGGTCACCCTTGTCCGGCCCGAACTCATAGAAGTTGTTGTAGTGGGTGGCGTCCTTGAACGGCGTGATCGCCTCATCCTTGACCGTCACTGCCTGCCAACGTGCGGCAGCGAGCTTTTCGGTAAACCAGCCAGGCGCGGCGCCAGGCGCCACATCGGCATAGCGCGACATATCAGCCGCGCTCACCCCGCCGGGTAACGCGCCCAGGGCCACGCCGGCCAGTGAGCCACCCAGCAGGGTACGACGGGAAAGGTAGATACCTTCAGGAGTGATCTCCGCTGCCTTGCAGTCGGAAGACCTGGGAAGCTTGATGAGCATGGTCGGCTCCACAGCACTGGATTACGGATGTACCAGTAAGACTATGGAGCCGGAGGGTTATTCCAGCATTAACGCATCATGAAACTTTGCGCCGACGACCGCGCAGCAGGAACTGGATCGGTCCCGATGCGGCATAAGCGAGGAAGATCAGCAACAGGATGCGCGGAGGGTCGCTGAACACCACGGCAAACACCAGCACCACCGCAAGGATTGCCACGAACGGCACGCGCCCCTTGAGGTCCAGCTCCTTGAAGCTGTTGTACTTGATGTTGCTGACCATCAGCATGCCTGCAGCGGCTACCAGCAATGCCACCAGGAACGACAGCTTGGAGCCCTGAATGCCGTAGTCGCTGAATGCCCAGACGGTACCGGCGACCACACCGGCAGCGGCCGGACTGGCCAGGCCGATGAAGTAGCGCTTGTCGGCAGTGCCAACCTGGGTATTGAAACGCGCCAGACGCAACGCCGCACCCGCGACATAGATGAAGGCGACCATCCAGCCGACCTTGCCCATGTCACCCAACGCCCAGCCGAAGGCCAGCAGGGCTGGGGCCACACCGAAGGCGACCATGTCCGATAGCGAGTCGTACTCGGCACCGAAGGCGCTCTGGGTATTGGTCATGCGCGCCACACGACCATCGAGGCCGTCGAGCACCATGGCCACGAAAATCGCAATGGCGGCAAAGGCGAAATACTTGCTCGCCTCGCGTGGATCGCCAGCGCTCTGGGCACTCATCGAGCTGATGATGGAATAGAAACCGGCAAACAGGTTGGCGGTGGTAAACAGGTTGGGCAGCAGATAGATGCCGCGATGGCGCACCTTGCGCCCTTCGGCGTCATGCCCTTCTTCAACGTGCTCATCGACAGGTAGCAGGCTTTCGGCGTCGGAGGGCTTGTTCGGCTCTTCGGGACGTTCGCTCATGGAGGGTACCTTGCAACAGGATGGAAAATGTTCGACACGGGCCCGCAAAACAGGTTCTGACGGCGAGCCACTGGTCTGCTTTATACCAGAAGCTGACTGCCAGAACGAAAAAACGCGGCCGAAGCCGCGTTTTTCATCTTTCGATAAGACTCAGTTCTTGGTCTTGTCGACGATTTTGTTAGCCGAAATCCAAGGCATCATCGAACGCAGCTGCTCGCCGATGATCTCGATGCCGTGAGCGGCGTTGTTGCGGCGCTTGGCGGTCATCGATGGGTAGTTGGTAGCACCTTCGGAGATGAACATCTTCGCGTACTCACCGTCCTGGATGCGCTTCAGAGCGTTACGCATGGCCTTGCGGGATTCTTCGTTGATGACTTCCGGACCGGTGACGTACTCACCGTACTCGGCGTTGTTGGAGATAGAGTAGTTCATGTTGGCGATGCCGCCTTCGTACATGAGGTCAACGATCAGCTTCAGCTCGTGCAAGCACTCGAAGTAGGCCATTTCTGGCGCATAGCCTGCTTCAACCAGGGTTTCGAAGCCGGCTTTGACCAGCTCGACGGTACCACCGCACAGAACAGCCTGCTCACCGAACAGGTCGGTTTCAGTCTCGTCCTTGAAGGTGGTTTCGATGATACCGGTACGGCCGCCGCCTACGCCCGAAGCGTACGACAGGGCGACGTTCTTGGCGTTGCCGGAGGCATCCTGGTAAATGGCGATCAGGTCAGGGATACCGCCGCCTTTGACGAACTCGGAACGCACGGTGTGGCCCGGTGCCTTTGGCGCGATCATGATCACGTCGAGGTCGGCACGTGGAACAACCTGGTTGTAGTGGATGGCGAAGCCGTGGGAGAAGGCCAGGGTAGCGCCCTTCTTGATGTTCGGCTCGATTTCCTGCTTGTACAGCTGGCCCTGGAACTCGTCCGGGGTCAGGATCATGACCAGGTCGGCAGCAGCGACGGCGGAGGCAACGTCGGTCACTTTCAGGCCATGGGCTTCAGCCTTGGCGACGGTGGCCGAACCTTTACGCAGACCGATGGTGACATCTACACCGGAGTCCTTCAGGTTGCACGCCTGAGCGTGGCCCTGGGAACCGTAACCGATGATGGCGACTTTCTTACCCTGGATGATGGAAAGGTCGCAGTCTTTATCGTAGAAAACTTTCATGAAAATACCCCTGGTTATATCTCGGCCCCTGCGGAGCCATCGCTAATTTTTGAATTTAGATGCTGAGCACTTTGTCGCCACGGGCGATGCCGGTAACGCCACTGCGCACGGTTTCGAGAATCGATGCGGTGCCGATCGCCTGGATGAAGCTGTCCAGCTTGTCGCTGGTGCCGCTCAGCTGCACGGTGTACACACTGGCGGTCACATCGACGATCTGGCCACGGAAAATGTCCGTGGTGCGCTTGATCTCGGCGCGCTGGGCACCAGTGGCCTTGACCTTGACCAGCATCAGTTCACGCTCGATGTGAGCGCTTTCCGACAGGTCGACAAGTTTTACCACTTCGACCAGCTTGTTCAGGTTCTTGGTGATCTGTTCGATCACTTCGTCATGGCCAACGGTGGTCAGCGTCAGACGCGACAGGGTCGGGTCTTCGGTCGGCGCCACGGTCAGGCTTTCAATGTTGTAGTTGCGCTGGGAGAACAGGCCGACCACACGGGACAGAGCACCGGGTTCGTTTTCCAGCAGCAGGGAAATGATGTGCCGCATATCAGGTACGCTCCGTCTTGCTCAGCCACATGTCACGCATCGAGCCATCCTTGATCTGCATCGGATAGACGTGCTCGCTACGGTCGACCGCGATGTCGATGAACACCAGGCGGTCCTTCATCGCAAACGCTTCTTCCAGCTTCGGCTTGAGGTCCTTCAGGCTGGTGATGCGGATACCCACATGGCCATAGGCCTCGGCCAGCTTGATGAAGTCCGGCAGCGACTCGACATACGAGTGCGAATGACGACCGTTGTAGGCCATGTCCTGCCATTGGCGGACCATGCCCAACACACCGTTGTTCAGGTTGACGATCTTCACCGGCAGGCCGTACTGCATGCAGGTGGACAGCTCCTGGATGTTCATCTGGATGCTGCCTTCGCCAGTCACGCAGGCAACGTCCTGATCCGGGAAGTTGAGCTTCACGCCCATCGCCGCCGGGAAGCCAAAGCCCATGGTGCCCAGGCCACCGGAGTTGATCCAGCGGTTCGGCTTGTTGAAGCGGTAGTACTGCGCCGCGAACATCTGGTGCTGGCCAACGTCCGAGGTGACGAAAGCATCGCCGTGGGTCACTTCGCACAGGGTCTCGATGACTTTTTGCGGTTTGATGACGTTGCCGTCGCCCTTGTCATAAGGGAACAGCTCGCCGTTGCCACGCCATTCTTCGATCTGCTTCCACCAGGCATCCAGCGCCACCTTGTCAGGCTGCTCGCCGATTTCCTTGAGGATGCCGAGCATTTCGCTGAGCACGCTGTCGACCGGACCAACGATCGGCACGTCGGCTTTGATCATCTTGGAGATCGACGCCGGGTCGATGTCGACATGGATGATCTTGGCATTCGGGCAGAACTTGGCCGGGCCATTGACCACGCGGTCGTCGAAACGCGCGCCGACAGCAAAGATCACGTCGGCATGGTGCATGGCCATGTTGGCAGTGAAGCTGCCGTGCATGCCGAGCATGCCGAGGAACTGACGATCGGTACCCGGGAAGCCACCCAACCCCATCAGGGTGTTGGTGACCGGCAGATTCAGTGACTTGGCGATTTCGGTCAGGGCTTCGGAGCCACCGCCGAGGATCACGCCGCCACCGGCATAGACGATCGGGCGCTTGGCAGCCAGGAGCATTTCGGCAGCCTTGCGGATCTGCCCGGAATGACCGCGCACGGCCGGGCTGTAAGAGCGCAGCTTGACCTTCTTCGGATAGACGTACTCGAACTTCTCGGCCGGGTTGGTCATATCTTTTGGAATGTCGACCACGACCGGGCCTGGGCGACCGGATTGCGCCAGGTAGAAGGCTTTCTTGAGTACTTCAGGGATCTCGGTCGGGTTCTTGATCATGAAGCTGTGCTTCACGATCGGCCGCGAGATACCGATCATGTCGGTTTCCTGGAAGGCATCGGTACCTACCATGGTGCTAGGCACCTGGCCGGACAGGATGACCATCGGAATCGAATCCATGTAGGCGGTGGCAATGCCGGTAATGGCATTGGTCGCGCCCGGACCGGAGGTCACCAGCACCACACCGGCCTTGCCGGTGGCGCGGGCGTAGCCGTCCGCCATATGGGTTGCCGCCTGCTCGTGACGAACCAGGATGTGTTCCACTTCCGGCTCTTTGAACAGCGCGTCATAAACATGAAGGAGAGCACCACCAGGGTACCCGTAGATGTGCTTAACGCCTTCGTCACGCAAGAAGCGGACGACCATTTCAGCGCCAGATAAAAGCTCCACGTTGTTCACCTCTAAAACGCCAGAATACCGCCCTCACTGGGCGGGTCTTAATAGGTTTACTGCCAAGCAGAGCATGAGCGAACGTTCAGCACTGACTGAGCAAGTATTGGGAGGACCCCAGAGTGTTGCGGGGTTTTCCCACCCAGCGCGAGGTAACGCGTTGCGGGGTGTTACAGGCGGCGCGGGTGTGCGCCTCATGATCTGCTTAGCGGGTCTGCTTCTGGCAGTCCCTCTACAGCGGAATCTGGATTCTTGTGATTTGGCGCCTACAAGTCAAGAAAAATTATTGCCAATTTTTCCCGAAGATGAATTCGTTCCACCACTAAAAACCGAGTCAGCAGCAGGAAAAATAACATTTTCATAAAAAAGGGCCACAATCTGCGGCCCTTGAAGGAAAAACTGAAGAAATCAGGCGGAAGGAGCGATCAATTGGTCGAATGCTGCCAACAGGCGGCGCAGCTCGCGACTTTCTTCCGGACGATCGGTGAACACGGTTTCCGCCATCACCAGGATGCTCGAGGCATTGGGCAGCGGGTGGCCGAGTTCGATGATGATCTTCATGCGCGGCAGGAAGATCCACTGCAACCACTGCTCGAAGCTGAGCGTATCGACCGCGAAAGGGACAGTGCTGGCCAGCGCGTCGTCGCTCGGCGGCTCATCATCCCACCAGCCTTGCACCTGAAGCTCACGCTCGATGAGCAGCAGGTGGTCGGCGATATCGAGAATGCGTTGCTCGATCATCACGAGTTGACCCGCGCTTTCTGCCGCGCCAAGGCGGCACCGGCGCTGTCACCCTGCTTTTCACGGGCCTGGGCGATGGTGTTCCACAACTCGGCCTGCAGGTCGGGGCGACCATTGGCGTAGGTCAATGCACGGCGGGCCAGTTGCTCGGCCTGTGGCGCGTCGCCTTGCGACAGGCGCACCTGGGCCAGGCGGAACAGCACCTGAGGCTCACGCGGGGCGATGCGCTGGGCGCGCTCCAGGCTCGAGGCAGCACCGTTGTAGTCACCGCTGCCCTGCTGCGACTGGGCAGTGGTCAGCAGCGCCAGGACCGGGCCATCGAGCTGTTCATCGGCCGAGAGACCACCGGAAGCGGCACTGCTGCGCGGGATGCCGGTCGGCGCGCTGGATGCGGCCGGCGTGCTGTTCATCGAGGCGATATCGAAGGGTTCGTCAGCGATCGGGTTAGGGTTTGTCGTGATCGGCGCCGAAGTCACCGGCCCTGGCGTGATAGGGCCAGTACTGATCGGCGCCGCGCTGCTGCCCGCCGGGAAGGTCTGGATGCCTGCGGCCCCCGCGCCTTGCGGAATCATCACGGTCACGCCGGAGTCCTCTGGCAGCGACTGTGCCTGCGCCGTGCCAGTGCTCATGCCCGCCGAACGGTGGGCCTGGACGCGCTCACTATTGGACACCCGGGTGCTCGAGTCCACTACCGGAATGTTGCCTCGCGGCACGCTGGAGCAACCCTGAAGCACTACCAGCGCCGTCACGGCAGGAAACAGCCACTTTTTCAATTCACACCTCATCAATGCTGCGTTGGGCTCAGTTCATCCAGCCCTTGACCCAGTCCATGACCGACTCTACGGGATTCTGCTCACCGCCGCAGGTCGCTCCGGCGGGCGGTTCACTGCCGCGAATATACGGCATCTGCACGGCGCCCGGACAGCTTCTGTCGGAACCATGGCCGCTGTACGGATCGATCCACGCCTGCACCACGTTGTCTGGCTGTGGCATGTCCAATGGCAGCGGGTCGGCCTTCTTCATGAAGCTGGTCCACACCTGCAGGGCGCCGGTGGCACCGGTAAATGGCGTCTTGCCGTTATCGTCACGGCCCATCCACACCACTGCCAGCAGGTCCTGGCTGAAACCGGAGAACCAGCTGTCGCGCGAATCGTTACTGGTGCCGGTCTTGCCCGCCAGGGTCAGCGAACTTGGCAGCACGTTGTAGACCGAGCGGCCAGTACCCTCACGCATCACCCGCTGCATGGCGTTCTGTACCAGGTAGATAGCACCTGGGTCGAAGGTCTGCTGGATCTGGAACGGGTAGCGCTTGAGCGGCTCGCCCTCCGCCGTGAGCACGCTGCGGATGCCGCGCATCGGCGTGTTGAAGCCACCGTTGGCGATGGTCTGGTACATCGTCGCGACTTGCATTGGCGACATGCCGCCAGCGCCCAGCAACATCGCCGGGAAGGCTGGCCAGTCGACATTGACGCCCAGGCGGCCAATGGTCTTGATCACATTCGGCACGCCGACTTCCAGGCCGAGCTTGGCGGTCGACAGGTTAAGCGAGTTGGCCAGGCCCTGGTACAGATAGATCGTACCGTGCGAGCGCCGGTCATAGTTTTGCGGGCGCCATACCTGGCCGTCGGCACCTTTGACCGAAAACGGTTCGTCCTGCACCCAGCTGGTCAGGGTGTACTTGCTTGGCTGCTCCAGCGCGGTCAGGTAGACCGCCGGCTTGACCAGCGAACCGATCGGCCGCACCGCGTCGATGGCACGGTTGAAGCCTGCAAAGCCGGACTGGCGGCTGCCGATCAGGGCCTGCACTTCACCGGTTTCCGGGTTGGTCACGACCATCGCCGACTCCACCTCATCGGCACCTTTGCGCCCCGCCAGGCGCTTGAAGGTTTCAGCCATGGAGGTTTCGGCCTTCATCTGCAAAATCGGGTCGAAACTGGTGAAGATGCGCAGGCCTTCCTCGGTCAGGTCTTCGTCACGGTAGTCCTGGCGCAGTTGGCGCTTGACCAGGTCGAGGAAGGCCGGGAACGAGCTGTCGGCAAGGCTGCCACGCTTGGTTACGCCCAACGGCATCTTCTTCGCCGCATCGACTTCCGCCTGGCTGGCCACGCCCTGCTCGGCCACCAGATCGAGGACCAGGTTACGCCGCGCCAGCGCACGGTCAGGGTAACGCCGCGGGTTGTAATAGGACGGCCCCTTGACCATGCCCACCAGCAAGGCAATCTGGTGCAGTTTCAGCTCCGACAGCGGCTGGCTGAAGAAGAATTGGCTGGCCAGGCCGAAGCCATGCACGGCGCGCTGGCCATCCTGGCCGACGAATACTTCGTTGAGATAGGCCTCGAGGATCTCGCGCTTGTCGTAATGCATCTCGAGCAGTACGGCCATCATCGCTTCAGTCAGCTTACGGGTGAGGCTACGCTCGCTGGTCAGGTAGAAGTTCTTCACCAGCTGCTGGGTCAGGGTACTGCCGCCCTGGCGCATCGAACCGGCCGAGGTGTTGACCCACATGGCCCGGGCGATGGACTTGGGCGACACGCCGAAGTGGCTGTAGAAGTCCCGGTCCTCGGTGGCTACCAAGGTTTCGAGCAGGTATGGCGGCACCTGATCGATCTTGATCAGGATGCGGTCTTCGAGGTTCTTCGGGTAGATACCGCCGATCATCAGCGGCTCCAGGCGTACCACGTCGAGTTTCTTGCCGTTGGCGCCGGCGAGGTCTGCCACATAGTCGCCGGAGAAGCGCACCCGCACGAACTGCGCAGGCTCCATGCCCTCGTAGAACTGGAAGCCACGGGTGTTGAGGTCGACGGTATTGCCGTTGACCGCCGCCGCGCCCGGGCCGTTGGCCGCGCTTTCACGCCGGTAGCCAAGGGCATCGAGCTCGGTGAGGAAGTCGTTCTTGCTCAGTTTCTGACCGCTGAACAGCTCCAGCGGCCGGGCATACACCTTGGCCGGGATGGTCCAGCGCTTGCCGGAGAACTTCTCCTGAACGATGGCATCAAGGTAAACCGCGAAGCCGGCAACGATCACCAGGCCGACCAGGCTGAGCTTCAAGGCCCAGCCCAGCCAGGCGCGCGAGCGGCCGGTCGGGCGTTTCTGAGGGGTACGGGGATTTCGGGTTCGAGTCATGGCGGCGGATTATACGCACTTTATAAAGGGTAGGCAGGCGCCCTCTGGCGGTAGGCAGGGACGGCACCATTGACCATAATGGCGCTTTCGAATTCCCTGTCCCCGGAAGGATTTCCCGTGAGCCAAGCCTTGATCAACGCGTTGCAGAACCCTGCCCTGTACCCTCACCCAGTGGACGGGTTCCAGCTCATCGAGACGCACATCTCCTGGGTCCTGCTCACCGGCGAGTACGCTTACAAGGTCAAGAAGCCGATGAACTTCGGCTTCCTCGACTTCACCAGCCTGGACCAACGCCAGCACTTCTGTAATGAAGAGTTGCGCCTGAACCAGCGCCTGACCGATGGCCTGTACCTTGAAGTCCTGCCAATCACCGGCAGTGCCGAAGCGCCGCAAATCGGTGGTGAAGGTCAAGCGATCGAATATGTATTGAAGATGCGACAGTTCCCCCAGGGCCAGATGCTCAACACCCTGCAGGCCAATGGCGAGCTGAATACCAGCCACATCGACCAGATGGCCCGGCAGATTGCCGAATTCCACCTGCAGGCACCGAGAGTGTCGCCGGAGCATCCGCTGGGCACCCCGGAAAGCGTGATGGCTCCGGTCGAGCAGAACTTCGAGCAGATCCGCCCGTTCCTCAGCGACAAGGCCGACCTGCAGCAACTCGATAACCTGCAGGCCTGGGCGCAAGACAGCTTCAAGCGCCTGCACGGCCTGCTTGAAGCACGCAAGGCCAATGGCTTCATCCGCGAATGCCACGGTGACATTCACCTGGGTAACGCCACCCTGATCGACGGCAAGGTGGTGATCTTCGACTGCATCGAGTTCAACGAGCCGTTCCGCCTGACCGACGTCTACGCCGACATCGGCTTCCTGGCCATGGACCTGGAAGACCGTGGCCTCAAGTGCCTGGCCCGCCGCTTCATCAGCCAGTACCTGGAGCTGACCGGCGACTATGCCGGCCTGGAACTGCTGAACTTCTACAAGGCTTACCGCGCGCTGGTACGGGCCAAGGTCGCCCTGTTCAGCCTGTCGGCCGATGCCGACGCCGTGCAGCGCGCCACGACCCTGCGCACCTACCGCAACTACGCCAACCTGGCAGAAAGCTACAGCGCCATCCCTTCTCGCCTGCTTGCTATCACCCATGGCGTGTCGGCTGTGGGCAAGAGCCACGTAGCCATGCGTCTGGTCGAGGCGCTGGGCGCGGTTCGCGTGCGTTCGGATGTGGAGCGCAAGCGCCTGTTCGGCGAACAGCAGGCGCAGAACGCCGGCCAACTCGCTACCGGGATCTATGACCAGGATGCCAGCGTGGCCACCTACCAGCGCCTGCACGCGCTGGCGGCAACGATCCTGCGTGCCGGTTTCCCGGTGGTGCTCGATGCCACCTACCTGAAGGCTGAACAGCGCCAGGCCGCAGCAGCAGTGGCCAACGAGACTGGCGTGCCGTTCCTGATCCTCGACTGCCATGCCCCGGAAGCGGTGATCGCCAGCTGGCTGGAACAGCGCCAGGCCGAGAACAGCGACCCGTCGGATGCCACGCTTGAAGTGGTCAAGGCTCAGCAGGCCAGCCGTGAGCCACTGGATGCCCAGGAGCTGGTAAACAGCACCCGCATCGATACCCAGGAAGCCAGCGGTATGGACCAGGTGATCGACCAGATTCGCCAGCGTCTGCCGGGCCTGTAAGTTCGCCGTTCTTCTGTAGCGGCCTCTTCGCGGGCGTGCCCGCGAAGGGGTCGGTAAAGGCCGCCACTGTCAGCTCGTCGTCCCCGATGGCAAAAGGCCGCGCATTTTCCAACCCCCGCTACACTCCTCTCTGACCTGCTCGCGATTTATCCCCTAGACCCGTTCAGCCATCGCAAGGAGGCTCGATGAACGATGAATTGCAGCACCTGAAGAATCTTGGCAAGACCTCTGCGCAGTGGTTGCATGCGGCTGGTATCCACAGCGCCTCGGACTTGCGCCGGCTTGGCGCGGTGGGCGCCTATCAGGCCGTTAAAACGCGAGGCTTCAGGGCGTCGAAGGTGCTGTTGTACGCCATTGAAGGTGCATTGCTGGACATGCACTGGAACGATTTGCCAGCCGAACGCAAGGAAGCGCTCAACCAGCAACTCGATGCGAAATGCCCTATCGGCAAAAAAATCTGAAAAAAACGTTAGAAGGGTGTTGACGCTGAAATGAGAATCGTTATGATTATCACAACTGGTCGCGAGACTGGTTGGATAAGCTAAGAGCCCCTGGTTCGGACTCTCAGATTATCTCCTCATCAGGCTAATCACGGTTATTGACCCGGCATTTTGCCGGGTCTTTTTTTGCCAGCAGGTTTGCCCCGACCAGATGGGTACTGGCTAGTGGCGCAACTGCGCGCAGTAGTCCTGCTCTGGCATCGCCGCCGTGTACCAGACATAGTCGGCCGTCCCGCTTTCGACCTGCTCGCCCACTTCGGCCAGCAGCACCACTTTGCTCTCGCCCGTGGCGCCCAGATCGGCGAGGTGCAGAGGCACCCCCAAGTCCTTGCGCGCATGGTACGAACCGGCCAACAGCAACGCCGGCTGCGGCGCCGCCAGCAGCCGTTCGGCCATATGCCGATCCCGCTGTTGTTGCACAGCCAGCATCGCTGGTAGCTGGCTTTCCGGTAGCAGGCCACAATGCCCCTGCCTGACCTGTTCGAGCAGTGCCGCCCGTACCCCAGGTGCAGTGGACCGGGTTCCCGACAGAACCGCAGGGTGTCGATAGGCCTGGCGCATCTCGCTGGGGGACAAGTTGGCCGCCAACAGCGGCACAGGGTGTTGCAAGGCCTCTCGCACAATAGGGCCGTACGATTGCCAGTCCCAGCCATCGTCCCAAGCCAGGGCCTTGGGCAGGTCCTGGGGCAGTTGCGCTCGCCCGGCAAGCGCATCGACGCCGGCCTGCTGCTCGGGTTGCAGCATTTCCAGCAACAGGCTGCCCTGCGCCCGGCGCACCTGCAGCGCGTGCATCAACCACAGCTCCAGGGCGTGATGATCCGGGTTGTCATGCTTCTCGCCGATCAACACCCGTGGCGCATCGGCCAGGCCCTCAACCAGCTGTTCGGGGCTGATCACCTGCCCACTGGCCAGATCGTGGATCTGCCCCAGCTCGGCGTTATCCCGCCCTTCGCTGCTCTGCCAGGCCGGCAACGGCGGCAGGTTGGCCTGACAGCCACCCAGTGCCAGGCACAGCAGCGTACCGCACAGCAAAGGATGACCCATGGGCAGTGCCTCCTAGCGGGTAATGATCAGCGGGTGGCCCCGTTCCGGGTGCGCCTGCACCAGCACGTCGATGCCGAACACGGCCTTGAGTGACGCAGGCGTCAGCACCTCCCGGGGGTTGGCCAGTGCATGGCAGCGGCCGCTTTCGAGGAGCAGGATACGATCACAGTAGCGCGCAGCCAGGTTGAGGTCATGCAGGATCACCAGCACTGCTGCACCACGGTCGGCAAAGCTGCGTACAGCTTCCAGCGTCGTATGCTGGTGCAGAGGATCGAGCATGGAGGTCGGTTCGTCGAGCAACAGCGTGGCCCCCTGTTCACCCGGCCAGAGCTGAGCCAGCACCCGTGCCAGGTGCACGCGTTGACGCTCCCCCCCGGACAGCGCCAGGTAACTGCGCTCAACCAGATGCCAGGCGTCTGCGGCACGCAACGCTGCCTCGACAATCTCCCGGTCACGCTGCCGACCACTGCGGTGGGGCAGCCGCCCCATGCCGACTACCTCCTCGACACGGAAAGCGAAGCCCAGTCTGGATACCTGGGGCAGCACCGCCAGTCGCTGTGCCCGATCCTGACCCGGCCATTGAGCCAGGGCTTTACCCTGCAGGGTCACCTGCCCGCGGCTTGGCGTGAGCTCGCCGCACAATGCCCCCAGCAGGCTGCTCTTACCCGCGCCATTAGGTCCCAGCACGCCCAGCACCTGCCCAGGCTCCAGCTGCAGATTGATGTCATGCAGCACTTCATTGCTGCCTCGGCGCAGATGCAGGTTTTGCACTTCGAGCATCAATTACGCCCTCGAACCAGCAAAAACAGGAAGAACGGGGCACCGATGAATGCGGTCACGATACCAATGGGCAATTCAGCCGGGGCCAACGCCAAGCGCGCCACCAGGTCGGCAAACAAGAGCAAGGTCCCACCGGCCAACAGCGAGGCTGGCAACAATACCCTATGGTCGGGGCCAGCCAGCAACCGCACCAGATGTGGCACCACCAGCCCAACGAAGCCGATCAGACCCGCTGCGGCAACTGCAGCGCCAACCCCTAAAGCAGTACAGAACACCAGCTCGCGCTTGAGCCGCTCCACTTCGATGCCCAGATGCCGCGCCTCCGATTCACCGAGCAATAATGCATTGAGTGCCTGAGCCCGGCGCGGCAGCCAGAGCGCCACCCCCGCAGTGATCAGCAACAAAGGCCAGAGCCGCTCGTAACTGGCGCCATTGAGGCTGCCCAGATTCCAGAAGGTCAGCGTGCGCAGCGTGGCGTCATCGGCCAGGTAGGTAAACAGCCCCACCGCCGAGCCGCCCAGCGCTGTCAGCGCAATGCCGGCCAGCAGCATCGTGGCAACGTTGGTCTGCCCCTCACGCCGTCCCAATCGGTACACCAGCGCCGTGACGCCCAGCCCGCCGATGAAAGCGCAGGCCGAAAGCAGGTACGGGGCAAACCCTTCCGGGACCCCACCTAACCAGCTGCCGCCGACAATCGCCACCGCCGCCCCCAGCGCCGCGCCACTGGCGACACCGACCAGGCCGGGGTCAGCCAACGGGTTGCGGAACAGGCCCTGCATGGCCACTCCGGAAAGTGCCAGCACAGCGCCCGCTGCCAACCCCAGCAGCGTACGGGGCATGCGAATCTGGCCAAGGATCATGTCTGCCTGTTCCAGGCCGTCAGCGGCAATTGGCAGCCCGAGCAAACGCAGGCCGGCGCGCAAGGTATCCCCTAACGGCAGGCTGACCGGCCCAAGGGCCAGCGACAGCCAGATGGCCAGCAGACACAATAATGTCAGGCAAACAAAAAGCGTTCGCGGCTGGATGCGTTGTTTCATTGGGCAGCGCTTGGCGGGTAGAACGCAGTCGCCAGTTCCTGCAAGGCGGTTGGCAGGCGCGGGCCAAGGCCACCCACCAGCAATGTCGGGTCGAGCGACACCAGGCGCTTGTCGCGCACAGCTCGGGAAGCGGCCAGCGCCGGATTTTCCTTGAGCAGCGCCTGCAACGCCTGCTCGCCGCTCAACGCACGATCAGAGAACACCACAACATCCGGGTCGAGCGCCGCCAGCGCCTCGTTGGAGAAGTTCTTGTAGCCTTGGTGCACGGCCAGGTTGCGCGCCCCCGCCTGGCGCAGCACCCAGTCACCCGCGGTGCCCTGCCCGGCAATCAGCGGCTTGGCGCCAGCATGCCCAACCAGCAGCAATACACCAGGTGCCTTGTGATTTTGCTGAGCCTGCCTGACCTGCAATTGCAGCGCTTCGAGTTGCTGGTGGTAGCTCGCCGCCAACTGTGCGGCTTTCTCCTCAGCGCCCAGCAAGGCCCCCAGATGCCTGAGGTTCTCGTCCACGGTAGCCAGATCAGCCTGGCTGGAGAACAACTCGACCCGTACCCCCGCTTTGCGCACCTGGGCCAGCACAGGCGGCGGCCCCATTTCTTCGGTGCCCACCAGCACATCCGGGCGCAGGCTGAGAATGCCCTCGGCCGACAACTGCCGCTGATAACCGACACTGGGCAAGGCCTTCAGCGATGCGGGGTGCTGGCTGGTGGTATCGACGCCCACCAGACGTGGCTCGCCACCCAGTTCACTGATCCACTCGCTCAACGCCCCGCCCGCGCTGACCCAGCGCTGCGGCATTTCGGCGGCCAAGGCCTGGGTGCAAGCAATGAAAACTACGCACAGGGCGAGCAAGCCAGCGGGACGGCGCATCATCGGATTCCTTCTGAAGGCGGGCCGTACGCCTTGTGGCGGGCGGCGGAACTGCGCACCATATACGGCTGACGCAGCAAATGCGGTAAATTTGATAATTATTCGCATTGAGGCGTCAAGCCATCACTTTGTTTCACGAGCCTTCCCTGCAATGCATTTTCTTTGTCCTTCCGAGGCCCTGGCCGAGGGCCACAGCCGCGCCTTCAGCGTAGACGGCATCGACCTGTTCGGCGTGCGCCGTCAAGGCCAGGTCTACCTGTACCGCAACCGCTGCCCTCACCGCGGCATCCCGCTGAACTGGGCACAACATGCCTTTCTCGACGACAGTGCCTGCCTGATCCACTGTGCCCATCATGGCGCGCTGTTTCTGATGGAGAGTGGTGAATGCGTGGCAGGCCCCTGCGAAGGCGAAATGCTGCAGGCCCTGGACTGCCATGAGGACAGCCAGGGCATATGGCTCAGGGGCTCAGCAGCACCGGCAGCGGGCGGTCGATGACGATTTGCTCGCTGTCCAGGCGAACGCCGTAGGCCAGCACCTCGACCCCGTCCGCCACTGCAGCGCGCAAGGCGTCGGCATAAGCGAAGTCGATCTCATGGGCAGGGCGCACCGCCTCGACGCCGGTAAGGTTCACGCAGTACAGCTGCACCGCACGAATGCCCTGGCGGGCCAGGGCCCCCAGCTCGCGCAGGTGCTTGGCGCCACGCTGGGTCACGGCATCCGGGAACGCCGCCACGGCGGTATCCGGGTAACCCAGGGTCACGCTCTTGACCTCGACATAGGCCGGCCCGTCGGCAAATTCCAGGCGAAAATCCACCCGGCTGCGTTCTTCGCCGTAAGCGACCTCACGTTTCAGCGCGGTAAACCCGGCCAGCTCGTGGATCATTCCGGCACGCAGCGCCTCCTCGACCAGCGCATTGGCGCGCCCGGTGTTGATGCAAGCCAGGCGGCCCTGGGGCGTTTCGCTGATTTCCCAGGTGCCTGGCAGTTTGCGCTTGGGGTCGTTGGAGCGGCTGAACCACACCTGCCCGCCTTCGCGCATGCAATTGAGCATGGAACCGGTGTTCGGGCAGTGGATGGTCAGTTGCTCGCCACTGGCCAATTCGATGTCGGCCAGGAAGCGCTTGTAGCGACGCAGCAGGCGCCCTTGTTCAAGTGGAGGAAAGAACACCATTCAGCCTTGCCAGCTCCGCAGCCCGCGGGCGATGCGCTCGACCGCCTGTTCCAGGCGTGGCAGGCCCTGGGTATAGGCAAACCGCACATGGTGGCCGGCCAAATGGCGACCGAAGTCCAGGCCAGGGGTGAAAGCCAGATGCTCGGTTTCGAGGAAGTGCTGACAGAACGCAAAGGCATCGCCACCGAACGCGCTGATATCGGCATACAGGTAGAACGCGCCCTGCGGCTCGACGGCAATGCGGAAGCCCAGTTCACGCAGGGCCGGCAACAGGTAGTCGCGGCGACGGGCGAATTCGGCGCGACGCGCTTCGAAAATCGCCAGTGTTTCCGGCTGGAAACAGGCCAACGCTGCATGCTGGGCCATGCTCGGTGCACTGATGTAGAGGTTCTGCGCCAGCTTCTCCAGATCGGCCACGGCATTGGGCGGGGCCACCAGCCAGCCGAGCCGCCAGCCGGTCATGCCGAAATACTTGGAAAAACTATTAAGGACAAACGCCGAATCATCCACTTCCAGCACGCTCGGCGCGTCCATGCCGTAGGTCAGGCCGTGGTAGATCTCGTCCACCACGAGATGACCATGGCGCTCACGGGTGGCCTTGGACAGGCTGGCCAGCTCGTCGCGGCCCAGCACGGTGCCCGTCGGGTTGGCTGGCGAGGCGACCAGGGCGCCGACGCTGTCCTTGTCCCAGTAACGCTCGACCAGGTCGGCGGTCAGCTGGTAGTTGACCTCTGGCCCGACTGGCACCAGCTGCGCGCCGCCTTCGACCAGGCGCAGGAAGTGCCGGTTGCACGGGTAACCCGGGTCAGCCAGCAGCCAGTGCTTGCCGGGGTCGACCAACAGGCTGCTGGCCAGCAGCAGCGCCCCGGAGCCGCCCGGCGTGACGAGAATCCGCTCGGGGTCGATCTGCAGACCATAACGTTGGCCATAGAAACCGGCGATGGCTTCGCGCAGCGCTGGCAGGCCACGGGCGGCGGTATAGCGGGTATGCCCGGCGGCCAACGCGGCCTGGCCGGCAGCGACGATCGGTGCGGCGGTGGTGAAGTCCGGCTCGCCGATTTCAAGGTGGATCACGTCATGGCCTGCTGCTTGCAGCTCGTTGGCCCGCGCCAGCAACGCCATGACGTGGAAGGGTTCGATGGCGCGGCTGCGCGCACTGTAGGGGTGGGCCATGACCTTCTCTCAATTGGGTCTAAACTGTGGATTCTACCTTTGCAACGCACCGAACGTGCGCCGCGCGCTGCGGTCAACACCTAGGATCGGGCGGGCTAGCGCAACCCCCGATCTATCTGGTAAGTTCGGCGGCTCGCAGTCGCAGGGCCGGCGGGTGCCGGAGATGGAGCAGCCTGCGCATTGGATCAGATGAGTGAGAGGCGGTCTATTCATGTCCACCGTAGAAAAGCAAAAAACCGGTCAGACCATGTACGGTGTCGCGCCCTATCAAGAGGGCACGGGCGAAGATTACATGGACGACCGCATGAGGGATCACTTCACCAAGCTGCTCAATGCTTGGAAAAGCGAGCTCATGCAGAGTGTCGACCGCACCGTAGACCACATGAAGGACGAAGCTGCGAACTTCCCCGACCCGGCCGACCGCGCCAGCCAGGAAGAAGAATTTGCCCTGGAGCTGCGTAACCGCGACCGCGAGCGCAAGCTGATCAAGAAGATCGACAAGACCTTGCAGAAGATCCAGGACGAAGAATACGGCTGGTGCGAATCGTGTGGCATCGAGATCGGCCTGCGCCGCCTGGAAGCCCGCCCTACCGCGGACCTGTGCTTCGACTGCAAGGAAATCGCGGAGAAAAAGGAAAAGACCGTCGGCAAAGGCTGACACTTCTCCCATCCGAACGGGGCGCATCATGCGCCCCGTTTCATTTATATGCCCGGCAATGCCATGAAAGACTCCCGTTACATCGGACGCTTCGCCCCCACCCCAAGCGGCTTCCTGCACTTCGGCTCGCTGGTCGCCGCTCTTGCCTCCTGGCTTGACGCCCGCGCGGCGGGTGGTCGCTGGCTGCTACGCATGGAAGACACCGACCCGCCCCGGGAAATGCCCGGGGCCCGCGACGCGATCCTGCAGACCCTCGAACGCTATGGCCTGGAATGGGATGGCCAAGTGGTTTATCAAAGCCAGCGTCACGAAGCCTATGCCGCCGTGGTCGACCGCCTGTTCAGCATGGGCCTGGCCTACGCCTGCACCTGCTCGCGCAAGCAGCTGGAGGGGCACAACGGCATTTACCCCGGCTATTGCCGCAACGCGGGGCATGCCCGTGAAGGCGCGGCGATCCGACTGCGGGTCCCCGAACTGATCTACCGCTTCAGCGACCGGGTGCAAGGCGAATTCCAGCAGCACCTTGGCCGCGAGGTGGGCGACTTCATCATCCAGCGACGCGATGGGCTCTATGCCTACCAATTGGCGGTGGTGCTGGACGATGCCTGGCAAGGCATCACCGATATCGTGCGCGGGGCCGACCTGCTCGACAACACGCCGCGCCAACTGTACCTGCAGGAGTTGCTGGGGTTTTCGCAACCGCGCTATCTGCACATTCCACTGATCGTGCAGCCTGACGGGCACAAGCTGGGCAAGTCCTATCGTTCGCCGCCGCTGCAGGCGGAGCAGGCGACACCTCTGCTGCTGCGCGCGTTGCGGGCGCTGGGACAGGACACCGATGCCGAACTGCTGCTGGCAACACCCGCCGAAGTGCTGGCGGTAGCACGCGAGCAGTGGCGACCAGAAGCCATTGCCCGGCAGTTGACGGTGCCAGAGGCTGATTTGCACTGAAGCAGGCATGGCCTCTTCGCGGGTTCACCCGCGAAAAGGACAGCACAGGCAGATACCGCTCAAATTCAAAAGCGTAATAAATTCAAACTCTTGGCGAACCCTATGGATTACCGCTAGCATCGCCACAGTCAATTGCGCCAATAATAACTCCAAGCCCGCAGCGCCCAACCATCGAGGCCAGCATGTACATCTATCGTTTGGTCCTGCTTCTGGTCGTGGGGATCTACCTGTTCTCCCCGGCCATCATGGACTGGTGGATCGAACCGACCGGTGCCTGGTACCGCCCCTACCTGCTCTGGCTGATCCTGATCGTCGTCACCTTCATCCTGCAGAGCCAACGAGATGCCGATGAGCTTTAGCCTGACCCAGATGATCCTGATCAGCGCCGCGTACCTTCTGGTGCTGTTCGGCGTGGCCTGGATCAGCGAGCGCGGGCTGATCCCGCGCTCCATCATTCGCCACCCGCTGACCTACATCCTGTCGCTGGGCGTCTACGCCAGTGCCTGGGCCTTCTATGGTTCGGTGGGCCTGGCCTATCAATATGGCTACGGCTTCCTCGCCTGTTACCTGGGGGTGTCCGGTGCGTTCCTGCTGGCCCCGGTGCTGCTCTACCCGATCCTCAAGATCACCCGCACCTACCAGTTGTCGTCATTGGCCGACCTGCTGGCGTTCCGTTTTCGCAGCACCTGGGCCGGCGCGCTGACCACCCTCATCATGCTGATCGGCGTGCTGCCCTTGCTTGCCCTGCAGATCCAGGCCGTGGCCGACTCGATCAGCATCCTCACCGGGGAACCGGTCAAGGCCCGGGTAGCCTTTGCCTTCTGTGCGCTGATCATCCTGTTCACCATCTTCTTCGGCTCGCGCCATATCGCCACCCGTGAGAAACACGAAGGCCTGGTGTTCGCCATCGCCTTCGAATCGGTGATCAAACTGCTGGCCCTGGGCGGCATCGGCCTGTATGCGCTGTATGGTGTGTTCGGCGGGCCGCACCAACTGGAAGTGTGGCTGCTGCAGAACCAGACTGCACTGGCAGCATTGCACACCCCCTTGCAGGAAGGCCCATGGCGCACCCTGCTGCTGGTGTTCTTCGCCTCGGCCATCGTCATGCCGCACATGTACCACATGGCCTTCACCGAAAACCTCAACCCACGCTCGCTGGTCAGCGCCAGCTGGGGCCTGCCGCTGTTCCTGCTGCTGATGAGCCTGGCCGTGCCGCTGGTGCTGTGGGCCGGCCTGCGCCTGGGCGCCAGCACCAACCCCGAGTACTTCACCCTGGGCCTAGGGATCGCCGCCAACAACCAGGCGCTGGCTCTGCTGGCCTACGTTGGCGGGCTAGCGTCCGCCAGCGGGCTGATCATCGTCACCACGCTGGCGTTGTCGGGCATGGCCCTCAACCACCTGGTACTGCCGCTTTACCAGCCGCCGGCCGAAGGCAATATCTACCGCTGGCTGAAGTGGACCCGTCGGGCGCTGATCGTCGCCATCATCACTGCCGGCTTCGTCTTCTACCTCACCCAGAACAACCACCAGAGCCTGGCCAACCTGGGCATCGTAGCCTTCGTCGCTACCCTGCAGTTCCTGCCAGGGGTGCTGTCGGTGCTGTACTGGCCGACCGCCAACCGCCGCGGCTTCATCGCCGGGCTGCTCGCCGGGACCGTGGTGTGGCTGGTGACCATGCTGCTGCCGCTGCTGGGTAACCTGCAGGGCTTCTATATCCCGCTGCTGGACATGATCTATGTGCTCGACGACACCAGCTGGCACATGGCGGCCATTGCCTCGCTGGCGGCCAATGTCCTGCTGTTCACGCTGATTTCGTTGTTCACCCATGCCAGCACTGAGGAAGTCAGCGCCGCCGAAGCCTGCGCCGTGGACAACGTGCGCCGGCCGCAGCGCCGCGAGCTGCACGCCGCATCGCCGCAGGAATTCGCCACCCAACTGGCCAAACCACTCGGCGCCAAGGCGGCGCAGAAGGAAGTCGAACAGGCCCTGCGCGACCTCTACCTGCCGTTCGACGAACGCCGCCCCTATGCCTTGCGCCGCCTGCGTGACCGCATCGAGGCCAACCTCTCGGGCCTGATGGGGCCAAGCGTCGCGCAGGACATGGTCGAGACCTTCCTGCCGTACAAATCCGGTAACGAAAACTACGTCACCGAGGACATCCACTTCATCGAGAGCCGCCTGGAAGACTACCACTCGCGGCTTACCGGCCTTGCCGCCGAACTGGACGCCTTGCGCCGCTACCACCGCCAGACCCTGCAAGAGCTGCCCATGGGCGTCTGCTCGCTGGCCAAGGACCAGGAAATCCTGATGTGGAACAAGGCCATGGAAGAGCTGACCGGCATCGCCGCCAAGCATGTGGTCGGTTCGCGCCTGGTGACCATCAGCGAACCCTGGCGCGGCCTGCTGCAGGGCTTCATCAACGTGCCCGACGAACATTTGCACAAGCAGCGCCTCGCTCTGGACGGTCAACCGCGCTGGCTGAACCTGCACAAGGCGGCCATCGACGAGCCCCTGGCGCCCGGCAACAGCGGCCTGGTGCTGCTGGTCGAGGACCTCACCGAAACCCAGGCCCTGGAAGACAAACTGGTGCATTCCGAGCGCCTGGCCAGCATCGGCCGCCTGGCCGCTGGCGTGGCCCATGAAATCGGCAACCCGATTACCGGCATCGCCTGCCTGGCGCAGAACCTGCGCGAGGAGCGTGAAGGCGATGGGGAAATCATCGAGCTGTCCAGCCAGATCCTCGAGCAGACCAAGCGCGTGTCGCGCATCGTCCAGTCGCTGATGAGCTTCGCCCACGCCGGCGGCAGCCATCAGAACAGTGAAGAGCCGGTATGCCTGGCCGAGGTGGCACAAGACGCCATCGGTCTGCTGGCGTTGAACCGGCGCAACTTCGAAGTACAGTTCTTCAATCTCTGCGACCCGGACCATTGGGCCGAGGGCGATCCGCAGCGCCTCGCCCAGGTGCTGATCAACCTGCTGTCCAATGCCCGCGACGCCTCGCCGCCTGGCAGCGCCGTGCGGGTGCGCAGCGAAGTCAGCGAGCACACCGTCGACCTTATCGTCGAGGACGAAGGCAGCGGGATCCCGAAGAACATCATGGACCGCCTGTTCGAACCGTTCTTCACCACCAAGGACCCGGGCGAAGGAACCGGACTGGGGCTCGCTCTGGTCTATTCCATCGTGGAAGAGCATTATGGGCAAATCACCATCGACAGCCCGGCCGATATCGAACGGCAACGTGGCACCCGGATCCGCGTGACCCTGCCCCGGCATGTCGTAGCGACGTCCCCTGAAATTCGAGACCGTCGAGAGAATTGAATCAATGCCGCACATTCTGATCGTCGAAGACGAAACCATCATCCGCTCGGCCCTGCGTCGGCTGCTCGAACGCAATCAGTACCAGGTCAGCGAAGCCGGCTCGGTGCAGGAAGCCCAGGAACGCTTCAGCATTGCCACCTTCGACCTGATCGTCAGCGACCTGCGCCTGCCGGGCGCCCCGGGCACCGAGCTGATCAAGCTTGGCCAGGGCACCCCGGTGCTGATCATGACCAGCTACGCCAGCCTGCGCTCGGCGGTGGACTCGATGAAGATGGGCGCGGTGGACTACATCGCCAAACCCTTCGACCACGATGAAATGCTTCAGGCAGTGGCGCGCATCCTGCGCGACCGCCAGAACGCGCCGGCAGCCGCGCCGGCCCCGGCCGCCGAGCCACGGGCCAACGGCAAGGCCGCGCCAGCCGACAAAGGTGCCGCCGCCAATGGCGAGATCGGCATCATCGGTTCGTGCCCGCCCATGCAGGACATGTACAGCAAGATCCGCAA
This sequence comes from Pseudomonas sp. NPDC086566, assembly GCF_050280885.1. Taxonomy (NCBI): domain Bacteria; kingdom Pseudomonadati; phylum Pseudomonadota; class Gammaproteobacteria; order Pseudomonadales; family Pseudomonadaceae; genus Pseudomonas; species Pseudomonas sp. NPDC086566. The sequence goes on from NZ_JBNNWD010000010.1 coordinate 23,770, forward strand.
GGTGGCACCCACCGACTCCAATGTGCTGATCCAGGGTGAGTCGGGCACCGGCAAAGAGCTGGTCGCCCGCGCCCTGCATAACCTGTCACGGCGCGCCAAGGCGCCGATGATTTCGGTGAACTGCGCGGCCATTCCGGAGACCCTCATCGAATCGGAACTGTTCGGCCATGAAAAAGGGGCATTCACTGGCGCCAGTGCCGGCCGTGCCGGCCTGGTAGAAGCCGCCGACGGTGGCACATTGTTCCTCGACGAAATCGGTGAGCTGCCGCTCGAAGCGCAGGCACGCCTTCTGCGCGTGCTGCAGGAAGGCGAGATTCGCCGGGTCGGTTCGGTACAGTCGCAAAAAGTCGACGTTCGCCTGATCGCCGCGACCCACCGCGACCTGAAGAACCTGGCCAAGGCCGGGCAGTTCCGCGAAGACCTTTATTACCGCCTGCACGTGATCGCCTTGAAGTTGCCGGCCCTGCGCGAGCGCGGCAGTGACGTCAACGAGATCGCCAATGCCTTCCTCGCCCGCCAGAGTGCGCGCATCGGGCGTGACGACCTGCACTTCTCGACCGAGGCCGAGCAAGCCATTCGTCACTACAGCTGGCCGGGCAACGTGCGCGAACTGGAAAACGCCGTGGAGCGTGCGGTAATCCTTAGCGAGAGTGCGGAAATTTCCGCCGACATGCTGGGCATCGACATCGAGCTGAGCGACCTCGAGGAGGATGACATCCTCGACAATGCCCTGGTCGCGGCCAGCGCCAGCAGTGCCAGCCATGAGCCGACCGAGGACCTGTCGCTGGAGGATTACTTCCAGCACTTCGTGCTCGAGCACCAGGACCACATGACCGAGACCGAGCTGGCACGCAAGCTCGGGGTCAGCCGCAAGTGCCTGTGGGAACGGCGCCAGCGCCTGGGTATCCCGCGGCGCAAGAGCAACGCGACCAGCGATAACTGACCCAGATCCTCATCGGCCTTGCCGTCCCCTTCGCGGGCAAGCCCGCGAAGGGGACGGCAAAGCCAAAGCCCCTCTAGCCGGTAACACCCCCGTTCCCGCACGAATCTGTTACCCAACCTTTCCGGCGTAACAGTTCCCGAGGCGTACGGTAACGAAAACCCTGCATTTTTGACCTGCCGAAATCTGCCGAATCCGCTCAACCCCTTGATTTTACTGGGTTTTCAAAAGTTGGCACGGCACCTGCTATATGTCTGGTACAAGAACAATAACAAGCACAGCAACTCAGAATAAGAACAAGACGAAACGGCTCACGCACAATAAAAACAAGACGGCGGAGGCGCAGCTAACTGATTCTTTTGGAGAGGATGCGTGTTTGGGGCTTGCCCCACGACCAGGCAGAGAACAACAAAAACTGCACTCAAAAGCAGCGCCTGAACTGGTTGGATCGAAGGATCAACGTGACATCAGCGACCAAAGCAATCCGTTTGCTCTTTACCCCTGGATTGGGGGTCGTCCACAAGCTTCGAGATTTGTGGACAGGGCACTCAACAAAAACAAGAAGCCCAGTAAAAAAACAATAAGAGCACGCAACGACTTCTTGGGGAGCTTAGGCTCCCCTTGTCGTTCTCCCCCTTCGGCAGGGTCTCCTGCTACCGCCTACACCATTCCCCGAGTAAATGCTAGAATCCCCGCCCATCATGCGGCCATTCTCCTATTCTTGGCCGAACATTCCTTCAAACAGTGCATCCCATGCTGAAGAAGCTGTTCCAGTCGTTCCGCCCTCCCGTACCGGGCCAGCACCACCGGCGCACCACGCCTGAGGTGATCAACAAGAGCCAACACTCGTTGCAGCGCCACCAGTTCAGCCGCCACGCGGTGAACATCGTCGAGCGCCTGCAGAGTGCGGGCTACCAGGCATATCTGGTTGGTGGCTGCGTCCGCGACCTGATGCTGGGCATCACGCCCAAGGACTTCGACGTCGCCACCAGCGCCACGCCCGAGCAGGTCCGTGCCGAGTTCCGCAACGCGCGCATCATTGGTCGGCGCTTCAAGCTGGTCCACGTGCATTTCGGCCGTGAGATCATCGAAGTCGCCACCTTCCGTGCGCCCCACTCCGAAGACGACCAGGGTGACAGCCACCGTTCGTCCCACAACGCCAGCGGTCGCATCCTGCGTGACAACGTGTACGGCACCTTGGAAGAAGACGCGCAGCGCCGCGATTTCACCATCAACGCCCTGTACTACGATCCGGTCAGTGAGCGCATTCTCGACTACGCCAATGGCGTGCATGACATCCGCAACCGTCTGTTGCGTCTGATCGGCGACCCGACCCACCGCTACCAGGAAGACCCGGTGCGCATGCTGCGCGCAGTGCGCTTTGCCGCCAAGCTGGACTTCGGTATCGAGAAGCACACCTTCCAGCCGATCCGCAAACTGGCCCCGCTGCTGCGCGAGATTCCGCCCGCACGCCTGTTCGAGGAATGCCTCAAGCTGTTCCTCTCCGGCCAAGGGGCCATCGCCTTCGAGATGCTGGTCGACCTGGAGCTGTTCGAACCACTGTTCCCGGCCAGTGCCCATGCACTGGAAGAGCGTCCGACCTACACCCATACCCTGATCAGCCAGGCGCTGAACAACACCGATCTGCGCGTCAAGCAGGGCAAGCCGGTCACCCCGGCCTTCCTGTTCGCCGCCCTGCTCTGGCCAGCCCTGCCAAGCCGTGTACTGCACCTGCAGAGCCAAGGCGTGCCGCCGATTCCGGCCATGAACGGCGCAGCCCACGACCTGATCGCCGAGCAGTGTGCACGCATCGCCATTCCGAAACGCTTCACCCTCCCCATCCGCGAGATCTGGGACATGCAGGAACGCCTGCCGCGCCGCAGTGGCAAGCGCGCCGACCTGCTGCTCGACAACCCACGCTTCCGTGCCGGTTACGACTTCCTGCTGCTGCGCGAAAGCGCCGGCGAGGAAACCGACGATCTGGGGCAGTGGTGGACCGATTACCAGGATGCCAATGACAGCGAGCGCCGCGAGATGATCCGTGAGCTTGGCAGCCGTGACGAAGGCGCTGCTGCCGGCCCGCGCAAACGCAAGCGCAGTGGCGGCAAGCGCAAGCGCAGCGGTGGTGACGAGGCGTTCGAGTGACCACGCGCGCCTTCATCGGCCTCGGCAGCAATCTGGACGCCCCCGCAGAACAACTGCGCAGCGCCCTGCAGGCGCTCGACCAGATTGCCGACAGCCGCCTGGCGGGCGCTTCGGCGCTGTACACCAGCGACTCGCTGTTGCCCGGCCAACCGCGTTACACCAACGCGGTAGCCGCCCTCGACACCACCCTGGCACCGCTGGAACTGCTCGACGCCCTGCAAACCATCGAGAACGACCAGGGCCGCGTGCGCAAGGAACGCTGGGGCCCGCGCACCCTCGACCTGGATATCCTGCTGTTCGGCGACCAGGTCATCGATCTGCCACGCCTGCAGGTGCCGCACTACCACATGCATGCGCGCCCCTTCGTGCTGTACCCCTTGGCCGAGCTGGTGGCAGACGACTTCTGCCTGGCCGATGGCCGCGCCCTCGCCGAACTGCTCGAAGCCTGCCCGTTCGTCGGCCTGGAACGCCTGTAAACCGGGCGTTTGAGATAGTCACCCAGGCACGGTAACGCCAGTAACACCCTGTTAGTAACAATGCGGTAACAGGGTGATTGACTTCCCCCACCTCGCTCACGACTATAGGCGTCCCGTGTGGCACCAAAGTGCCGCATACCCGTATTTAGGCCCGGACGGACCTGTGCCCGAACATCACGCGCGATGATGTGCCGCTCCGGAAGATGACTACACGCGTTGTATGCAGTCGTTTTTCACAGCGCCTGAACGAGGATTTTCCTACATGCCTGAAGTAACCCTGACCACCCTGCACGGCCTCAAGGCCAAGGGTGAAAAGATCACCATGCTGACCTGCTACGATGCAACCTTCGCCAAGGCCTGCAGCCAGGCTGGCGTCGATGTGTTGCTGGTGGGCGACTCCCTGGGCATGGTCCTGCAGGGCCATGACAGCACGCTGCCCGTCACCACCGCAGAGATGGCCTACCACACCGCCTGCGTCAAACGCGGCAATGATGGCGCGCTGATCCTCGCCGACCTGCCGTTCATGGCCCACGCCACTCCCGAGCAGGCCTTTGCCAACTGCGCCACGCTGATGCAGGCCGGCGCCCACATGATCAAGCTCGAGGGCGCCGCCTGGCTGGCCGAAACCATCCGCCTGCTGGCCGAACGCGGCGTGCCAGTGTGCGCGCACATGGGCCTGACGCCGCAGACCGTCAACGTCCTGGGCGGTTACAAGGTCCAAGGCCGTCAGGAAGCGCAAGCCCGGCAGATGCGCGCCGACGCCATTGCGCTGGAGCAAGCCGGCGCGGCGATGCTGCTGCTCGAATGCGTACCGAGCGAACTGGCCGCAGAAATCACCCAGGCAGTGAGCATTCCGGTGATCGGCATCGGTGCCGGTAGCGCCACCGATGGCCAGGTATTGGTCCTGCACGACATGCTCGGCCTGTCGCTCAGTGGCCGGGTGCCGAAGTTCGTGAAGAACTTCATGGAAGGACAGCCTGACATCCAGAGCGCCCTCACCGCCTACGTCAAGGCCGTCAAGGACGTTGCCTTCCCCGCTGCCGAACACGGATTCAGCGCATGAACACAGTCAAGACCGTCCGCGAACTGCGTGCCGCCGTCGCCCGTGCACGCGGCGAAGGCAAGCGCATCGGCTTCGTGCCGACCATGGGCAACCTGCACAGCGGCCATGCCGCGCTGGTGACCAAGGCCGCCCAGCGTGCCGATTTCGTGGTCGCCAGCATCTTCGTCAACCCCTTGCAGTTCGGTGCCAACGAAGACCTCGACAAATACCCGCGCACCCTCGCCGCCGATCAGGAGCGCCTGCTGCAGGCTGGTTGCAACCTGCTGTTCGCGCCCACCGTGGAAGAGATGTACCCGGACGGCATGAACGCGCAAACCCGAGTCAGCGTGCCCAACCTGTCCGAAGGCCTTTGCGGTGCCAGCCGCCCAGGGCATTTCGAAGGCGTGGCGACCGTGGTCAGCAAGCTGTTCAATATGGTCCAGCCTGACCTGGCCGTGTTTGGCGAAAAGGACTATCAGCAACTGGCGGTTATCCGCGCCATGGTGCGCGACCTGAACATGCCGATCCAGATCATCGGTGAGCCGACCGTGCGCGCCGAAGATGGCCTGGCGCTGTCTTCACGCAACGGTTACCTGACGCCTGAGCAACGCGCCACGGCCCCGGTGGTGTATCGCACACTGCAGCAGATCGGCGATGCGCTTGGCCGCGGCCAGGTGGATTTCGCGGCGTTGATCGAGCAAGGCAAGGCGCAGCTGAGCGCTGCCGGCCTGCGCCCGGATTATCTGGAAGTGCGCCATGCGCTGAACCTGCGCCCGGCAGCGTTCGGTGACCGGGACCTGGTGATTCTGGTTGCTGCTTACTTGGGTAACACCCGGTTGATCGACAATCTGTATCTGCATCTGGACGAGAAGACCGCGTAACCTTCCGGGGCTGCCTCGCAGCCCCAAATTCCCTGTGGTACCCATTCCCTGCGCACGGCCTTTGCCTATAATGTGGCCAGTCTGAACCCGGCAATGACTGCCCTGTCCAAGGCACATCTCGCACCAAGGAATTCCGCGCAATGGCGTATTACCGTACACCCCACGATGTTACGGCCCTGCCTGCCTGGCAGGCCCTGCAAACACACCGCGACGCCATGCAAGGCTTCAGCATGCGCGAAGCCTTTGCCGCCGACGCCAAGCGCTTCGACCAGTTCTCCCTGAGCAGCTGCGGGCTGTTCCTCGACTATTCGAAAAACCTGATCACCGACGAAACCCGTAGTCTTCTGGTAGCCCTGGCCGAACAAGTTGGCCTGCAGGACGCGATCAAGTCGATGTTCAGCGGCGAGATCATCAACGCCTCGGAAGGGCGTCCGGTGCTGCACACTGCGCTGCGCCGCCCGGTCGGCGACAAGCTCAACGTCAACGGTGTCAACGTGATGCCGGAAGTACACAAGGTACTCAACCAGATTACCGAGCTGGTCGGGCGAATCCATGACGGCCTGTGGCGCGGCTACAGCGAAAAGCCGATCACCGATGTGGTCAACATCGGCATCGGTGGCTCGTTCCTGGGCCCCGAGCTGGTCTCTGAAGCCTTGCTGCCTTACGCCCAGCGCGGCGTGCGTTGCCATTACCTGGCCAATATCGACGGCAGCGAGTTCCACGAACTGTCGGCCAACCTGCGCGCCGAAACTACGCTGTTCATCGTCTCGTCGAAGTCGTTCAACACCCTCGAGACCCTGAAGAATGCGACGGCGGCGCGCACCTGGTACCTTGCTCAAGGCGGCTCGGAAGCCGAGCTGTACCGCCACTTCATCGCGGTTTCCAGCAACAAGGCCGCTGCCGTGGCCTTCGGCATGCGTGAAGAGAACATCTTCCCGATGTGGGACTGGGTAGGCGGGCGCTACTCGCTGTGGTCGGCCATCGGCCTGCCGATCGCGTTGGCCATCGGGACCGCCAACTTCAAGGAATTGCTGTCGGGTGCCTACACCATGGACCAGCACTTCCAGACCGCGCCGTTCGACAAGAACATGCCGGTGTTGCTGGCCTTGCTGGGCGTCTGGTATGGCAACTTCTGGGGCGCCAGCAGCCACGCGATCCTGCCGTACGACCATTACCTGCGTAACATCACCAAGCACCTGCAGCAGCTGGACATGGAGTCCAACGGCAAGAGCGTGCTGCAGGATGGCACCCCGGTGAAGACCGATACCGGTCCGGTGATCTGGGGCGGCGTCGGCTGCAACGGCCAGCATGCCTACCACCAGTTGCTGCACCAGGGCACCCAGCTGATCCCGGCTGACTTCATCGTGCCAGTGGTCAGCTTCAACCCGGTGGCGGACCACCATCAGTGGCTGTACGCCAACTGCCTGTCGCAGAGCCAGGCGCTGATGCTCGGCAAGACCCGCGAAGAAGCCGAAGCCGAACTGCGCCAGAAGGGCCTGAACGATGCGGACATCGAAAAGCTCGCGCCGCACAAGGTGATTCCGGGCAATCGTCCGAGCAACACCCTGGTGGTCGAACGCATCAGCCCGCGCCGCCTGGGCGCACTGGTGGCGATGTACGAGCACAAGGTGTTCGTGCAAAGCGTGGTCTGGGGCATCAACGCCTTTGACCAGTGGGGCGTTGAGTTGGGCAAGGAGCTGGGCAAAGGTGTTTACCAACGTCTTGTGGGCAGCCTCGAAGACAGCGCCGAAGATGGCTCCACCCAAGGCCTGATCAACTACTTCCGCGGCCGTCACCGCGGCTGATCCGACGCCTGTCCCGGCCTCTTCGCGGCGGTTCGACGCCTCGATAAACCCGCTCCCACAGGGACTGCACAATCCTTGAATTTTGTGCCACTCCTGTGGGAGCGGGTTCACCCGCGAATGGTCCGGAACAGGTTGAACACCACTCCCAGCTACACTGTCCATCGAATAGCCGTTGCCGTCCCTCCGACAAGAGCAGGACCACCCGCCATGTTCGATATCAAGCAGTTTCCCCAGGCCCTGGCCGTCAGCCAGTCCGCCAGCCTCTCCCCCGACGACTACCGCCGCCTCTACCGCCAGTCGGTAGATGACCCCGACACCTTCTGGGCCGAACAGGCCAAACGCCTGGACTGGATCAAGCCCTGGTCGAGCGTGCAGCAATGCGACCTGAAGACCGGCAAGGCCCGCTGGTTCGACGGTGCCCAGCTCAACGTCAGCTTCAACTGCATCGATCGTCACCTGGCCCAGCGCGGCGAGCAAACCGCTTTGCTGTGGGAGGGTGACGACCCCAAGGACTCCAAGGCCATCAGCTACCGCGAGCTGCACCGCCAAGTCTGCCGCCTGGCCAATGCGCTGAAGGCAAGAGGCGTACACAAAGGCGACCGGGTGTGCATCTACATGCCGATGATTCCAGAGGCCGCCTATGCAATGCTCGCTTGCACACGCATCGGTGCCATCCACTCGGTGGTGTTCGGCGGCTTCTCGCCGGATGCCCTGCGCGACCGCATTCTCGATGCCGACTGCCGCACCGTGATTACCGCCGACGAAGGCGTACGCGGCGGCAAACGCATCCCGCTCAAGCACAACGTCGACAAGGCCCTGAGCAGCTGCCCTGCGGTCAGCAGCGTGTTCGTGGTACGTCGTACCGGTGGCGATGTCGCCTGGAGCGATGGCCGCGACCTCTGGTATCACGAAGTGACCGAAAAGGCCGGCGACGACTGCCCGCCCGAACCGATGGACGCCGAAGCCCCCTTGTTCATCCTGTACACCTCCGGCAGTACCGGCAAACCCAAGGGGGTGCTGCATACCACCGCTGGCTACCTGCTGCAGGCGACGATGACCTTCAAGGTGGTGTTCGATTACCGCGACGGCGAGGTGTTCTGGTGCACGGCCGACGTCGGCTGGGTCACCGGTCACAGTTACATTGTCTATGGACCGCTGGCCAACGGCGCGATTTCGCTGATGTTCGAAGGCGTCCCCAACTACCCGGACACCTCGCGCTTCTGGCAGGTGGTGGACAAACATCAGGTGAACATCTTCTACACCGCGCCCACTGCGCTGCGAGCGTTGATGCGCGAAGGTTCGGCGCCACTGCAGGGTACTTCGCGCAAAAGCCTGCGCCTGCTCGGCAGCGTAGGCGAGCCGATCAACCCGGAAGCCTGGGAGTGGTATTTCGAAGAGGTCGGACAAAAGCGTTGCCCCATCGTCGACACCTGGTGGCAGACCGAGACCGGCGGCATCATGCTCACGCCGCTGCCGGGGGCACAACGGCTCAAGCCCGGCTGCGCCACCCAGCCGATGTTCGGCGTGCAACCTGCGTTGCTGGATGAAAAAGGCAAACTGATCGAAGGCCCCGGCGCCGGGCTGCTGGTGATCAAGGCCAGCTGGCCAGGGCAGATACGCAGCGTCTACGGCGACCACCAGCGCATGGTCGACACTTACTTCAAACCCATGCCCGGCTACTATTTCACCGGCGACGGCGCCCGCCGCGATGCCGACGGTGACTACTGGATAACCGGCCGCATCGATGATGTCATCAACGTCTCCGGCCACCGCATCGGCACCGCCGAGGTGGAAAGCGCGCTGGTGCTGCACGACAGCGTCGCGGAGGCTGCCGTGGTCGGCTACCCGCACGACCTCAAGGGCCAGGGCGTGTATGCCTTCGTTACGCCCATGAATGGCATCACCCCGGACGACACGCTCAAGGCCGAGTTGCTGGCGTTGGTCAGCAAGGAGATCGGCAGTTTCGCCAAGCCGGAGCTGATTCAGTGGGCCCCGGCCTTGCCCAAGACCCGCTCGGGCAAGATCATGCGGCGTATACTGCGCAAGATCGCCTGCAACGAACTGGACAACCTCGGCGACACCTCGACCCTGGCCGACCCGAGCGTAGTACAGGGCCTGATCGACAAACGCCTCAATCAATAGCGGGCGGCCACGTTCCCTGGCCGTCCTGACGCACAGGACGCCATGGAAGCCCTACGCCGACGCATCGAAACCCAGGTCATGAGCCTCACCGGGCTGGCCCTCGGCCAGCTCGACCTCGAATCCCCCAAGGGTGACCCCGGCCTGTTCGGCCCCCACAGTATCAGCTGGCGGGTACATGGCGACTTTCCGAGCATGCTGGTTGGCGGGATCAGCGCCCTGATGCTGCAACTGTTGCACCCGCTGGCCCTGGCCGGGGTGTGGGACCACTCCAATTTTCGCGAAGACCTGCTCGGTCGCCTGCGGCGCACCAGCCAGTTCATCTCCGGCACCACCTTCGGCTCGACCCGTGATGCCGAGTGGCTGATCGACAAGGTGCGCACCATCCACTTGCAAGTGACCGGTACTGCACCGGACGGCCGTCCCTATGCTGCCAGTGACCCAGACCTGCTGACCTGGGTGCATGTGGCGGAAGTGAGCAGCTTCCTTGCAGCCCACCTGCGCTACCGTGATGCGCAACTGTCACGCGCCGATCAGGACGCTTACTACGCCGAGATCGCCCTGATTGCCGAACGCCTCGGTGCCCGTGGGGTGCCACGCTCCTGCCAGCAGGTCGAGGACTATCTGCAGCAGATGCGCGCACAATTGCAATGCAGCGCACGTAGCCTGGAAGTGGTCGGGATCCTGCTCGAGGCCCCGGCCCCGAGCCGCCTTGCCGAGCCAGTCGGCAAGCTGATGTTGCAGGCCGGCATCGACCTGCTGCCGGACTGGGCCCAGGCCATGCTCGGCCTACAGCAAGGGCCACTGCAACGGCGCATGATCCGCCTTGGCCTGCAGCGCACAGCACCGATCCTGCGCTGGGCCATGCGTGACGGTTCGGCGCACCGGGCCAAGCGACGCATGGGTATCGAGTAACGTGGAAATGGTCGCCTCAGCGGAACCGATTTAACGTGCCATACTCCAAGCACTCCTGCTTAGACAGACGAAGCGACACATGTACAAAGGATTGACTCGCGCCCTCGGCGCCCTGTTGGCTCTCGTGGCCCTCTACAGCCTGCTCGGCTTCCTCATCCTCCCTGGTGTCGCCTTGCGGATCGCCAACCAGCAGCTGGCGCAATACGCCACCGTACCAGCGCATCTGCAACGCATCGAACTCAACCCCTTCAGCCTCGAGCTGACCTTGTGGGGCCTGCAACTTGGCGAGCCCGGCAAAGAGCAGGTCGGCTTCGATCGGCTGTACGCGAACCTGGCGCTCGATAGCCTGTGGAAACGCGCGCTGCACCTGCAGGCGATCGAGCTCGACAAGCCCCGCAACGAGGTGCTGTTCGCCAAGGACGGCACGCTCAACCTGACCCAACTGTTCAAGTTGCCAGCCAGCGAACCCAAACCGGACGCGCCTTCCGGCGATCCCTTCCCGCTGCGTATCGACAGCATCAAGATCAGCGGCGGCTACCTACATTTTGAGGACGTGCGCCCGAGCGAACCGATCGAGTTCCTCTACGACGACATGAACCTGGAACTGAAGAATCTCAGTACCCTGCCCGACGACAACGCCGACATGACCTTGGTGGCGCTCGGCCCCAATGGGGGCCGCGTTGACTGGAACGGCACCCTCAGCCTGGCGCCGATCGCCTCGCAAGGCACGCTGAAAGTCACCGACGGCAAAATGAAGCTGTTCTGGCCCTATGTCCGCGATGCCCTGCCCCTTGTGCTCGAAGAAGGCGTGGTCAACCTCGACACCCATTACAGGCTCAACCTGTCCAAGGAAACCGAGCTGTTGCTGGAAAACACCTCGGTCAAGGTCGCGCCGTTCGCCATCAAGGCTCCCGATGGCCGGCCATTGGTGCGCCTGGCCAACCTGGAGGTGAGCGAGACGTCCATTGACCTGGCCAGGCAACTGGTTACCGTCGGCAAGGTCCGCAGCGAAAACCTGGAAACCTGGGCAGCCCTGGAAAAGGACGGTCAGCTCGACTGGCAGAAGCTGTTCGCCAGCCAGCCGGCCAAGCCCACCCCGAAAGAAAAAGCCGAGCCGGCGACTGCCGAGCCCAGCGCGGATGAAAAAGCCGCGAAAGCGCCGAACAAGCCCTGGCAGGTACTGCTCAAGGACGTGCAACTGCGCAACTATCAGGCTCACCTCGCCGACCGCAGCCAGAAGGAGCCGGTGGCGCTGGACGTCGGCCCGCTGAACCTCGATATGCAAGGTTTCGACAGCCTCAACCAGTCGCCTTTCACCCTCAAGCTCGACACCGGCATTGGCAAGCAAGGCAAGCTGCAGGCGTCAGGTGAAGTGAATCTGGCGCCAGTCACGGCCAAGCTCGATGTCAGCACCCGAGACATCGACCTGCGCGTCGCCCAGGCCTACATCAGCCCGTTCATTCGCCTCGAGCTGCGCAGTGGCATGCTCGCCAGCGACCTCAAGGTCAACCTCACGAGCACCGAGCCATTGGCCTTCAGCGTTGCTGGCAAGGCTCAGGTCAACCAACTGCACACCCTGGACACCATCAAGGGCCGTGACTTCGTCAAATGGCAGCAAGTGAACGTCGATGGCCTGTCGTACGTGCACGGTGATGCCCTGTCGATCGACAAGGTGACCCTGCTGCAGCCGTACGCACGCTTCATCATCAACGAAGACCGCACTACCAGCGTCGACGACCTGCTGATCCCACAACCGGCCGGCGCGCCGGCCCGCAGCCCGGCCAAGCCAGCCAGTGCCAGTGCCGGCAAGCCACTGGGCATCCGCATCGGCCAGATCGACATCAACGATGGCTCGGCCAACTTCGCCGACCTGACCCTCACCCCGAACTTTGCCACCGCCATCCAGCAGCTCAATGGCCAGATCGGCACCATCGACAACCGCAAGCCGACCCCGGCCAAGGTCGACGTCAAAGGCAAGGTCGACCGTTACGCCCCGGTCACCATCAAGGGCGCACTCAACCCGTTCAATCCGCTGGCCAGCCTGGATATCGCCACCAGCTTCAAGCGCGTCGAACTGACCACCTTGACGCCCTATTCCGGCAAGTTCGCCGGCTTCCGCATCCGCAAAGGTCGGCTGAACCTTGACCTGCACTACTTGATCACCAACGGCCAGCTCAAGGCTGAGAACAAAGTGGTGGTCGAGCAGCTGCAACTGGGTGAGAAGGTCGACAGCCCGGATGCCGTAGACCTGCCGATCCGCCTGGCGATCGCACTGCTGAAAGACACCGAAGGGCGGATCTCCATCGAACTGCCCGTTTCCGGTGACCTGAACAACCCGCAGTTCAGCGTCATGCCGATCGTCTGGCAAACCCTGCGCAACCTGGTGCTGCGTGCGGCGCAGGCGCCGTTCAAGTTCATCGGTGGGCTGATTGCCGGTGGCGGCTCGGAAGACCTCGGTACCGTGGCGTTCGCCCCAGGCTCCAGTGAGCTCAGTGGCGATGCGCAGTCGGCACTGGACAAGCTCGCGTCCGCCCTCAAGGAGCGCCCAGAGCTTCGCCTGGAGATCGAAGGCACCAGCGCCCAGAGCAGTGACGGCCCATTGATTGCTCAGCAACGCCTGGAACGTGAATACCAGGCGAACTGGTACAAAATCCTGCAACGCCGTGGCGACAAGGTACCGGCCAATGCCTCGATGCTGCAGGTCGATGACCGCGACAAGCCGGCGATGCTCGAAGGCATCTACCGGACCCGACTGAAGCAGCAACCTCCCGCCGAATGGAAGCAGTTGAGCCGAGACGAGCGCACCGCCAAGCTGCGCGAGGCGGTGATCAAGTCGTGGGCCGAAAGCCCTGCGTTGCTGCGCACTCTTGGCCAGGAACGGGCCAGCAGTATCAAGGACTACCTGGTCGACAAAGGCAAGCTCGAGGATGACCGGGTCTACTTCATCGATACCAATCTGGGGCAGGCTGAGAGCGATGGGCGGGTGATAACGCCGATGCACCTGGATGCTGAGTAATCAGCTGACCCGAACGCGGCCAGCTATCACACCAGCCGCTGCCCCGACACCGATGGGTGATACAGCGGCTGCACCTTGTTCCCCGCCGGGTCCAGCAGGTGGAAGCTGCGCGCGCCGTCACCATGGTTAAACGGCTTGTCGAGCAATGTCACACCACGCGCCTTGAAGTAGTGGTACCAAGCCTCCAGTTCCTCGACGCTGTCGACGATAAAACCGTAATGGTCGAGTGTCTGGAGCCCATTGGCCGCCCCAGCCCCACGCCCCAAGGACAGATTATCGTTACCGCACGTCAGATAAACCAGGTCTTCGTTAGCCCGGTTCAGCACCTCCATGCCCATCACATCGACATAGAAACGTTCACACTCCTCCAGGTTGGGCACCAGCAAGGCGATATGGCGCAGACCATTCAAGCGACCAGGACGGGCAGGTAATTCGGACATTGGCGCGACTCCATTTTTGTATACAATTCACTTATGAATTTAAAACAAAAGGAACGCCCTGTGTATAGCCTGTTCATCAAGACCCGCGTCAAACCCGGCAGCGCCGAAGCATTTCTCACCGCCATCAAGGTCAATGCCGCTGCCTCTGTCGCTACCGAGCCCGGTTGCCTGGTGTTCGATGTCTCCCAGGACCGCATGGATCCGGACGTGATCTACCTATATGAGATCTACCGTGACGATGATGCCTACGAGGCGCATACCCAGACCGCCCACTTTCGCGATAGCCGCCCACTGGTCGAGCCGCTGATCGTAGAGCAGGAGTGCTTTGAAAGTGATGTGGTCGCCCGTTACCCGGTGTACTGAGGCCAACATGAAAAAGCCCCGGCAGTGGCCGGGGCTTCGATAGAGGTGGCCAAATCCTTTTGGCCGACGGGACATTCCTTATTCGGCTTTCAAGCCATCAGCCATCACGCTTTTCACGCCTTTGATATTTTTGGTGATGCGAACAGCTTCAGCCTTTTGCGATTCAGTCACCTTCACGTCAGAAGAAAGCGAAACAACACCGTGGCTGGTTTCCACTTTGATATCGCTACCCGGTACGCCTTTCTCGGTCATCAGGTCAGCTTTGACCTTGGTGGTGATCCAGGTGTCAGAGCCTTCCTGCTTGGCGTTGTCCACGGTATTGGCAGCCAACATGACCGGAGCCTGAGTTGGCTCGGCAGCGAAGGCACCGTTGGCCATGGTCAGGGTCAGGGCGGTAGTCGTAGCGGCAGCAATGGCGAACTTCTTCATTTGGGTCACTCCTGTTTGTCGAAAGGTCTGCGCCGTATGTCCTGGCGGCAGGTAACAGGGTAGTTGCATGCGCTGTGCCAGCTTTTCCGCTTCGCTTGTTTCCTTATAAATCAATAACTTAGCCAACAAGACCGCAAGCGGGGTTCGTGCATTTTGCAATCAGTGCGAAAAACCTGCATGCAAGATGCAAGTCCGCAAAAGGTTCCCCTTCCCCATAAAAAAAGGGCCCCGGAGGGGCCCTTTTTCCTGTCGCATGTCAGTCGCTTAGACACCCGAAGCCTTGGCAGCGGCAACGTCTTTGATCGACAGCTTGATACGGCCGCGGTTGTCCACGTCCAGTACCAGCACTTCGACTTCCTGACCTTCTTTCAGTACGTCGGTCACCTTCTCTACGCGAGCGTCGCTCAGCATCGAGATGTGAACCAGGCCGTCCTTGCCAGGCAGGATGTTGACGAAGGCACCGAAGTCGACGATGCGCTCGACCTTGCCGACGTAGATCTTGCCGATCTCGGCCTCGGCGGTGATGCCCAGGATGCGCTGCTTGGCTGCGTCTGCCGCGTCCTTGGTTTCGCCGAAGATCTTGATAGAGCCGTCGTCTTCGATGTCGATCGAAGCCTTGGTTTCTTCGCAGATGGCGCGAATGGTAGCGCCGCCTTTACCGATGACATCACGGATCTTGTCGGTGTCGATCTTCATCGCGATCATGGTCGGGGCATTTGCCGACAGCTCGGTTCGCGACTCGCCAATGATCTGGTTCATCTGGCCAAGGATGTTCAGGCGCGCTTCCAGGGCCTGGCCCAGGGCGATTTCCATGATCTCTTCGGTGATGCCGTTGATCTTGATGTCCATCTGCAGCGCGGTAACACCTTTGGCGGTACCCGCAACTTTGAAGTCCATGTCGCCGAGGTGGTCTTCGTCACCCAGAATATCGGTCAGGACTGCGAATTTCTCGCCTTCCTTGACCAGGCCCATGGCGATACCGGCAACGGGTGCCTTCATCGGTACACCAGCGTCCATCAAGGCCAGGGAAGCACCGCACACCGAAGCCATGGAGCTGGAACCGTTGGATTCGGTGATTTCCGAAACCACGCGGATGGTGTACGGGAACACGTCGGCGGATGGCAGCATGGCCTGAACCGAACGACGGGCCAGACGGCCGTGGCCGATTTCGCGGCGACCGGCGCCACCCATGCGACCACACTCGCCCACCGAGAACGGCGGGAAGTTGTAGTGCAGCATGAACGGGTCTTTCTTCTCGCCTTCGAGGGTGTCCAGCAGCTGGGCATCACGCGCAGTACCCAGGGTCGCTACGACCAGGGCCTGGGTTTCGCCACGGGTGAACAGGGCCGAGCCGTGGGTCTTCGGCAGCACACCGACTTCGATGTTCAGCGGACGCACGGTCTTGGTGTCACGGCCATCGATACGCGGCTTGCCATTGACGATGTTTTCGCGAACGGTGCGGTATTCGATTTCGCCGAAGATTTCTTTGACTTCACCAGCCGAAGGTTGGCCTTCTTCACCGGAGAACTTGGCAACGGCCTGATCGCGCAGCTCGCCCAGGCGCGCATAGCGGTCGGCCTTGACGGTGATGGTGTAGCCCTGGGAAATGGCTTCGCCGAACTCTGCACGGATGGCGTTGAACAGTTCGGTATTGGCAACAGCAGGTTTCCAGTCCCAGGTCGGCTTGCCCGCTTCGGCGGCCAGCTCTTTGACAGCCTGGATGACAGCCTGGAACTCGTCGTGGGCGAACAGCACGGCGCCCAGCATCTGGTCTTCGGTCAGCTCTTGAGCTTCCGACTCAACCATCAGAACGGCGTCGGAGGTACCGGCAACGACCATGTCCAGGCTCGAAGCGGCCAGCTGCTCGTAGGTCGGGTTCAGCAGGTAGCCGGTGCTTTCGTGGAAGGCAACACGGGCAGCGCCAATCGGGCCTTCGAACGGAATGCCGGAGATGGCCAGGGCCGCCGAGGTACCGATCATCGCAGCGATGTCCGGATCGGTCTTCTTGCTGGTGGAAACCACGGTGCAGACAACCTGCACTTCGTTCATGAACCCTTCTGGGAACAGCGGGCGGATCGGACGGTCGATCAGGCGCGAGGTCAGCGTCTCTTTCTCGGAAGGACGGCCTTCACGCTTGAAGAAGCCACCCGGGATCTTGCCGGCGGCGTAGGTCTTTTCCTGGTAGTGGACCGACAGCGGGAAGAAACCCTTGCCTGGGTCGGCCTGCTTGGCACCGACCACGGTCACCAGCACGGTGACGTCGTTGTCGACGGTAACCAGCACGGCGCCGGTTGCCTGACGGGCGATACGGCCCGTTTCGAGAGTAACGGTCGATTGACCGAACTGGAATTTCTTGATTACCGGGTTCACGGTTTCCTACCTTTTTCAGTGGCTCTGGGGGAACTGGTTTCTTGCGAATTCTTGGGCAGAACGGGGAATCGGCCCCATTGACCGTCCAGATACAACACGAGGTTGGGAGCCTGGCTGCTGCGCGGTAAACCGCTCAGCAAAACCAGGCTGCCAACCTCGGAGATACGCCTGGCGTGCCCGACGGCGATGCTGCAAAGCAGCATAGCCGAAGCTTGCGACACGCCATGCACACCACTGACCAGGCCGCTATTAGCGACGCAGGCCCAGGCGACCGATCAGGGCGCTGTAACGAGTGGTGTCTTTGCCCTTCAGGTAGTCCAGCAGCTTACGACGCTGGTTGACCATACGGATCAGACCACGACGGGAGTGGTGGTCTTTGTCGTTGGCCTTGAAGTGGCCTTGCAGTTTGTTGATGTTGGCGGTCAGCAGAGCAACCTGCACTTCCGGGCTACCGGTATCGCCGGCGGCTTGCTGGTATTCGGCAACGATTTGAGCTTTTTCTTCAACGCTGAGGGCCATGAGGCTTCTCCAAATTAAACGGATCCCGCAAACGGGTTCCAATAGGCCAGGGATAAAACCCTGTATTAATAAAATGAGCTGTGACCGTGCCTATTGACAGCCACCCTCGATCCACCGGTTTCAGCCAAAGCCTCGGCCTGTGGTTTCGGTCATTCCGACCGAATCAATCGACGCGGCGCAATGCGCCCGTCCTCGCTCACTTCACCGATACCGATGAAGCGGCCATTGTGATCATGTACGCGGACCATGCCGCACTGCGGTGCATCCGGCGCACGCACTGCCTGGCCGTGCAGCCAGTAAAACGCGCTGTGCTCGGACAGGCACACCAGCGGCCAGTCCTGCAGCCCGCTGTCGGACGGCATAAGGAAGCGATCGAGCGCTTCGTTGCCACCTTCGGCATGGGCCTGCTCGAGTTCCTCGAGGGTCACCGTCTGGGCCAGGGCGAAAGGCCCGGCCTGGGTCCGGCGCAACTCGGCGACATAGGCGCCACAGCCCAGGGCCTCGCCGATATCCTCCACCAGGGTGCGGATATAGGTGCCTTTGCTGCAGCCAACCGACAACCGTGCACGGGTGCCTTCGCACTCGAGCAACTCCAAGCGGCCAATAGTAACAGAACGCGCCTCGCGCTCCACTACCTCTCCTGCACGTGCCAGTTTATACAGCGGCTGGCCGTCACGCTTGAGCGCCGAGTACATCGGCGGTACCTGAAGGATTTCACCGCGAAAACGCGGGATCACCGCTTCGATATCGGCGCGACCAACGGTCACATCGCGGGTCTGCAGCACTTCACCTTCAGCGTCCGCGGTGCTGGTAGTCTGGCCCAGCTGCATGACCGTTTCGTAGCCCTTGTCTGAATCGAGCAGGTACTGCGAAAACTTGGTCGCCTCACCGAAGCACAGTGGCAGTACGCCGGTGGCCAGCGGGTCGAGGCTGCCGGTGTGGCCGGCCTTCTCGGCATTGAGCAACCAACGGACCTTCTGCAGCGCGGCGTTGGAGGTAAAGCCCAGCGGCTTGTCGAGCAGGATGATGCCGCTGACGTTGCGGCGGATACGTTTGACCTGGGCCACCGCTTACTCCTTGGCGTCCGGCTCGTCGGCATCCTTGTGCAGGCGGTCTTCGGCCACTGCACGCTCGATCAGCGCCGACAGGTGGACACCGCGGCTGACACTTTCATCGAAGTGGAAGTGCAGCTGCGGCACGCTGCGCAGCTGCATCGAGCGGCCCAGGTGCAGGCGCAGGAAGCTTGCGGCGCTGTTCAGGGCCTTGAGCGACTGCTGAACGGCGTCTGGCGCTTCTTCGCCCATGACGGTGATGAAGACCTTGGCATGGCCTAGGTCGCGGCTGACATCCACAGCGGTGATGGTCACCAGACCGACGCGTGGGTCCTTGACTTCACGGCGGATCAGCTCGGCCAGCTCACGCTGCATCTGATCACCGATACGTTGGGTACGGCTGTATTCTTTGGCCATTCTTGCTACCTGTAACTTAAAGCGGCAAACGCCCGGTGAGGCTGAAGCCTGACCGGGCGCTACCTACTGAGGCGCTGCCCGCCGCCCTGCGGCGGGGGATGGCGCCCTGCTCACCCTTAAAGGGTACGAGCAACCTGGACTTTCTCGAAGACTTCGATCTTGTCGCCGACCTTGACGTCGTTGTAGCTCTTGACGCCAATACCGCACTCCATGCCCGAACGCACTTCGGAAGCGTCGTCCTTGAAGCGACGCAGCGATTCCAGTTCACCTTCGAAGATCACAACGTCTTCGCGCAGTACGCGGATCGGACGGTTGCGGTACACGGTACCTTCGATGACCATACAGCCAGCGATGGCGCCGAACTTCGGCGAACGGAACACGTCACGGACTTCAGCAACGCCCAGGATGTTCTCGCGAACATCGCTGCCGAGCATGCCGGTCAGGGCTTTCTTGACGTCTTCGATGATGTCGTAGATCACGTTGTAGTAACGCATATCCAGACCTTCCTGCTCGACGATCTTGCGCGCGCCGGCATCGGCACGCACGTTGAAGCCGAACAGTACTGCATTCGAAGCCAGCGCCAGGTTGGCGTCGCTCTCGGTGATACCACCGACGCCGCCACCAATCACGCGCACCTGAACTTCGTCGTTGCCCAGACCACCCAGCGAGCCCTGCAGTGCTTCCAGGGAGCCCCGCACGTCGGTCTTGAGGACGATGTTGAGGGTCTTCTTCTCTTCCTGACCCATGGTCTCGAAGATGTTTTCCAGCTTGCCGGCGTGAGCACGGGCCAGCTTGACCTCGCGGTATTTGCCTTGACGGAACAGGGCAACTTCACGGGCCTTCTTCTCGTCGGCAACCACGGACAGCTCGTCACCGGCTTCCGGAGTACCGTCCAGGCCGAGGATCTCGACCGGGATCGACGGGCCGGCTTCCTTCACAGGCTTGCCGTTCTCGTCGAGCATGGCACGTACGCGGCCATAGTTGGAGCCGCACAGGACCATGTCGCCCTGACGCAGGGTACCGTCCTGAACCAGGATGGTCGCCACCGGGCCACGGCCCTTGTCCAGGCGCGATTCGACCACGACGCCACGACCTGGAGCGGTCGGGGTGGCGGTCAGCTCGAGGATCTCGGCCTGCAGCAGGACGGCTTCGAGCAGTTCGTCGACACCGGTACCCATCTTCGCCGAAACCTTGACGAACGGCGTGTCACCACCCCAGTCCTCGGAGGTGACGCCTTCGACGGCCAGTTCGTTGCGGATGCGATCGAGGTCGGCACCCGGCTTGTCGATCTTGTTCACTGCAACCACCAGCGGAACGCCAGCAGCCTTGGCATGCTGAACGGCTTCGCGGGTTTGCGGCATCACGCCGTCGTCCGCCGCCACCACCAGGATGACGATGTCGGTGGCCTTGGCACCACGGGCACGCATCGCGGTGAACGCAGCGTGGCCCGGGGTATCGAGGAAGGTGACCATGCCGCGGTCGGTTTCCACGTGGTAGGCACCGATGTGCTGGGTAATGCCACCGGCTTCGCCAGCAGCAACCTTGGCACGACGGATGTAGTCGAGCAGCGAGGTCTTACCGTGGTCGACGTGACCCATGACGGTAACGACCGGTGCACGCGATTCGGTCTGGCCTTCGAACTTCAGCGATTCGGCCAGGGAATCTTCCAGGGCCGTATCGCTGATCAGGGTGACCTTGTGACCCAGTTCTTCTGCGATGAGCTGAGCGGTTTCCTGGTCGAGCACCTGGTTGATGGTAACCGGGGTACCCAGCTTGAACATGAACTTGACCACTTCGGCGCCCTTGACGGACATCTGGTTGGCCAGCTCGGAGACGGTGATGGTCTCGCCGATGGTCACGTCACGAATGACGGGGCCGGTCGGGTTCTGGAAGCCGTGCTGGTTACGCTTCTTCAGCTTGCTCTTGCCACCACGACCACGACGAGCGCCATCGCTCTCTTCATCGGTGGTGCGCGGTGCGGCACGAGGAGTCGGAGCCTTTTCCTTCTCCTTGACCTTGACCTTGATCGACACGCGCGGCGCTTCGCCACGACGCTCGCCACCGCGACGGTCTTCGTCACGGGTGCGGCCTTCGTTGCGACGCGCTTCGTCCTTCTTGCGCTCGGCAGCACGGGCGGCGGCGTCTTCGGACGCCGGAGCGTCGGCGACTACCGGGGCCGGGGCCGGGGCTGGTTCGGCCTTTGCAACCGGGGCCGGGGCTGGCGCTGCAGCAGCGGCATCGGCCGCCTGACGGCGAGCCTGCTCTTCGTTGCGTTGGCGAACTTCGGCCTCGACCTTTTCGCGAGCGGCATTTTCAGCCGCGCGGCGATCATCCAGCTCACGCTTCTGCTCGGCCTGGATTTCTTCCGGGCTGCGCTGAACGAAAACTTTCTTCTTGCGTACTTCTACGCTGATGCTCTTGCTACCGGCGACACGCAGGGTGCTGGTGGTCTTGCGCTGCAAGGTAATCTTGCGCGGCTCTTCCGCCTTGCTCTTGTGACTGCTCTTCAAATGGGTCAGCAGAGTCTGCTTCTCATTGTCGGTCACTACCTGACCGGCGTCGGTGTGCGGCAGACCTGCCTCACGCATCTGCTGCAGCAGGCGCTCTACCGGTGCCTCGACCTCTTGGGCCAGTTCTTTCACCGTGACTTGCGTCATGCACTTCTCTCCTCAGGCCGCGCCTAATTACTCGAACCAGTGGGCTCGGGCGGCCATGATCAACTTGCCGGCACGCTCTTCGTCGATGCCGTCGATGTCGAGCAGGTCGTCAATCGACTGCTCGGCCAGGTCTTCGCGGTTAACCACGCCGCGCACCGCCAGTTCCGCTGCCAGGTCCTTGTCCATGCCCTCGAGGGAGAGCAAGTCGTCGGACGGATGGGCGTCTGCCAGTTTTTCTTCGGTAGCGATGGCCTTGGTCAACAAACGGTCCTTGGCACGAGCGCGCAGCTCATTGACGATCTCTTCGTCAAAGCCATCGATGTTGAGCATTTCTTCCAACGGTACGTAGGCAATTTCTTCGAGGCTGGTGAAGCCTTCGTCGACCAGCACTTGGGCCAGCTCCTCGTCGACTTCCAGCTCTTCGATGAAATTACGCAGGATGTCGCCGGTTTCAGCCTGTTGCTTGGCCTGGATGTCCTTCTCGGTCATCACGTTCAGGGTCCAGCCAGTCAGCTGACTGGCCAGGCGAACGTTCTGACCACCACGGCCAATGGCCTGTGCCAGGTTGTCTTCGGCAACGGCGATGTCCATTGCATGGGCATCTTCATCAACGATGATCGCCGCGACTTCAGCCGGCGACATGGCGTTGATGACAAATTGCGCCGGGTTCTCGTCCCACAGGACGATATCCACGCGCTCACCACCCAGCTCGCCGGATACGGCCTGGACGCGCGAACCGCGCATGCCGATACAGGCACCTTGCGGGTCGATGCGCTTGTCCTTGGAGCGGACGGCGATCTTGGCACGCGACCCCGGATCACGGGATGCAGCCATGACTTCGATGAGGCCTTCGGCGATTTCCGGCACTTCGATGCGGAACAGCTCGATCAGCATCTGCGGCGCGGTGCGCGACAGGATCAGCTGAGGACCACGGTTCTCGGTGCGGATTTCCTTGAGCAGCGCACGCAGGCGCACGCCAACACGGAAGGTCTCACGTGGAATGATGTCTTCGCGGGCCAGCAGGGCCTCGGCGTTGTTACCCAGATCGACGATGACGTTGTCACGGGTGACTTTCTTGACGGTGCCGGAGATGATCTCGTTGACCCGCTCGCGGTAGGCGTCAACCACCTGGGCGCGCTCGGCTTCACGAACCTTCTGCACGATGACCTGCTTGGCGGTCTGCGCGGCGATACGGCCGAATTCGATGGACTCGATCTTTTCTTCGATCACGTCACCGACTTTCGCTTCCGGGTGAGTGTCCTTGATTTTGTCCAGCCAGGTTTCGATCGCCGGATCGTCCAGGTCGTTTTCGTCGACCACGGTCCAGCGACGGAACGTCTCATAGCTACCGGTGTGGCGGTTGATTTCCACACGCAGATCGACTTCGTCCTCAAAACGTTTTTTGGTTGCAGTAGCCAGGGCCACTTCCAGCGCTTCGAAAATGACGCCGGGCGGTACACCTTTTTCGTTGGATACCGATTCAACAACCAGCAGTACTTCTTTGCTCATCGTACGCCTCGCCTTGCGCAAGCCATTAGGCCCGGATAGTCCGCCGGGCCCGGCACGTCTCAGTCAAAACTGGGAATAATATTGGCCTTGTCGATCGAGTCGATCGGCAGCAGGAACTCCTGGTTGTCCACCTGGACCACCACGTCCTGATCCTCCACACCGCGGAGAAGGCCCTGGAAGTTACGACGACCCTCAAAGGGTGAACGCAGCTTGATCTTCACTTGTTCGCCGGCATGCGAGGCAAACTGTTCCAGAGTGAACAGCGGGCGATCCATGCCTGGAGAGGAGACCTCAAGGGTATATTCGCTGCTGATCGGATCTTCCACATCGAGGATCGCGCTGGCCTGACGGCTGACCGCTTCGCAGTCGTCCACCAGGATGCCGTCTTCCTTGTCGATATAGATGCGCAGTACCGAATGCTTACCCTGGGATACGAATTCGATCCCCCAGCACTGATAGCCCAGACCCTCGACCACCGGGGCCAACAAGGCCTGCAACTGTTCTAGCTTGCTCGACACCTGAACCCCCTCGTGCATGCTGTGCAAATAAAAAATGGGCGAAGCGCCCATCCCTGAAAGCGCCGTAGGACAACGACGCCGTAAATTTCGTTCGGCTAGCAAAAAGCCCCTGAAAAGGGGCTCCGCTGAAGCTGGTTGCGGGGGCTGGATTTGAACCAACGACCTTCGGGTTATGAGCCCGACGAGCTACCAAGCTGCTCCACCCCGCGACAAAGCTGGGGCGAAAGTATAAGACTTAACCTGCTTATGGGTCAAACCCAAACCTTCACCTGCAAGAAAGCCCGCTAAAGCGGGCTCTCAAGCTTCAATTGGTACCGAGAAGGGGACTCGAACCCCTACACCCTATGGGCACAACCACCTCAAGGTTGCGTGTCTACCAATTCCACCACCTCGGCAATACTACTACTTGAAACCCGTTACTTCTGCTCTTCGGCCGGAGGAGGTACATCACCTTTGGTGATGTCGCTCTTCTGTTCCTGGAGCACCGGTACATCATCATTAACTGCCGGTTTCTGCGGCTCTTTCACTTCTAGCACCGCTGGATCTGGAAGACCTGCTTGGCTAAGCTGGTGAGCTTGTTGCTTCGCGAAGTATCCTAACCCAAGTGCTGTCAAAAAGAAAGTGGCAGCGAGTATAGCAGTCAATTTACTCAGGAAGGTAGCAGAACCTTGGCTTCCGAACACAGTGTTTGAGGCACCTGCGCCGAAAGATGCACCTGCTTCCGCACCCTTACCCTGTTGCAGCAGAACCAGCACTACAAGCGACAGCGCTGCCAACAGATGAAAAACAACGATAACTGTTTCCAGCATTTGTTCAGTTTCCTGCGGCGCGACAAATTGCACCGAATTCGTCTGCGTTCAGGGACGCTCCACCAATGAGCCCCCCATCGATATCCGGCATGCCGAACAGTTCGGCCGCATTGGCCGCCTTCACGCTGCCGCCGTAGAGAAGCTGCACGCTTGCGGCAACTTCGGCGTCTTCGACCGCCAACTGGGCGCGGATGGCTGCATGCACATCCTGAGCCTGTTGAGGCGAAGCCGTCAAACCTGTGCCAATAGCCCAAACCGGCTCATAGGCAATTACAGCGTTGGCAAAAGCCTTAACACCGAACGCGTCGATGATACTGCTTAGTTGACGCCCGACAACTTCGAGTGTCTTGCCTGCCTCGCGCTCTTCTAGAGTTTCCCCTACACAGAGCACCGGCATTAAACCACTAAGTTGAGCGGCTGCAAACTTCTCTTTCAGTACTTCTTCACTTTCACCAATGACCTGGCGACGCTCCGAGTGACCAATCAGGACAAACTTGCAACCCACTTCAACCAACTGACTCGGTGCAACTTCACCGGTCAGCGCGCCCTGTTCGGGCTTTACCGCAGAATTCTGTGCTCCGACAGCGATCCCGCTACCCTGCAGGCCATCGACCACTTGGTTGATGAACAGTGTCGGCGGGAACACCGCGACTTCAACACCGCTTGGCACGGACATATTGCCCAGGCCCAGGATCAGCTCAGCGACGCTGGCGCGGGTACCGTGCATCTTCCAGTTACCAGCTACCATGGGGCGACGCATGCTTTACCTCGTCGGTCAAAGTGGGCGCAGATCTTACCCAACCCGATCTGCGCTGGCAAGCCTCTTTCAGGCACAAACTTCTGCGACCAGCTTGGCCAGGGCTTCGGCATGACCACGCACCTGGTTTTCGTCGTCGCCTTCGACCATTACCCGCACCAAAGGCTCGGTGCCGGATTTGCGCAGCAGCACACGCCCACGCCCCGCCATGGCCTCGGTGACCTTGGCGCTGGCTTCCTTGACCGCCGGATGCTCCAGCGGGTCGACCTTGCTCGCCCCGAAACGCACGTTGATCAGGACCTGCGGGCATTTGCGCAGGGCTTGACGCGCCTGCGCCAGGGTTTCGCCACGGCGTTTGAGCGCCATCAGCACCTGCAGGGCAGCAATGATCGCGTCACCGGTGGTGGTGTGGTTACAGCACACCACATGCCCGGAGTTTTCGCCCCCGAGCAACCAATCGCGCTCGAGCAGTTCTGCCATTACGTAGCGATCGCCGACCTTGGCCCGCACGAACGGAATGTCCAGATCCTTGAGGGCAAGCTCAAGGCCCAGGTTGCTCATCAGTGTGCCGACCACGCCGCCTTGCAGCTTGCCACGCTCCTGCAAGTCACGAGCGATGATGAACAGCAACTCGTCGCCGTCGACGATGGCGCCGGTGTGGTCGACCATCAGCACCCGGTCGCCATCGCCGTCGAAGGCAATGCCCAGGTCGGCATGCCCTACCAGTACGGCAGCCTGCAGCGACTCAATGTGGGTCGAGCCGCAGCCCTCGTTGATGTTGAGGCCGTCCGGCTGCGCATGCAGCACGGTCACGTCGGCACCCAATTCACGGAACACGCTCGGGGCAACCTTGTAGGTGGCACCGTGAGCGCAGTCGACCACCAGCTTGAGGCCTTCGAAGCTGGTGCTGCTCGGCACGCTGCTCTTGCAGAATTCGATATAGCGGCCGGCCGCGTCGTTGATACGGGAAACCTTGCCCAGCTTGCTCGATTCGACCACGGTCATTGGCTGATCGAGCAACTCTTCGATCATCAGTTCGACTTCGTCGGGCAGCTTGGTACCCTGCCCGGAGAAGAACTTGATGCCGTTGTCGTCATGCGGGTTGTGCGAGGCACTGATGACAATGCCCGCTTCAGCATGGAAAGTGCGGGTCAGGTAAGCGATGGCCGGCGTTGGCATAGGCCCCAGCAGCATGACGTCAGCACCGGCTGCAGACAAGCCAGCCTCGAGCGCGGATTCGAACATGTAACCGGAAATACGCGTGTCCTTGCCCACCAGCACACGGCAATTGCCCTGCTTGCGGAAGGCCATGCCAGCTGCCCAGCCCAGCTTCAGCATGAAGTCCGGCGTGATCGGGTATTCGCCGACGCGGCCACGAATACCGTCGGTACCAAAATATTTTCTGCTCATAGGGACTCCAATCTTTTTATTCGGCGTTCTGTACGGCGGCAATCATGCGCACCACGTCGATGGTCTCGGCCACGTCATGGACGCGCAGGATACTGGCCCCCTTGGTCATGGCCAGAGCCGCCAGCGCGAGGCTGCCATACAGTCGCTCACCGACCGGACGGTTCAGCGTCAGGCCGATCATGCTCTTGCGCGACACGCCCACCAGCAGCGGGCGCCCCAGGCGGTAGAGCGCTTCCATGTGTTTGAACAAGCTGAGGTTGTGCGCGAGTGTCTTGGCGAAACCGAAGCCTGGGTCAAGAATGATGCGTTCAGCGGGGATGCCCACCGCTGCGCAAGCGGCCATCCGCTGTTCAAGATAGCGCGTTACGTCGGCAGTCACATCTTCGTAATGCGGATCGTCCTGCATGTTCCCGGGTTCACCACGCATGTGCATCAGGCAAACCGGCAAGCCGGTGTCCGCCGCCGCATCCAGAGCACCATCGCGCTCCAGGGCACGCACGTCGTTGATCAGGCCAGCACCCAACCGTGCCGACTCGCGAATGACCGCAGGCGTTGAGGTATCGACCGATATGACCACGTCGAAGCGATTGTTGATGGCCTCGACCATCGGCGCCACGCGCTCGATCTCTTCGGTGACCGAAACCGCACGCGCTCCGGGACGGGTCGACTCGCCACCGATATCGATCAGCGTCGCCCCTGCCGCGATCATCGCCTCGGCATGGCGCAACGCCTCGTCGCGCTGATTGAAGCGCCCGCCATCGGAGAAGGAGTCAGGCGTGATATTGAGAATACCCATGACATGGGTACGGGAAAGATCAAGAACCCGGTTGCCGCAAGGCAACCGGGTCGGGTACAGCAATGAGCTCATAGATGCCCTTAGTGTTGAGCTGCGGGGCCGCCGATCGGCGATTCCGGGCGATCATTCTGGGCAGTCGGCGCGCCCGAATCCTTGTCATCATCCCAATCACGGGGCTCACGCGGAGTACGGCCCGCCATGATGTCGTCGATCTGATCGGCATCAATGGTCTCGTACTTCATCAAGGCTTCGGTCATCGCCTCCAGCTTGTCGCGGTTATCGATAAGCAGCTGCTTGGCAGTGGCATAGCACTGGTCGATGATGCTGCGCACTTCGGAGTCGATCAGCTTCGCCGTCTCGCCAGAAACGCTGGCGTGCTGGCTGGCGGCACTGCGACCGAGGAACACCTCGCCCTCCTCTTCGGCATACATCAGCGGACCGAGTTTTTCCGACAGGCCCCACTTGGTGACCATGTTGCGAGCGATCTGGCTGGCTCGCATGATGTCGTTGGACGCACCCGTGGTAACGCCATCGAAGCCCAAGGTCATCTCCTCGGCGATCCGGCCGCCGTACAGCGAGCAGATCTGGCTGATCAGCGCACGCTTGGACAGACTGTAGCGGTCCTCTTCCGGCAGGAACATGGTGACACCCAGAGCACGACCACGGGGGATGATCGAAACCTTGTAGACCGGATCGTGCTCAGGCACCAGGCGACCGACAATAGCGTGACCAGCCTCGTGATAGGCGGTGTTCCTCTTCTCCTTCTCGGACATGACCATGGTCTTGCGCTCGGCGCCCATCATGATCTTGTCCTTGGCCAGTTCGAACTCTTTCATTTCGACCAGGCGCTTGTTGGAGCGGGCGGCGAACAGCGATGCCTCGTTGACCAGGTTGGCCAGGTCGGCACCGGAGAAGCCCGGGGTACCACGGGCAATGACGGCCGGATTGACGTTTTCGCCGATCGGCACCTTGCGCATGTGCACCTTGAGAATTTGCTCACGGCCACGGATATCCGGCAGGCCGACCACGACCTGACGGTCGAAACGACCAGGACGCAGCAGCGCAGGGTCGAGCACGTCCGGGCGGTTGGTGGCGGCAATGACGATGATGCCATCGTTCATTTCGAAGCCGTCCATTTCAACCAGCAGCTGGTTGAGGGTCTGCTCCCGCTCGTCGTGACCACCGCCCATGCCGGCGCCACGGTGGCGACCAACAGCGTCGATCTCATCGATGAAGATGATGCACGGCGCATGCTTCTTGGCCTGTTCGAACATGTCACGCACCCGGCTTGCACCTACACCGACGAACATCTCGACGAAGTCGGAACCGGAGATGGTGAAGAACGGTACCTTGGCCTCACCGGCAATGGCCTTGGCCAGCAGGGTCTTACCGGTACCAGGCGGGCCGACCATCAGCACGCCGCGCGGGATACGACCACCCAGGCGCTGGAACTTGCCCGGGTCGCGCAGGAATTCGACCAGTTCGCCGACCTCTTCCTTGGCCTCGTCGCAACCGGCGACGTCAGCAAGGGTAGTCTTGACCTGGTCTTCGGAAAGCAGGCGCGCCTTGCTCTTGCCGAAGCTCATTGGCCCGCCCTTGCCGCCTGCACCACCTTGCATCTGGCGCATGAAGAACATGAACACGGCGATGATCACCAGGATCGGAAAGCTTGCCACCAAGAGCTGAGTCCAGATGCTCTGCTGCTCCGGCTGCTTGCCTTCGATGACCACATGGTTGTCGACCAGGTCGCCGATCAGGCCATTGTCGGTAATGGCCGGGCGCACGGTCTTGAAGTTGTCACCGTCGGCGCGCTTGCCAGTAATGATGTAGCCATCGACGGTCACACGCTCGACCTTGCCATCCTTGACCTGCTGGATGAAGTCGGAATAGTTGAGGGTCTGCGGCTCGTTAGGGCTGGAGAAGTTGTTCATCACCGTCACCAGGACAGCTGCGATGATCAACCACAGGATCAGATTCTTTGCCATGTCGTTCAATTCGCTACCCTCTGAGGCCGGCGCACGACGCAGCCGTGCCTCGCATGATATTCATCGCCCTAACTTACTACATTACCTACGCATCCGCAGGCACCGTCTGTAACCCTTTGTGAAACCTAGACTACACGAAGTTCGGACAATCCAGACGGGGCAGCCGATTGGAATTAACTATCAGCCACCCCGCAATACGCCTCATGCCCCTTTGAAACCCCTGCCCAGCAAGTACTGTTCGCGGGAGCGGTCGCGCGAGGACGACGGCTTGCGCATCTGCACCTTGTCGAATTTGCTGCGCACGTCCTTGAGGTACATGTCGAAGCCTTCGCCCTGGAAAATCTTGATCAGGAAGTCCCCGCCCGGCTTGAGCACGCGGGTCGCCAGGTCCAGGGCCAGCTCACAGAGAAACATGGCTCGCGGCATATCCACCGCGGGCGTACCACTCATATTGGGGGCCATGTCGGAAATCACAAGGTCTACGTGCGAATCACCGACCGCCTGAAGGATCTGCTGCAGTACTTCATCCTGGGTGAAGTCTCCCTGGATGAAGGTCACGTCGGGGATCGAGTCCATCTCCAGGATGTCAGAGGCGATCAGGCGCCCCTGGCCACCAATCAGACGACTGGTCACCTGCGACCAGCCTCCGGGGGCCGCGCCGAGGTCGATCACGCTCATGCCGGGACGGATCAGGCGGTCTTTCTCCTGAATCTCCAGCAATTTGTAGCTCGCACGCGAGCGGTAGCCATCCTTCTGCGCCTGCTTCACAAAGGGATCGTTAAAATGCTCTCGCAGCCAGTTTGCGCTGCTTTTGGAACGTTGTACCACGGGGCACCTCGATGATATGCGTCGTGATTGACTGGGCGGAGCCGGTGGCCCTCGGGTAAAATGCCGGTCAATTTTACAGAATCAGACGGAAAGGGTCAGATTATGCCGCTCAATAACGAGCAGAAGAAGCAATACAAGTCCATTGGTCATGACCTGAAGCCGGTCCTGATCGTAGCTGGCAACGGCTTGAACGAAGGCGTGATCGCCGAACTGGAGCGCGCGCTGGTCGATCACGAACTGATCAAGGTCGAAATCCGCTCGGAAGATCGCGAAGAACGCGCCGTCGTCATTGTCGAACTGTGCAAGGCCGGCCGCGCCGAACTGGTTCAGACCATCGGCAAGAAGGCACTGATCTATCGCAAGAATCCGCAGCCGAACAAGCAGCTGTCCAACATCCACCGTTACAAGTGACGGTGGCTCCGATCAGTGGCGCGCCTGGCGCGCCCTGACCGGGACCGGTTGGGCCACCAGCACGATGCCGGAGAAGCCCAACACGAGAAAACAGAACATCTGCCAGCGCTCGCCGACCGAGATGCCGTAGCGCAAGGTGTAATATCCCACGCAGGCTGCGAAGCCCAACAACAGCATCTGACCGCGAAACTGCCGCCACCAGGCCACCAGGCCGTCCACCCTCGCCAGTACCGCCAGCTGGGTCAACAAGCCAAGCAACGCTACACCGATCAACCAGCGGTCGATCTGCCCGGCGACGTCCTGCACCAGCAAGGGTGCAAGGCCACTGACCTTCAGCGCCGGCACCAACCCCACATGGAACACCCACAAGCCGCCAACCCAGAAAACCTGGGCCAGTTGCCAGAGGATCCCCTCGAGGGATGGCGCCCGCAGGCGCCGGTCAGATGTGTTTGACTTCGACAATCTCGTACTCGACCGTACCGCTTGGCGTCTTCACCACCACGGTGTCACCTTCTTCCTTGCCAATGATGGCACGGGCGATCGGTGCGCTGCTCGAAAGTTTGCCTTGTTTCACGTCGGCTTCATCTTCGCCGACGATCTGGTAAGTCACCTCGTCATCGGTCTCGGTGTTGGCCAGCACCACGGTGGTGCCGAAAATCACTTTGCCGGTGTGGGCGATGGTGGTGACATCGATCACCACCGAGTTCTGCAGACGGCCTTCGATATCGCGGATGCGCGCTTCGACCATGCCCTGCTCTTCACGGGCAGCATGGTATTCAGCGTTTTCCTTGAGGTCACCCAGCTCACGCGCTTCGCCAATGGCCTGGCTCAGGCGTGGGCGCTCGGTCTTGCTCAGGAAGGCCAGCTCCTCTTCCAGGGCGCGGGCGCCCTGGACGGTCATCGGGTACTTGGTAATGCTCATGCTTTGAGTCCTGCATGCAAATCCTGCAGGCGACGAACAGTCTTCTCGGGACCGAATTTCAGCGCCTCGCAGATGGCTTCACCAGCCGCAATGGTAGTGGTGCAGTAGATCTTGTGCTGCAGCGCATTGCGACGAATCGAGTAGGAATCGGCGATCGACTGGCGGCCTTCGGTGGTATTGATGATCAACGACACTTCGTCGTTCTTGATCATGTCGACCACGTGCGGACGACCTTCGGTCACCTTGTTCACACGGCGCACTTTCAGGCCTGCCGCTTCGATGACCTTGGCGGTGCCTGCAGTTGCAACCACTTCGAAGCCCAGGGCGATCAGATCGCGGGCAACGCCAGCTACTTGCGGCTTATCGTCGTCACGCACACTGATGAACGCAGTACCGCCGGTCGGCAGCACTTCGCTGGCCCCCATCTGAGCCTTGGCGAACGCTTCACCGAAGCTGTCACCGACACCCATGACTTCACCGGTCGATTTCATCTCAGGGCCGAGGATCGGGTCAACCCCTGGGAACTTGGCGAACGGGAAGACGGCTTCCTTGACGCTGTAGAAGTTCGGGATGATTTCCTGGGTGAAGCCCAGCTCTTTCAGGGTTTTGCCAGCCATTACGCGAGCAGCGATCATGGCCAGGGAGGTGCCGATGCACTTGGACACGAACGGTACGGTACGCGAGGCGCGCGGGTTGACTTCGATCACGTAGATCTTGTCGCCCTGCAGGGCCAGCTGCACGTTCATCAAGCCGACGACGCCCAGTTCCAGGGCCATTTTCTTGACCTGTACGCGGACTTCGTCCTGCACTTCCTTGCTCAGCGAGTAAGGCGGCAGCGAGCACGCCGAGTCACCGGAGTGAACGCCGGCCTGCTCGATGTGCTGCATGATCGCGCCGATCACCACGTCGGTGCCGTCGCAAACTGCATCCACATCCATCTCGATGGCGCAGTTGAGGAAGTGGTCGAGCAATACCGGGCTGTCGTTGGAAACCTGTACGGCTTCACGCAGGTAGCGCTTGAGTTCGTCCAGTTCGTAGACGATCTCCATGGCGCGACCACCCAGCACATAGGATGGGCGCACTACCAGCGGGTAACCGATGCCACCCGCAGCGCTGATGGCTTCCTCTTCGCTGCGCACGGTGGCGTTTGGCGGCTGCAGCAGGCTCAGGCGCTGAACCATCTGCTGGAAGCGTTCGCGGTCTTCGGCACGGTCAATGGCGTCCGGGCTGGTACCGATGATCGGTACGCCGGCTTCTTCCAGGGCGCGAGCCAGTTTCAGCGGGGTCTGGCCGCCGTAGTGAACGATGACGCCCTTCGGCTTCTCGACGCGGCAGACTTCCAGCACGTCTTCCAGGGTCAGCGGCTCGAAGTACAGGCGGTCGGAGGTGTCGTAGTCGGTGGAGACGGTTTCCGGGTTGCAGTTGACCATGATGGTCTCGTAACCGTCTTCACGCAGCGCCAGTGCAGCGTGCACGCAGCAGTAGTCGAACTCGATACCTTGGCCGATACGGTTCGGGCCGCCACCCAGGATCATGATCTTGTCGCGGGTCGACGGGTTGGCCTCGCACTCTTCCTCGTAGGTCGAGTACAGATAGGCGGTGTCGGTGGCGAACTCGGCGGCGCAGGTGTCGACGCGCTTGTACACCGGGAACACTTCCAGCTTGTGGCGGTGGCGACGCAGGTTCTTGTCGGTGATGCCCAGCAGCTTGGCCAGGCGCTGGTCCGAGAAGCCCTTGCGCTTGAGGCGCAGCATGTAGTCCTTGTCGATCGACGACAGCGCCAGGGTCTTGACCTTCTCTTCTTCCTTGATCAGGTCTTCCATCTGCACCAGGAACCACATGTCGATGCCGGTCAGTGCGAAGATCTCTTCACAGGTCATGCCCGAACGCATGGCGTCGGCGACGTACCAGATACGCTCGGCACCCGGCACGGTCAGTTCGCGCTTGAGGATGCTGGCAGCTTCCGGGCTTGCCAGGTCGACTTTCGGGTCGAGGCCGCAGGCGCCGACTTCCAGACCGCGCAGGGCTTTCTGCAGGGATTCCTGGAAGGTGCGGCCGATGGCCATGACTTCACCCACGGATTTCATCTGGGTGGTCAGGCGGGCGTCGGCTTTCGGGAATTTCTCGAAGGCGAAGCGTGGCAGCTTGGTCACGACGTAGTCGATCGACGGCTCGAAGGACGCCGGGGTGCGGCCGCCGGTGATGTCGTTCTGCAGTTCGTCGAGGGTGTAACCGATGGCCAGCTTGGCAGCGATCTTGGCGATCGGGAAGCCGGTGGCCTTGGAAGCCAGGGCGGACGAACGCGAAACACGCGGGTTCATCTCGATCACGACCATGCGGCCAGTGTTCGGGCAGATACCGAACTGCACGTTGGAGCCGCCGGTTTCGACACCGATTTCACGCAGCACCGCCAGCGAGGCGTTGCGCATGATCTGGTATTCCTTGTCGGTCAGGGTCTGCGCCGGCGCCACGGTGATCGAGTCACCAGTGTGCACGCCCATCGGGTCGAAGTTCTCGATGGAGCAAACGATGATGCAGTTGTCCTTCTTGTCGCGGACCACCTCCATCTCGTATTCCTTCCAGCCGATCAGCGATTCGTCGATCAGCAGCTCTTTGGTCGGCGACAGGTCCAGGCCACGGGTGCAGATTTCTTCGAATTCTTCGCGGTTGTAGGCGATACCGCCGCCAGTGCCGCCCATGGTGAACGATGGACGAATGATGCACGGGAAGCCGAGCTTCTCGAGCACTGCATTGGCCTCTTCCATGCTGTGGGCGATACCGGAGCGCGGGCACTCCAGGCCGATGTCCTTCATGGCCTTGTCGAAGCGCGAACGGTCTTCAGCCTTGTCGATGGTGTCGGCATTGGCGCCGATCATCTCTACACCGAACTTTTCCAGAACGCCGTGGCGC
The DNA here is from genome assembly GCF_050280885.1 of Pseudomonas sp. NPDC086566. Classification (NCBI taxonomy): domain Bacteria; kingdom Pseudomonadati; phylum Pseudomonadota; class Gammaproteobacteria; order Pseudomonadales; family Pseudomonadaceae; genus Pseudomonas; species Pseudomonas sp. NPDC086566. Next base: position 58,231 of record NZ_JBNNWD010000010.1, read on the forward strand.
TCCAGGTCCAGGGCGCAGTTCAATGCAGTCTGGCCACCCATGGTCGGCAGCACCGCATCTGGACGCTCTTTTTCGATGATCTTGGCCACCGACTGCCACTTGATCGGCTCGATGTAGGTGGCGTCGGCCATGGCCGGGTCGGTCATGATGGTGGCCGGGTTGGAGTTCACCAGGATGACGCGGAAACCTTCCTCGCGCAGGGCTTTGCAGGCCTGGGCGCCGGAATAGTCGAATTCGCAGGCCTGGCCGATCACGATCGGGCCAGCGCCGAGAATCAGGATGCTTTTGATGTCTGTACGTTTTGGCATGGTTGTCACTCAAATCCGCGGGTCAGTCGGCAAGCCGTCTTGAACAATCTGGGTCAGGCGCTTCCGGGCGCGGCGCGAGCCGGCCCGGGGCCTTGATGCAGGATGCTCAGCGGCGCTTGGCCATGGCATCGGTGAAACGATCGAACAGTGGCGCGACATCGGTCGGGCCTGGGCTCGCTTCAGGGTGGCCCTGGAAGCTGAACGCGCTCTTGTCGGTGCGCTCGATACCCTGCAGGGTGCCGTCGAACAGCGACTTGTGGATGGCGCGGACATTGCCCGGCAGGGTGGCTTCATCAACGGCGAAACCGTGGTTCTGGCTGGTGATCATGACCACGCCGGTGTCCAGGTCCTGGACCGGGTGGTTGGCACCGTGATGGCCATGGCCCATCTTCACGGTCTTGGCGCCGGAGGCCAGGGCCAGCAGTTGGTGGCCGAGGCAGATGCCGAATACCGGAATCTCGGTTTCGAGGATTTCCTTGATCGCCTGGATCGCGTAGTCGCATGGCTCCGGATCACCAGGGCCGTTGGACAGGAACACACCATCCGGATTCAGTGCCAGCACTTCGCTGGCCGGGGTCTGGGCAGGCACCACGGTCACGCGGCAGCCGCGGGCGACCAGCATGCGCAGGATGTTCAGCTTGACGCCGTAGTCGAAGGCGACCACGTGGTACGGGAGGTCGGCAGCATCGATGGTCGGGTGGCTGTCGGTTTTCAGCTCCCACACGCTGGAGCGCCACTCGTAGCGTTCCTTGGTGGAAACGACCTTGGCCAGGTCCATGCCCTTCAGGCCAGGGAAGCCGCGGGCGGCCGCGATGGCGGCCTCTTCGCTGATGTTGTCACCTGCCAGGATGCAGCCGTTCTGAGCGCCTTTTTCGCGCAGGATACGGGTCAGGCGACGGGTGTCGATACCGGCGATGGCGACGACATTGTTGGCCTTGAGGTACTCAGGCAACGACTGGGTATTACGCCAGTTGCTGGCCAGCAGCGGCAGGTCACGGATAACCAGGCCAGCGGACCAGACACGGTTCGACTCGGCGTCCTCCGGCGTAGTGCCGGTGTTGCCGATGTGCGGATAGGTCAGGGTTACGATTTGCTGCGCGTAGGAAGGGTCTGTAAGGATTTCCTGGTAGCCGGTCATAGCGGTGTTGAATACCACCTCACCAACGGTCTGACCGTCGGCACCGATGGCTTCACCGCGGAAAATACTGCCGTCGGCAAGGGCGAGTATGGCTGGCTTTGTCAAGAAGACCTCCCGTAAGTCAAGCATGAAAGGGCGATCGCAGGTTGCAAAAAAGCGGAGTGACGTATGGACACGTCACCCCGCTTTCATGTGCTGAATTCAATTCGCTGCGCGCTTTTAGTGGACACACTAAAGCTGTAGCTTACAGAAAAGTGCGTTTTCGGTCTACCGCATATGTGCCTCTAAAACACATCAATGCGACAGACTGACATCGGCGTCGCCTGCTTCGCGGGTAAACCCGCTCCCACCGGCACCGCGCAAAGCCTGAGCCCTACATGATTCCTGCGGGAGCGGGCAAGCCCGCGAAGAAGCCAGCACCGTTCTGACGGCTCAGCGCAGCTCGAGCACGTCCTGCATGTCGTACAGGCCCGGCTCGCGCCCATCCAGCCACAGCGCCGCACGCACCGCACCCTTGGCAAAGGTCATGCGGCTGGAGGCCTTGTGGGTGATTTCCAGGCGCTCGCCTTCAGCGGCAAACAGCACGGTGTGGTCACCAACGACATCGCCGGCACGCACGGTGGCAAAGCCGATGGTCTGGCGATCACGCGCGCCGGTCTGGCCTTCACGTCCATACACCGCCACTTCCTGCAGATCGCGCCCCAGCGCATTGGCAACCACTTCACCCATGCGCAGCGCGGTGCCCGACGGGGCATCGACCTTGTGCCGGTGGTGCGCCTCGATGATCTCGATGTCGACATCGTCACCCAATACCCGTGCAGCCATGTCCAACAGCTTGAGGCTGAGATTGACACCCACGCTGAAGTTGGCGGCAAACACGATCGGGATATCTTTGCCCGCTTCGGCAAGCAGCTGCTTCTCCTCGGCGGTAAAACCGGTGGTACCGATGATCATCGCCTTGCCGTGCTTGCGGCAGAACGCCAGGTTCTTCAGCGTCACCGACGGGTGAGTGAAGTCGATCAGCACGTCGAATTCATCGGCAACCTTGGCCAGGTCGTCCGAAAGCAGCACACCGATACGACCGAGCGCTGCCAGCTCGCCGGCATCCGCCCCGACCAGCGAGCTGTCCGGACGATCGATCGCCGCCGTCAGCCCCGCGCCCGGGGTTTGCTGAACGGCTTCGATGAGGGTCTTGCCCATCCGCCCTGCTGCGCCCATCACTGCAATACGTCGCATAGCCATTTTCCTTGTCAGAGATCGCCGAAGAAGCGCTTAACGCCATCGAACCAGCCGCTGGCCTTGGGCGAGTTGTCACCTTCCAGCGAGCTGCGCAGCTCTTCGAGCAGTTCGCGCTGGCGACGGGTCAGGTTGACCGGGGTCTCGACCGCTACGCGGCACAGCAGGTCACCGGCACCACCACCGCGAACCGGGGCGACACCCTTGCCACGCAAGCGGAACTGCTTGCCCGTCTGGGTACCTTCCGGAATCTTGAGCTTCACGCGACCATCGAGGGTCGGCACTTCCAGCTCGCCACCAAGTGCGGCATCGGTGTAGCTGATCGGCACTTCGCAATAGAGGTGCTTGCCGTCACGCTGGAAGATCTCGTGCTCGCGCACGTTGATCACCACATACAGATCGCCAGTCGGACCACCATGGGTGCCCGCCTCGCCCTCGCCGGACAGACGGATGCGGTCGCCGGTATCGACGCCCGCCGGCACTTTGACCGACAGGGTCTTGTATTCCTCGACACGGCCCTCGCCATGGCACGAGGTGCATGGATCGGTGATGATCTTGCCCTGGCCGTGGCAGCGTGGGCAGGTCTGCTGTACCGAGAAGAAGCCTTGCTGCATGCGCACCTGGCCGATGCCGCCGCAGGTCGGGCAGGTCGACGGGGTCGAACCCTTCTTGGCGCCGGAGCCGTCGCACGGCTTGCAGTTGACCAGGGTCGGCACGCGAATACTGACCGTGGTGCCGCGCACCGCCTCTTCCAGGTTCAGCTCCAGGGTGTAGCGCAGGTCGCTGCCGCGCTGGGCGCCGCCACGTCCACCACCGCGGCCGCCGCCGAAGAAGTCGCTGAAAACGTCGCCGAAAATGTCGGAGAAGTTGGCGCCGCCGAAGCCGGCACCACCGCCACCCATGCTCGGGTCGACACCGGCATGACCGTACTGGTCGAACGCCGCACGCTTGCTCGCATCGGACAGTACTTCGTAGGCCTCGTTGGCCTCCTTGAACTTGTCTTCCGACTCTTTATCGCCCGGATTGCGGTCCGGGTGGTACTTCATCGCCAGTCGGCGGTAAGCCTTCTTGAGGTCAGCTTCGCTGGCGCCGCGCTCGACACCCAGGACCTCATAATAATCACGCTTGGACATAGGTCATTTGCACCTTGTTGGGCGTCAGGCATCTGCGCCGCGCCATCAGCACCTGCCTGCACACCACGAATGGCCCCGACAAATGCTGTAAAAAATCTCGAATTCCAGATACGCCAACGCGGGAGCAAGCCCCCGCGCGGCGACATCCTACCAGCTCACCGGCATCAACCAGTGAACGGCTCGACAGCAGGCAACGATTACTTCTTGTCGTCGCCTTTCACTTCTTCGAACTCGGCGTCAACCACGTCGTCGTGCTTGGCTTCCGGCTCGGCTTGCTGTGCGCCACCCTGAGGCTGTTCGGCCTGCTGCTCGGCGTACATCTTCTGAGCAACCGGAGCCGATACCTTGGACAGTTCTTCGACCTTGGCGTCGATGGCAGCCTTGTCGTCGCCTTTGACAGCGGCTTCCAGGGCGACCACGGCAGCTTCGATCGCGGCCTTCTCTTCAGCAGTGACCTTGTCACCGGCGTCTGCAACCATCTTGCGGGTCGAGTGGACCAGCGCATCACCCTGGTTACGAGCAGCGGCCAGCTCTTCGAACTTGCGGTCTTCCTCGGCGTTGGCCTCGGCGTCACGCACCATGCGCTCGATTTCCTCGTCAGACAGGCCGGAGTTGGCCTTGATCACGATCGACTGAGTCTTGCCGGTGGCCTTGTCCTTGGCGCCCACGTGCAGGATGCCGTTGGCGTCGATGTCGAAGGTCACTTCGATCTGCGGTACGCCGCGAGGCGCTGGCGGAATCTCGGCCAGGTCGAACTTGCCCAGCGACTTGTTCTGCGCGGCCTGCTTGCGCTCGCCTTGCAGCACGTGAATGGTCACGGCGCTCTGGTTGTCGTCGGCGGTCGAGAACACCTGCGACTTCTTGGTCGGAATGGTGGTGTTCTTCTCGATCAGCGCGGTCATTACGCCGCCCATGGTCTCGATACCCAAGGTCAGCGGGCTGACGTCCAGCAGCAGCACGTCCTTCACGTCACCGGCCAGCACGGCGCCCTGAATGGCAGCACCCATGGCCACGGCTTCGTCCGGGTTGACGTCCTTGCGCGCTTCTTTGCCGAAGAAGTCGGCAACGGCCTTCTGCACCATCGGCATACGGGTCTGGCCACCGACCAGGATCACGTCGTCGATCTTGCTGGCGTCGATGCCCGCGTCTTTCAGGGCGATGCGGCAAGGCTCGATGGTACGCTTGACCAGGTCTTCGACCAGCGACTCCAGCTTGGCGCGGGAAATCTTCACGTTCAGGTGCTTGGGACCGGTGGCATCTGCAGTGATGTACGGCAGGTTGACATCGGTCGATTGTGCCGAAGACAGCTCGATCTTGGCCTTTTCAGCAGCTTCTTTCAGACGCTGCAGGGCCAGAGGATCGTTCTTCAGGTCCATGCCGGACTCTTTCTTGAACTCGTCGACGAGGTAGTCGATCAGGCGCATGTCGAAGTCTTCGCCACCGAGGAAGGTGTCGCCGTTGGTGGCCAGTACTTCGAACTGGTGCTCACCGTCGACTTCGGCGATTTCGATGACCGAAACGTCGAAGGTACCACCACCCAGGTCATAAACGATGACGGTGTGGTCGCCCTTGGCCTTGTCCATGCCATAGGCCAGTGCAGCGGCGGTCGGCTCGTTGATGATGCGTTTTACGTCCAGGCCAGCGATGCGGCCGGCGTCCTTGGTAGCCTGACGCTGACTGTCGTTGAAGTAGGCCGGAACGGTGATGACCGCTTCGGTCACGGCCTCGCCGAGGTAGTCTTCGGCGGTCTTCTTCATTTTCTTCAGGACTTCGGCGCTGATCTGCGGCGGCGCCATTTCCTTGCCGCTGGCTTCAACCCAGGCGTCGCCGTTATTGGCTTTGACGATCTTGTAGGGAACCAGCTTGATGTCTTTTTGCACGACATCTTCTTCGAAGCGACGGCCAATCAGGCGCTTCACTGCGAACAGGGTGTTGTGCGGGTTGGTGACGGCCTGGCGCTTGGCCGACTGGCCAACCAGGATTTCACCGTCGTTGGCGTAGGCCACGATCGAAGGGGTAGTACGCGCGCCTTCGGCGTTTTCGATGACCTTGACGTTACCGTTTTCCAGAATGGAGACGCACGAGTTGGTGGTCCCCAGGTCGATACCGATGATTTTGCCCATGTTTACTCTCCCGAAACTTGAATTTGGCGGCAGCGGCTACGGTCGTGGCCAACTGCAGTAATACTTGAACGCTTGACACCTAGATGGGGATGCCCCGGAGGATTTCAAGCCTTCTCATCGATAGAAGGTTGCGCTGCCGCTGGCGCCTTGCTGACCACCACCATGGCAGGGCGCAGCAGGCGGCCGTTGAGCAGGTAGCCCTTCTGGAACACGTTGAGCACGCTGTTCGGCTCGACCTCGGCATTTTCCTGCATGGCCATGGCCTGATGGTGCTCAGGGTTGAATGGCTGCCCGTGCGGGTCGATGGCTTCGAGGTTGTAGCGCTTGAGGGTGTCCTGGAACATCTTCAGGGTCAGCTCGACGCCTTCACGCGTGTTCTTGACCTGTTCGTCCTCGGGGTTGAGGTGCGACAGGGCCATTTCCAGGCTGTCAATGACTGGCAGCAGGTCGCCAGCGAATTTCTCGAGAGCGAACTTGCGGGCCTTGTCGACTTCCTGCTCGGCGCGACGAATGCTGTTCTGCGCTTCTGCAGCGACACGCAGGGACTGATCCTTGGCGGCGGCCAGCTGCTCCTCGAGCTCCTGAACGCGGGCGCCGCTATCCACTGCACCAGCCTCTTCGGCATTAAGGTCTTTTTCATTCAGCTGTTCGTCAGCCATGGGTTCTCTCCTCCGCAATTTCGGTTGTACGAGCAAAGCTCGCCGTGTCTGCCGGCTATATGGGGCCGGAAAAACCAGCTTCAAGGGGCACGTGGGTTTTGCCGGCCGCAACAGAATCCGCCAGAGGGCATTGGCAGGGCCGAAAAAAGTACTGTATAAATAACCAGACCTGAACTTCGGGAGCCGCCCCCATGCTGGTGCACCTGTCCATTCACAACTACGCCATCGTCGAGCACCTCGACCTTGAAATCGCCCGTGGCATGTCGGTCATCACCGGCGAGACCGGTGCGGGCAAATCGATCATGCTCGACGCCCTCGGCCTGGCCCTGGGCGACCGCGCCGACAGCGGCGTGGTGCGCCCCGGCACCGACAAGGCGGACATCCTTGCCACGTTCGACCTGGTGGACATCCCCGAAGCCCATGCCTGGCTGGCCGAGCGCGACCTGGACACCGACGGGCTGTGTATCCTGCGCCGCGTCATCACCGCCGAAGGCCGCAGCCGCGGCTACATCAACGGCACACCCTGCCCGCTCGGCGACCTCAAGGCGCTGGGCGAGCTGCTGATCGACATCCACAGCCAGCATGAACACCAGTCTCTGCTCAAGACCGACACCCACCGCCGCTTGGTAGACGAATACGCTGGCGCCATCGACCTCTCCCGGCAGGTGCAGCTGGCCGCCAAACGCTGGAACCAGACCCGCCTGGAGCTGGAGCGGCTGAGCAATTCCGGCGACGAGCAACGCGCCCGCCATCAACTGCTCAGCTACCAGCTGGAAGAGCTGGACAATCTGGGCCTGGGCGAAAACGAACTGGAACAACTGGAGCAGGAACACAAGAACCTGACCAACGCAGAGGCCCTGTTCGGCATCTGCCGTCAGGTCATCGACCAGTGCAGCGAAAGCGATTCAGGCAATGTGCTCAGCGCGCTCACTTCCAGCCTCAACCGCCTCGGCGCTGCAGCGAACGCCCCGCGCGCGCTGGGCGAGGCCGCCAACATGCTCGCCAGTGCACAGATTCAGGTAGAAGAAGCGGTGGGCGAACTCAACCGCTTCCTCGACAACTTCGACGCCGACCCCATGCGCCTTCAAGCCCTTGAAGAGCGCCTCGATACGATCTACACCCTGGCGCGCAAGCACCGCGTACACCCCACCGAGCTGCCACACCTGCAGCAACAGCTGATGGACGAACTCGAAGGCCTGAATGCCAGCGACGAGTCGATCGAACGACTGGGCGAGGAGCTTGACGCCTTTGCCCAGCACTATAAAGAGAAGGCGCTGGAGCTGAGTGCACTTCGCCAGCAGGCAGCCAAACAGCTGGCCGTCGCCGTGGAGCACGAAATCCAGCGCCTGGGCATGCCGGGTGGGCGGTTCTGCATCGAACTTACCCCCAATGAAGGCAATGATCTGTCGCCCCACGGCCTGGAACAGGTCGAATTGCTGGTCAGCGCCAACCCCGGGCAGCCGCTCAAGGGCCTGGCCAAGGTCGCGTCCGGGGGCGAGCTCTCCCGCATCAGCCTGGCAATCCAGGTAATCACGGCGCAGACCTCGCGCATTCCGACCCTGGTATTCGACGAAGTGGACGTCGGCATCGGCGGCCCGACTGCCGAAATCGTCGGCCAGTTGCTACGCCGCCTGGGCGAGCGCGGCCAGGTACTGACCGTGACCCACCTGCCGCAAGTGGCCGCGCAAGGGCACCATCACCTGTTCGTGCACAAGGTGCGCAACAGCGACACCACCCACACCGCAGTCGCCAGCCTGGGCAAACGCGAGCGTGTCGAGGAAGTGGCGCGGATGCTTGGCGGCATCGACCTGACCAAGGAATCCCTGGCCCACGCCCGCAAAATGGTGGTTTCCGGCAAGGCCTGATACTGCCGCTCCTACAGAAAGCACAAAGGCGACCCGAAGGTCGCCTTTGTCATTCATAACGCGCTAAATCGTTACTTTTTCTTACGCACATAGAGGACCAGATTGTGGTCCACGAGCTCGTAGCCATGTTCGGCCACGATTTCTTTCTGGCGGCGTTCAATCTCTGCATCCATGAACTCGATAACTTCACTGGTATCCACGTTGACCATATGGTCGTGGTGACCGCCGTCAGCCAGCTCGAACACCGCGTGGCCACCGTCGAAGTTGTGGCGCACCACCAGACCAGCCGCTTCGAACTGGGTCAGTACGCGATAGACGGTTGCCAGACCGACGTCCTCGCCAGCCTCCATCAGCGCCTTGTAGACATCCTCGGCGCTCATGTGACGTTGCTCGGTCGAGTCGAGCATCTGAAGGATCTTGACTCGAGGCAGGGTCACCTTGAGACCGGCTTTGCGCAATTCGCTATTTTCAACCATGGTCAGCTTTCTCGCCGATGCTGCTTCGCAGCTTCTCTTAATACGGGTATGATCGGGGTTTACGTTGTCCAGCCAAGATAGTGGAAGTCGCCCACCGATGCAAAACACCAAGCTCTTGCTAAACAGCCTCGCCCTCGCGGGACTGCTCGCACTCGCCGGTTGCTCGTTTCCCGGGGTTTACAAAATCGACATCCAGCAGGGCAATGTCGTCACGCAAGACATGATAGACCAATTACGCCCCGGAATGACCCGTCGGCAAGTAAGGTTTATCATGGGCAACCCGCTGCTGCAGGACACCTTCAACACCAATCGTTGGGACTACCTGTACAGCCTGCAACCTGGTGGCGGCACTCGTCAGCAGGAACGGATGAGCATTTTCTTCAACGACAGCGACCAACTGGTCAGCCTGTCCGGCGACTTCATGCCAGGCGTGAGCCGCGACCAGGAAATCCTCGGCGGCAGCAATACCACCACGGTCAGCCCTGCCACCCAGCCAGAGCAGGCCAAGCCGCAGCCGGAAGAGAAGCCGGCCAAGCCAGGCTCGACGGAAGAGTCCATCCAGCGCGAGATCGACACCATCGAGACCACCCCAGTGCCGACTCCGGCACCGCTGGAAACTTCGCCACAGTAATTGCCGGCCAGATGAAAAAGCCCGGACCATGGTCCGGGCTTTTTATTACCGTCTGCTCAACTAGCGCTTGGCCTTCGCCTTCGCAGCGCGCTGCCTGCGCGCCTCGACAGGGTCGAGCAGCAGAGGCCGATAGATCTCCAGGCGGTCCCCCTCCTCGACTAAGCGCTCCTGCGCATCCGCCACCACTTTGCCGAAAATGCCCACCGGACAGCGCGCGATATCCAGCCCTGTCACTTGCCCGGCGATCCCGGACAGGCGCAACGCTTCACGCACTGTCGCACCGTCCGGCACTTCACAGGCCAACAACCACTGGCGCTCGGCCGTGGCGTAGGCCACTTCGACCTTAACCATTGAGCTGCTTGGCACGCTGGCAGAACGCATCGACCAGGGTGTTGGCCGCCTGGTTGAACAGCGGCCCGAGCGTGGCGCGCACGATCGCGCCGGCGTAGTCGAAGGTCAGGTCCAGGCTGATCTTGCAGGCTTTTTCGCCGAGCGGCTTGAACACCCACAGGCCATGCAGCTGCGTGAATGGCCCCTCTTCCAGGTTCATTTCGATGGACTGCCCCGGCACCAATATATTGCGGGTGACGAACTGCTGGCTCATGCCGCCCTTGGCCACTTCCAGCTTCGCCCGCATGTGCGTGTCGCTGGCCTCGATCACCGTCGAGGCCGAGCACCAGGGCAGGAATTCAGGGTAGCTGGCCACATCGTTGACCAGATCGTAGAGCGCCTGGGCAGGGTACGGCAGCAGGGCGGAACGTTGAATATGGGTAGTCATCCAGGCGTCACTTCCAAGGCTGGTTGGCGGCGCTTCGCAGCGTGCCGAAAACAGGTTCTGTGCATAGAACAGGCCTTGTATTGTCCGGTATTCATTGCAGTGGCTCAAGCACACCGAAATCCCATAGCCGACCACGTGATGTCTTGCCTATAATGCCGCCCCTATGGCTAAACAAAAGAAACATCCGACCGGGACCATCGCGCAAAACAAAAAGGCGCGACACGATTACTTCATCGAACACAAGTTCGAGGCCGGGCTGGTCCTGTCCGGCTGGGAAGTAAAGAGCCTGCGGGCCGGCAAGGCGCACCTGACCGACAGCTACGTGCTGCTCAAGGATGGCGAAGCCTGGCTGTTCGGCAGCCACATCACCCCGCTGACCACCGCCAGCACCCACGTCATCGCCGACCCCACGCGCACCCGCAAGCTGCTGCTGAACAAGCGCGAGCTCGAGCGCGTGGAAGCCGCCGTGGCGCAAAAAGGCTACACCTGCGTGGCCTTGGCGCTGTACTGGAGCAAGCACCTGATCAAGTGCGAGATCGCGCTTGGCAAGGGCAAGAAGGAGTTCGACAAGCGCGACACCATGCGCGAACGCGACTCCAACCGCGAGCTGCAGCGTGCGGTGCGGAACAAGGGCAAGGAAGAGTAAATCTCCTTTAGCCTGTTCTGGCCTCTTCGCGGGCAAGCCCGCTCCCACAGGGACTGCACAGGGCCTGAAACCTGCGCAGTACCTGTGGGAGCGGGTTTACCCGCGAAGAATCCCACGCCGAGCTCAGCGCCCGCTGCGCCGCTCTGCCCGCGCCACCCGCTGGGCCTCGTCCTGCGCCTCTTCCAGCACTTCCTGCACATACAGAATGTGCCGGCTGGACACCTCCCGCGCCTCCTCCGCCCTGCCCTCGACAATCGCCTGGTACAACTCGCGGTGCTGACTGATCAGCATGTCGCGTGTTTCCGTACGCTGCTGGTACATGCCACCAATGTTGGTCACCACATTGCGCTTGAGCAGGTCGAACAAGCCACGGATCGTATGCAGCAACACCGCGTTATGGCTGGCCTCGGCAATCGCCAGGTGGAAGCGCGCATCGGCCGCGCCCTCCTCCGCCCGCGTCACCTCGTCAGCCCGCGCATAGCAGTCCTGCAGAGCATCGAACGCCGCTTTCAGCCGCGCACGATCAGGCTCGGTGGCACGCAGGGCTGCGTAGTAAGCGCATGACGCCTCCAGGGTATGGCGAAACTCAAGCAGGTCGCGCTGCGCTTCGGCGCTGTGCTCGAGCAACTGCAACAGGGGGTCGCTGAAGGTCGAGCCGAGCGATTCGGCTACGTAATTGCCGCCACCCTGGCGGCTCACCAGCAGACCCTTGGCCACCAGCTTCTGGATCGCCTCACGCAGTGACGGACGCGACACACCGAACTGCTCGGCCAGGACGCGCTCGGCCGGCAGCCGCTGCCCAGAGGTCAGCGTGCCTTCCAGAATCATCCCTTCCAACCGATCGACGATATCGTCGGACAGGCGCCGTTGGCGGACCTGATCAAAAACCATCACATGCTCTCCACAAACCCCGGCCAATTTACGCCGAGCGCCTATTCTCGCCGATCCGTGCCGCGCCAGCACGCATCAGACGACGGTTTTCGCCGGTGAGCAGCTGCCCGTTCATCGAACTGCGACCAAAGTTTTGCACAGGACAAATTGACACACCCACGACAGCGCTTTTAACCTAGCGACCAGCCATTGTAAATTGGTCTTACCAATTATCCAATGCCAGTGCCTGACCAACAACAATTAGGGGCCACCCCATATGCAAACCTGGCAACAACTCTATACCCCGCTTGGTAGTCTCGGCCTGTCCGCACTGGCGGCGGTCATCCCCATCGTGTTCTTCTTCCTGGCCCTGGCCGTGTTCCGCCTCAAAGGCCACGTGGCTGGCAGCATCACCCTGGCGCTGTCGATCCTGGTGGCGATCTTTGCCTTCCAGATGCCTGTCGACATGGCCCTCGCTGCCGCAGGGTATGGCTTCCTCTACGGCCTCTGGCCGATTGCCTGGATCATCGTTGCCGCGGTGTTCCTGTACAAACTCACGGTCAAGAGCGGCCAGTTCGAAGTGATCCGCAGCTCGGTGCTGTCGATTACCGATGACCAGCGCCTGCAGGTACTGCTGATCGGCTTCTGCTTCGGTGCCTTCCTCGAAGGCGCGGCCGGCTTCGGTGCGCCGGTGGCCATCACCGCCGCGTTGCTGGTGGGGCTGGGCTTCAACCCGCTGTACGCAGCCGGCCTTTGCCTGATTGCCAATACCGCGCCGGTGGCCTTCGGCGCCCTGGGCATCCCGATCATCGTGGCCGGCCAGGTCACCGGTATCGACGCCTTCCACATCGGCGCCATGACCGGCCGCCAATTGCCGCTGCTGTCGCTGTTCGTACCGTTCTGGCTGGTGTTCATGATGGACGGCCTGCGCGGCGTGAAGGAAACCTGGCCTGCCGCCCTGGTCGCCGGCCTGAGCTTCGCCGTCACCCAGTACTTCACCTCGAACTTCATTGGCCCAGAGCTGCCCGACATCACCTCGGCCCTGGCCAGCCTGATCTGCCTGACCCTGTTCCTGAAAGTCTGGCAGCCCAAGCGCTCGTTCGCCGAAGCCAAAGCCAGCGTCGGCGCCGCCGTGGTGCAGCCAAGCGGCAGCCAGCCGACCCCGTACAGCTTCGGCGAGATCTTCAAGGCCTGGTCGCCGTTCCTGATCCTCACCGTGCTGGTGACAATCTGGACGCTGAAGCCATTCAAAGCGGCCTTCGCCCCAGGCGGCGCGATGTACAACTTCGTGTTCAATTTCGCCATCCCGCACCTTGACCAGCTGATGATCAAGACTGTGCCGATCGTTACCGCGCCAACCGCCATGCCGGCGGTGTTCAAGCTCGATCCGATTTCCGCCACCGGCACCGCGATCTTCCTCTCCGCTCTGGTCTCCATGTGGGTGTTGAAGATCAACTTCAAAACTGGTCTGACCACTTTCAAAGAGACCCTGTGGGAACTGCGCTGGCCGATCCTGTCGATCGGCATGGTGCTGGCCTTCGCCTTCGTCACCAACTATTCGGGCATGTCCTCGACCCTGGCCCTGGTCCTGGCCGGCACCGGCGCCGCGTTCCCGTTCTTCTCGCCGTTCCTCGGCTGGCTGGGCGTGTTCCTGACCGGTTCCGACACCTCGTCCAACGCCCTGTTCAGCTCGCTGCAGGCCACCACCGCTCACCAGATCGGGGTCAACGACACCCTGCTGGTCGCGGCCAACACCAGCGGCGGCGTAACCGGCAAGATGATCTCGCCACAGTCGATCGCCGTGGCCTGCGCCGCAACCGGGCTGGTCGGCAAGGAATCCGACTTGTTCCGCTTCACCGTCAAGCACAGCCTGTTCTTCGCCACCATCGTCGGCCTGATCACCCTGATCCAGGCCTACTGGCTGACCGGCATGCTGGTTCATCACTAAAGTGAAAGGGGCCGGGCGCCCTTACGCGCCCGGCATCTCCTTCAACCCACGCTGCGAGAATCCATGATCATTTCCGCCTCCACCGACTATCGCGCCGCGGCCCAACGCAAGCTGCCTCCTTTCCTCTTCCACTATGCCGACGGCGGGGCCTACGCCGAGCACACCCTGCGCCACAACGTCTCGGACCTGGCCAGCATCGCCCTGCGCCAGCGCGTGCTGAAGAACATGTCCGAGCTGAGCCTGGAAACCAGGCTGTTCGACGAGACCCTGAGCATGCCCGTGGCCCTGGCCCCGGTCGGCCTCACCGGCATGTACGCCCGCCGTGGTGAAGTGCAGGCGGCGCGTGCAGCGGCAGCCCACGGCATTCCGTTTACCATGTCGACGGTGTCGGTGTGCCCGATCGAAGAAGTGGCGCCCGCCATCGACCGGCCGATGTGGTTCCAGCTGTATGTGCTCAAAGACCGCGGTTTCATGCGCAACGCCCTGGAGCGGGCCAAGGCCGCTGGGGTGAAGACCCTGGTGTTCACCGTCGACATGCCCGTGCCCGGTGCCCGCTACCGCGATGCCCACTCCGGCATGAGCGGCGCGAATGGCCCGATGCGCCGCGTGCTGCAGGCCATGACCCACCCCGAATGGGCGTGGGACGTTGGCGTGATGGGCCGCCCGCACGACCTGGGCAACATCTCCAAGTACCGTGGCAACCCAACGGGTCTGGCCGACTACATCGGCTGGCTCGGCAACAACTTCGACCCGTCGATCTCGTGGAAGGACCTGGAGTGGATCCGCGAATTCTGGGATGGCCCGATGATCATCAAGGGCATCCTCGACGCCGACGACGCCCGTGACGCGGTCAAGTTCGGCGCCGACGGCATCGTCGTCTCCAACCACGGCGGCCGCCAGCTCGACGGCGTGCTGTCGAGCGCCCGTGCCCTGCCGGCGATTGCCGACGCGGTCAAAGGCGACCTGAAGATCCTCGCCGACTCCGGTATCCGCAGCGGCCTCGACGTGGTGCGCATGATCGCCCTCGGCGCCGACACCGTGCTGATTGGCCGCGCCTTCCTGTGGGCCCTGGCCGTGCATGGCCAGGCCGGGGTAAAGAACCTGCTCGAACTGTTCGAGAAGGAAATGCGCGTGGCCATGGTGCTGACCGGCGCCAAGTCGATCAGCGAGATCACCCGCGATTCGCTGGTCCGCGAACTGGGCGCCTGAGCGCCTGCCAACCGTACCGCCTGAATGACCGGGGCACGCTGCGCAGCAGACACTGCGGCCCCGCGAGGAGATTGCATGAGCCTGCCCGCTGCGTTCCTGCGCGATGCCGAGCGCCTTATCCCGGCCGAGCGCCGGTTCGACGACCCGACCTCCACCCTGGCCTTCGGTACCGACGCCAGCTTCTATCGGCTGATCCCCAAGCTAGTGGTGCGCGTCGAGTCCGAAGACGAAGTGGTCGGGCTGATTCAACTGGCCCAGCGCGATCGCGTGCCGGTAACCTTCCGCGCTGCGGGCACCAGCCTGTCCGGCCAGGCCATCAGCGACTCGGTGCTGATCGTGCTCGGCGACAACTGGGGAGGCAAAGAGATCCGCGGCCAGGGCGAGCAGATCCGCCTGCAACCCGGCGTCATCGGCGCCCAGGCCAACGCCTGGCTGGCCCCGTACGGGCGCAAGATCGGCCCCGACCCGGCTTCGATCAACGCCTGCAAGATCGGCGGCATCGTCGCCAACAACGCCAGCGGCATGTGCTGCGGTACCGCGCAGAACACCTACCACACCCTCGCCGGCCTGCGCCTGGTGCTGGCTGATGGCACCCGCCTGGACAGCGAAGACCCCGCCAGTGTCGCTGCCTTTGAAAGCAGCCACGCCGAACTGCTCGAAGCGCTTGCGCGGCTGGGCCGCGAAACCCGCGCCAACACCGAACTGGCCGACCGCATCCGGCACAAATACCGGCTGAAGAACACCACTGGCCTGTCACTCAACGCACTGGTGGACTACGACCAACCACTGGATATCCTGCAGCACCTGCTGGTCGGTTCCGAAGGCACCCTGGGCTTCATCAGCGCCGTCACCTACAACACCGTGCCCGACCATCCGCACAAGGCCAGCGCGCTGCTGGTGTTCCCCTGCGTGGAAAGCTGCTGCCGCGCCGTCACCGTGCTCAAGCGCCAGCCAGTGTCCGCCGTCGAACTGCTCGACCGCCGCAGCCTGCGTTCGGTGCAGAACATGCCAGGCATGCCGCTGTGGGTCAAAGCCCTGTCAGCCAACGCCTGCGCCCTGCTGATCGAGTCCCGCGCCGCCAGCCAGAGCCTGCTGCACGAACAACTGCAGCGGGTGATGGCCTCGATCGCCGACTACCCGCTGGAGCAGAAGGTCGACTTCAGCGAAGACCCGGCCGTGTACAACCAGTTGTGGAAAATCCGCAAAGACACCTTCCCTGCCGTCGGTGCCGTGCGCCAGACCGGCACCACGGTGATCATCGAAGACGTCACCTTCCCCGTCGAGCAACTGGCCGAGGGCGTCAAGCGGCTGATCCAGCTGTTCGACAAGCACCACTACGACGAGGCGATCATCTTCGGCCACGCGCTGGAGGGTAACCTGCACTTCGTCTTCACCCAGGGCTTCAACAGCGCCGAGGAAGTCGCCCGGTACCAGGCCTTCATGGACGACGTGGCACAGCTGGTGGCCGTCGAGTTCGGCGGCTCGCTCAAGGCCGAGCACGGCACCGGCCGCAACATGGCGCCGTTCGTGGCGCTGGAATGGGGCGCTGATGCTTATCAATTGATGTGGAAACTCAAGCGCCTGCTCGACCCCAACGGCATCCTCAACCCCGATGTGGTGCTGAGCGAAGATCCGGACATTCACCTGAAAAACCTCAAGCCGCTGCCCGCCGCTGACGAAATCGTCGACAAGTGCATCGAGTGCGGCTTCTGCGAGCCGGTCTGCCCCTCCAAGGGCCTGACCCTCAGCCCACGCCAGCGCATCGTCATGTGGCGCGACATCCAGGCGAAGAAGCGCGCTGGCATCGACACCCGCGCCCTGCTGCAAAGCTACCAATACCAAGGCATCGACACCTGCGCCGCCACCGGCCTGTGCGCCCAGCGCTGCCCGGTCGGCATCAACACCGGCGAGCTGGTGAAGAAACTGCGCAGCCAGGCCGCCGACCATGCCAAGACCGCCGATTGGCTGGCCGAACATTTCCACACCGCGCTGGGCGGCGCCCGCTTTACCCTCACCGCCGCCAACAGCGCCCGCAAGCTACTCGGCGCACCACGCCTCGGGCGCATCAGTGCAGCGCTGAGCAAGGCCAGCAAAGGCCGCCTGCCACAGTGGACACCGGCCCTGCCACAACCGCTGCGCACGCTGGACTTCGGCCCGGCGAGCAACGACGCCCGGCCCCGCGTGGTCTACCTTGCCGCCTGTGTTTCGCGCGTGATGGGCCCGGCCTACGCCGACCGCGAGCAAAGCTCGCTGCTCGACAAGACCCGCGCCCTGCTGGAAAAGGCCGGTTACCAAGTAGTCTTTCCGGACAACGCCGACAGCCTCTGCTGCGGCCAGCCGTTCGCCTCCAAGGGCTACCCCGAGCAAGCCGAACACAAGCGCCAGGAACTGCTCAACGCCCTGCTCCACGCCAGCCGCGGCGGCCTCGACCCGATCTACTGCGATACCAGCCCGTGCACCCTGCGCCTGGTGCAGGACCTGGGCGAAACCCGGCTGGACCTGTATGACCCGGTGCGCTTCATCCGCACCCACCTGGTCGACAAACTGGAGTTCAGCCCCCAGGACGAGCCCGTGGCCGTACATGTGACCTGCAGCACCCAGCATCTGGGCGAAAGCCAGGCATTGATTGACCTGGCACGCCGTTGCAGCAAGCAGGTGGTAATTCCGGAAGGCATTCATTGTTGCGGATTCGCTGGCGACAAGGGCTTCACCACACCCGAGCTCAACGCTCACTCACTGCGCAGCCTGAAGGATGCGGTGCAGTATTGCAGCGAAGGCATCTCCACCAGCCGCACCTGTGAAATCGGCCTGTCCAGCCACAGCGGCATCGACTACCACGGCCTGGTCTACCTGGTAGACCGCGTCACCCGCCCACGCAGCATCTGACCAGCCCCAGGGCCGCGCTGCGGCCCCTGCGGGAGCGGGTCTACCCGCGAACACAGGCGAAGCCCGTGCCATCACCATCCGGCCACCAAGCCATCACCCGATTGAACCCTCACCAAACCGCGGCAGTCCACCCTTACAGGCCCACTTCCCAGCGGCCATAAAAGGAGATTCCCATGAAAGGCACCGCGCTTTCGGCCCTCTTCGCGGCCGCTACCCTCCTGGCTTCGCCGGTATTCGCCGCCGACGACCTGTGCACAACCAACCTGCAGAAGATCGACGACAGCATGGCCACCGCCGGCGCTACCTCCGAAGGCCTGGACAAAGCCCTGACCGAGCAGGTCGACAAAGCCAAGGCCGCCCAGGCTTCAGGTGACACCAAAGGCTGCATCGCCATCACCAGCAAGGTCCTGGAGCGCCTGGAAAAGACCGAGAAAGGCAGCGGCACAGCCGGCGGCAGCGGTGCTTGAGCCGCCGCAGCGTGGGCGACAGGACCGGCTGTCGACGTCGCCCGCGCAATGGCGTATACTCCGTCTCACGTGCCGTAAGGTGCGTTAGCCAAGAGCTAGTGTGGGGCCGATCAGGATTCGACGCCGGTAGCGAAACTCTAGGTGCATGCCGAGTTGGTAACAGAACTCGTAAATCCACTGTTGCAACTTCTATAGTTGCCAATGACGAAACCTTCGGCGAGGAATCCTACGCTCTCGCAGCGTAAGTGACCTTTGCTTCTGGTAGCTTCGGCTCCAGCAATCACTAGGGGATGCCTGTAAACCCGAACTGATTGTCATATAGAACAGGATCGTCGCGTAGCACGTTGTGGGCGAAGTGACTAAAACTTACACAACTCATCCAAAGCACCCTGCCCGTCGGGCGGCTGCGGATTAAATCAGTAGACACGGCTAAGCATGTAGTACCGACAGCGGAGTACTGGCGGACGGGGGTTCAAATCCCCCCGGCTCCACCAAATTCCAAAAAAGAAGACGCCCTAGGGCGTCTTTTTTTGTGTCTGGAATAATCTAACTCACCGGCTTGGGCGTTACAGATTGTTTCGAAATGCCGCGAAAAATCAGATTTATCCCCTTTCTTGTAGGACATTTCCCAAAGATACTCTCCGCCCATGTTTTCCGTTGCGATCGCTTTTTCAGGGTTTTAGTCTCGCTGGGTCGTTGCACTCCAACGGCATGACTTTGACAGGTCGCGACGGTAAACAACAAAGCGGTTCGTCGTTATGGTGGCTGTACGTGCGGGCACGCTTGCGTGCGCCGGAACTTGTTGTTTCCGCCGGTCTGTCAACCCGCGTACAGCTGCCACCCTCTGTTTGACAGCAGATGGTGACGGCCCTGAAATGGAAGCAATCATGTTGAAGATAGTCCCCGATCCACCCCACCTCCTCCACGCCCTGGAAGACACGCTGATGATGGCCGCCGACTACGCGCTCTGCGCCGAAGCCGTCGTCCAGCAGGCAATGCTGATGCAGCCCAAGTCACCTGTGTCGCTGCTGATCATGACGTCGATGCACGAGCTCGACAGCTTGCGCAAACTGCTCGAAACGGCCCTGGCCCAGATCCAGAAACCCGCCGCCCCGCAGACGCTGCACTGATCCGCAGCATGCTCAGCCTGGCCTGCCAGGCCAGGCCTTTACGACTTCAGGGAGATCAAACAATGGCCACCGAAGAAACCCGATTCACCGTTGGCAAAACCACCTTCTTCCAAGGCGAAAACCAGACCCACCCATTATTCCGCATCGAACCCGGCATCCCTTGCCAGGCCGCCCGCGAACAGGCTTCAGAACTGATGGGCTACGTTCGCGACCTGTCCATCGATGGCCTCATGGAAGACAAACCACAGCTGCTTTGGGCCTCGCACTACCTAAGCGCCATGGCCAAGGCCCTGCTGGATGATGCGGAACTGGGCATGACGACAACGTCCTGAATCAACATTGAGCCGCTCTGCTCCTGAGGGCGGCTGTTCAAACGCGCCCCACCGCCCGCCTCACCTTGTCCAGCAACTCGCCCAACCGAAACGGCTTCACCAGCATATCCATCCCCACCCCCAGAAACGCCTGCCGGTCCAGCGCTTCATCGGCATATCCGGTCATGAACACCACCGGCAACCCTGGCCTGCAAACCCTGGCCATATCCGCCAGTTCGCGCCCGCTCATCGTCGGCAGCCCCACATCGGTCAACAGCAAATCCGGCCCTGGCTCAAGCCGCAGATGGAAAAGCGCCTCGTCGATCGTCGAAGCCAGTGTGCAGCGGTACCCCGCATCGGTCAGTGCCTCGGCCACCGACAGGCGCACCGAAGCCATGTCCTCGACAATCAGCACATGCTCGCCATTGCCGCGGGCATCTTCCGCCACTTCGCGCTGCGGGGTCACGGCGATATCCTCGGTGGCCGGCAACATCAGGGTCACTTCGGTGCCTTCATCCACTATGCTGCGCAGCACTACGTGGCCGCCCGACTGGCGGGCGAAGCCGTAGATGGTCGACAGCCCCAGACCGGTCCCCTGCCCCAGCGGTTTGGTGGTGAAGAACGGGTCGAATACCTTGTCCAGCACAGCAGGCTCGATGCCGGTGCCGTTGTCACGCACCGTCACCGCCACATAGGGACCGTCTTGCAGGTTGGGGTCGCCGTGGACCAACGCCGTGCAGGTCTTGACCCAGATCTGCCCGCCCTTGGGCAACGCATCGCGGGCGTTGATCACCAGGTTGAGCACGGCACTTTCCAGCTGCACGGGGTCGACCAGGGCGATGGCAGGATGGGTAGACAAATCCAGGCTGAGGGTGACGCGTTCGCCGATGGTGCGGGTGAGCAGTTCCTCTAGCGAGCTGACGTGCTGATTGACGTCCACCGGCCGGGTGTCCAGCGGTTGCTGGCGCGCGAAGGCCAACAGACGGTGGGTCAGCACGGCGGCGCTGTTGGCGGAACTGAGCGCTGCATCGACGTATTTGGGCACCTTTTCCGTGCGCCCTTCGGTGACGCGTTTGCGGATCAGCTCAAGGCTGGTGATCACGCCCGTCAGCAGGTTGTTGAAGTCATGGGCGATGCCACCGGTCAGGCTGCCCAGGGCTTCCATCTTCTGCAACTGCAGCAACTGGGCCTCGGTACGCGCGTGATCGGCAACTTCCTTGGCCAACTGCGTGGTGGCGTCGTCCAGGCGCGCCAGGTGCGAGCGTTCGCGATGGAGGTGCTCGGTGATGTCTTCGATGAACACCAGGCAAAGCCCAGGCGCGCGATACGGCGACAACTGCCATTCGGTATCGCGCGGCTCGCCATGCAGGCGCATGCCCAGATTGCCGCGCCAGCGCTTGCCGGCGCGCAGGTGCTCGCGCAGTTCTTCCAGCACCCGTGCCTGGCCATCGGCAAAGCACTCGCGCAGTTGCTGCGGGTCGCGGTTGTCCTGCATCAGGTGGGCGAATGCGTGGTTGCATTCATGCACCTTGAACTCGGCGTCGAGCACGGCGATAGGCGCCGATACGCTGCGGAAGATTTCCTGAAAACGCGCCTCGCTTTCGCGCAGTGCACGTTCGGTGTCGCGTACCCGCAACAGCGTACGCAGGGTGGCCAGCAATACGTCCGGGTCGACCGGGTGGATCAGGTAAGCATCGGCACCGGCGTTGAGGCCGGTGATGATGTCGCCGCTCTGGATCGATGCTGCCGACACGTGGATCACCGGCAACAAGGCTGTGCCCGGGTCCTGGCGCAGCAGGCGAACGATATCGAAGCCGCTCATGTCGGGCAGGTTGACGTCGAGGATGAGTGCATCCACCTGCTGCTCCCTGATCAGCGCCAACCCTTCGCCGCCGGTGCCGGCTTCGAGCACCTCATAGCCATGCACGCCCAACCGCCGGCGCAAGGCGTAGCGGGTGGCCGCGTTGTCGTCGACGATCAGCAGGCGCACATCAGGTTTCATCGGCGTTCTCCTGGGCCAAGGCCAGCGGGATGATCACGAAGAAGCATGAGCCGATCCCTGGTTCGCTGATCACGCCCACCTCGCCGCCCAGCAGCGTGGCGAAGCGCTTGCACAGCGACAGCCCCAGGCCGGTGCCGCGCAGGCGCTTCTGCAGCGGCGAGTCGACCTGGGCGAAATCCTCGAACAAGGTGTTCAACAGCCCGGTAGGGATGCCGATGCCGGTATCGCTGACGGCGAAGCGGATCTTGTTATCGCCTTGCAGTCGGGCAGAAACGCGCACCTCCCCGCGAGAGGTGAATTTCACTGCGTTGGAGATGAAGTTGCGCAGGATCTGCGCAAGCTTCTTGTCGTCGGTGTACAGCCTTGGCAGGCCGACCGGCTCTTCGAAGATCAGGTCCACCGCGCTGGCGTCGACAATTGGCCGGAACATGCCGCGCAGGGCCGCGAACAGGTCGAGCATGTCGAACCAGGCCGGCGAAATGGTGATGCGCCCGGCCTCGATCTTGGCAAGGTCGAGGAGGTCGTCGACCATGTCCGACAGCTCGCGAGTGGCGGTACTGACGAACGCGACCTGGCGGTGCTGCTCTTCGGACAAGGGGCCATCCAGTTCGTCGGCCAGCAGGCTGGTGATACTCAGGATCGAGCCCAGCGGGGTGCGGAACTCGTGGCTCATGTAGGACAGGAAGCGGCTTTTCAGGTCCGAAGCCTGGCGCAGTTGTTCGGCCTGGATGTCCAGTTCGGCATACAGCGCCAGCACGCCCTGGTTGGTCTCGTCGAGTTCGGCGCGCAGTGCCTGGTTTTCCGCCTGCAGGCGGGCGACCAATGCCACTGGGTCGGTCAAGGGTTTAGCCATGGGTGGGCTCCAGGTCGACGACCAGCACTGTCACATCATCCCGCCCACGGCAGAAGTCACGGTGCAGCACGGTCGCGATCACGGCCGGATGGCGATGCACCAGGCCAGGGTAGTCTTGAAGGTTCCAGCGCGATTGCAGGCCGTCGCTGTAGAGAATGAGCAGGTTGCCGTTTACCTGAGCGTAGTCGAAGGCCTGCGCCTTGCGGTACTGGCCGCCGACAATGCCCGGCAGCGAGGCCAGGCCACGCGCCTGGTTGCCCTGGATCAGGCTGGCGCCGATATTGCCGATGCCGGTGAAGGACAGGCGGTTCTGGCTGGCATCATGCTGGGCGATGGCGACGGCGCCACCGCGGGTGACGGCCATTGCCCGGTGCAGCCGCTCGATCAGCAGCAGCGGGTCGATGAATGCATCGGCGGCGAAGGCCACAGCGCCTGCCTGCGCGGCCGTCTCGGCATCTGGCCCGTGGCCCAGGCCATCCACCAGCAACACGCTGAGGCGGTTGCCGTCGAGCGCCACGTGCCAGGTATCGCCACACGCCGGGTCGTCATGCAGGGCGTGATGGCTCACGCCGATACGGATGTCGCGAGCGGCGTGCTGGCGCCTGTACAAGCGCGCCATGATCACCGAACCCCGCGCATCGGTATGCACGTCGAACACCTGCGCCAGGCGCGCAATGGCGCCCAGGCCAATGCCTTGGGTGCCGCCTGTGGAATAACCGTCGGCCAGGCAGGTGGCGGTATCGAAGCCCTGCGCCCGGTCCACGGCCAGCAGTTCGACACCGAAACCGTTGGCCCCGGGTATGGCGCGCAGGTGCAGCTCGCCGCGCTGTGCATGCTTGAGCACATTGCTGCTTAATTCGGTCGCCAGCAGGGCTACGCGCCCGGCATCCTCACTGTCGAAGCCTTGTTGCTCGGCCAGCTTCTGCGCCATGCGCCGGGCGTGGCCGACCTGGCTGCTGTCTTCCAGCGGCAACACCAGCGTGAGACTGGCATGGAGGTTCATGCCCATCGTGTGATCGTCACGCGTGTGCCCTCGCCTGGCGCGGTGTCCAGCTCGAATTCGTCGACCAGGCGCCTGGCTCCCGTCAGGCCAAGGCCCAGACCATTGCCGGAAGTCCAGCCGTCGGTCAGCGCCAGGTTGATGTCGGGGATGCCGGGGCCTTCATCGCGGAACACCAGGCGCAAGCCGGTTCGCCCGCCCTCTTCCAGCACCTGCCAGTCCATGTCGCCGCCACCGCCGTAGACCACGGTGTTGCGCGCCAGCTCGCTGACCGCCGTCACCAGCTTGGTCAGGTCCACCAGGCGCATGCCGCACTCGCCGGCCAGCTTGCGGGCCAATTGGCGGGCCAGTACCACGTCCTGCTCGATACGCACCGGCAGGCTGCCACTGTCATGGGCATTCATACGCGCCTCACGGTCTGGCGCAGGCGCTGCATGCCACGCTCGACGTTCAGTGCCGTGCTGACACCGGGCAGGTTCAGACCCAGCTCCACCAGAGTGATGGCCACCGCTGGCTGCATGCCCACCACCATCACCTGGGCATCCATCAGCCGCGACAGGCTGGCGATGTCGGCGATCATCCGGCCGATGAAGGAGTCGACCATGTCGAGTGCGGAAATGTCGATCAGCACGCCACGGGCCGAGGTACTGCTGATACGGTCGGTAAGATCGTCCTGCAGGCGCATGGCCAGTTCGTCATGCATGTCGACCTGAATGGTCACCAGCAAGAATTCACCCATTTGCAGGATCGGTATGCGTTCCATGGCCTTATCCCCGCTCGGCCAGGCTCACACCCAGGCGTGACAGGGCCAGTTTCAGCGCGTCGGCAAGGTTGGCCTTGGTGGTCAGCGTGCCGAGGTCGAGCCCCAGGTGAACGATGGTCTGGGCGATCTGTGGGCGCACCCCGCTGATGATGCAGTCGGCACCCATCAGGCGGATTGCAGTCACCGTCTTGAGCAAGTGCTGGGCGACCAGGGTATCGACGGTCGGCACGCCGGTGATATCGATGATGGCGATTTCCGAGCCGGTGTCGACGATGCGTTGCAGCAACGATTCCATCACGGTCTGGCTGCGTTGCGAGTCCAAGGTACCGATCAGCGGCAGCGCCAGCACGCCGTCCCACAGTTTGACCACGGGGGTGGACAGCTCCAGCAGCTCTTCCTGCTGACGCTTGATCACTGCTTCGCGGGTTTTCTGGTAGGTGCGCATGGTGTGCATGCCCAGGTTGTCTAGCAGTTCAGAGATGACCCACAGCTGCTCGGCGAGGCGCGCAGGCTCATCGCTGTAATGGGCCTGTAGCAAGCCAAACAACGGGCCTTTGAGGGCGAAGATGAAATAGACGGTCTGGTGCGAATCATGACCGAGCTGGGCGCGGCTGGCAGACAACTTTTCCAGGAAGCGCCGTATTTCCTCCCATTCACCCGTGCCGACATTATTGTCGCCATCCGATTGCATGCCTTGCGACAGCAGCTGGAGGAATTCGCGGGCTTCCTGGTTGAGCGTCTGCTCTTTGATGTTGCGCGTGGCGCCGCTGGCTTCCAGGGCCGCAAGCCACTCATTGAGCAGCTGAGCCTGGTTTGCCTTGATCGCTTCCAACGTGCTGCCTTGCAATGCTGCCATGTGCCTTTCGCTCCTGTGCGTTAAGGCCGGCATCCCTAGGTGGGCGCCAGCCTGTTGAGAATGACATCTTCACACTCAAATAGTTGTGGCGCACGGGAAAGATAGTTGCAATGGGCCATATCTGCGCGCTGTCTTCAACACCCAGGTGGCAGCGAGCGGTTCAGCAGCGCACCGACAAGCTCAGCGAACGCCAGGAGCGCGATGGTCTGACTCGAGCTCAAGCGCCGTCATCAGAAGCCCCCAAGGCGTAGAACTCGTGCAACTTGGCCTGCAGTAGTGCCTTGTCTGGCAGTCGTGTCTGGTACTCCGCAATCAGAGCGGGTGACAAGCTGCGGTTGAGCGCGTATTCGACCACTTCGTCGTCCTTGCTGGCACACAGCAATACACCGATGGAGGGGTTTTCATGAGGTTTGCGCTCATTGCGATCCAGGGCTTCCAGATAGAAATCGAGCTTGCCAAGGTATTCCGGCTCAAAGCGACCGACCTTGAGCTCGATCGCCACCAGGCAATTGAGACCACGGTGGAAGAACAGCAGGTCCAGAGCGAAGTCGCGGCCGCCTACCTGTAATGGGTATTGAGAGCCCACGAAGCAGAAGTCTCTGCCCAGCTCGATCAGAAATTCTTTGAGCCGATCCATCAATGCGCCATGCAGATCAGCTTCGGCATGGCCTCCAGGCAGGCCAAGGAACTCGACCATATAGGCATCCCGGAAAACATCCATGGCAGCAGGATAATTCTGTCTCAGCGCTGCTGAAACTTTTGCCGGGCTGGCGATGCTGCGTTCATACAACGCTGCCTTCAACTGTCGTTCAAGCTCACGCCTCGACCACCGCTCCTGAACGGCCATGCGCACATAGAACTGGCACTCATCGCGCTGCTTGCACTGCCCCATGATGATGAGGTTATGACTCCAGGATAATTGTCGCACCAGTGGTGCGACTTTCTCGTCACCCTGATATGACTCGTAGAACTGACGCATCCGGAACAGATTCGCGCGGGTGAAACCGCGCAGCCCCGGCTGCGTTTGGGCGAGATGTGCGGCCAATTGGCTGACCACCGAATCGCCCCACTCCGCTTGCTCCAACTTGCGACTGATATAGCCACCCACCTGCCAGTACAAATCGATCAACTGGGTATTGACTGCCTGCACCGCCCGTTGCCGGGCCCCGTGGATCAACGCCAGCACTTCTTCGAAACGGTCATCCTTTACCGACGGAGAAGCCACTGGCGCATTGGCGTCTTGTTGTTTCGCGCTCATGCCTCGACTCCCTGTATGAATTGCGCAGGAAGTCTACCCCCACCAAGCCACCCTCCAACTGCCAGCAGCACCGATCAAGTGTTTCAAAAAGCAAAGGGCACCCATCCACTGGGTGCCCTCGCCCTTGTTGCAAGATGAACTCAATCACCCCATCGACCGCGCCCCCACCGTTTGCGCATGGCCCCGGGAGGTCACGATCCCCAGGAAGGAAATCACGATCGCCAGGCCCAAGGTCGAACTCACTTCCGCCCGGTGTTCAGGGGTGTACATCATCACCGCCAGCGCACCAGCGATGAAGATGATCACCGCCCAGGTCAGGTACGGGAACAGCCACATGCGGAACTTGAGCTCCGTGTTCTCGCGCTCCAGGCGGCGGCGCATGCGCAGCTGGGAGATGGCGATGACCAGGTACACCAGCAGAGCGATGGCGCCAGAGCTGGCCAGCAGGAACTCGAACACGCCCTTGGGTGCGAAATAGTTGAGGATGGCGATGGCGGCGCCGATCAGGGTGCTGCCGAACACGGCGGCGCGTGGCACGCCGACCTTGGAGGTCTTGTTCAGCAGCGCCGGGGCGTCGCCACGCTTGGCCAGCGAGTACATCATCCGCGAGGCGATGTAGATCGACGAGTTCATGCAGCTGGTCACGGCCACCAGCACCACCAGGTCGACCATGAAGGCGGCGTTGGGGATGTTCATGATTTCCAGCGCACGCTGGTAAGACCCCACCACCGCCAGCTGTGGGTCGTTCCACGGCACCACCGAGATGATCACGAAAATCGACAGGATGTAGAAGGTGCTGATCCGCCAGATCACCGAACGGGTGGCCTTGGCAATGTTGCGCGACGGGTCGCTGGATTCGGACGCGGCGATGGTCACGGCCTCGGTGCCGATGAAGCTGAACATCACGGTGATGAACGCGCCAACCACCGCCGACCAGCCCTTGGGCACGAAGCCACCATGTTCGGCCATCAGCCCGCTCAGGCCGCTGACTTCACGGTCGGGCAGCCAGCCCAGCAGCGCGGCAAAGCCCAGGCCGATGAAGCCGAGGATGGCGGTGACCTTGAGGATGGCGAACCAGAACTCGAACTCGCCGTACTTGGCCACGCTGAACAGGTTGGTGCCGGCCAGCAACAGCACCGAGGCGAGGGCGAAGATCCAGCTGGGGATATCGGGGAACCAGGCGTTGAGCACGTGCCCTGCCGCCAATGCCTCGATCGGGATCACCAGCACCCAGAACCACCAGTACAACCAGCCGATGGTATAGCCGGCCCAGCGGCCGATGGCCTGGTCAGCATAGGTGGAGAACGATCCCGTGTCCGGATGCGCCACAGCCATTTCGCCGAGCATGCGCATGACCAGTACCACCAGGGTCCCGGCCACGAAGTAGGAAAGTATGGTGGCTGGCCCGGCAGCCGCGATGGCGTGCCCGGAGCCTACGAAAAGTCCGGCACCGATGATGCCGGCGATGGACAGCATCGTTACATGACGTGGCTTGAAACCTTGTGCAAGGTTGCCATCAGATCCCACGGTGTTCATTGATCTTGTTCTCTTTTTGCTGACACAAGGAAGGACGGGCAGGCGTAGGCGAAAATATCTCCTTTCAAATCAATAAGTCGACACGTTGCGGGTGCGCTGTTGTTGATCTTTGGCACACGTCACAGAGCAAGATGCCGGTGTGGTTCGGGCTTCATTTAAGCCCCGTAAGGCTGTGGGAAATTACACGAGAACGCCTCAGAACTGTTCGATCACGACAGGGCATTTCCCTGAGCGCCAGATGTCGCGAATGGCATGCCCGATCACGCCAGCGGGCCATCTGACGCTTCCGTTTTTCATTTGGATGTGTTTTCAGCAGGCACAAAAAAGCCCCGGTTCCCCGGGGCCTCTGTTGCTCAGGCGTCTGCCTACGCCTGCCCAGTGCGCTCGAAACGCCCGGCCAGCAACAGGTAAGCGAAGATCCCCAGCACCCCATGGGCGGCCACGAACCAGAGTGCGTTGTGGAACGAACCGGTGCTGGCGACCACGTAACCGATCACCAGCGGGGTGACGATGCCCGCGATATTGCCGATGCCGTTGAACACGCCGCCACACAACCCGACCATCTTCTTCGGCGCTACATCCGACAGCACCGCCCAGCCCACCGCCGCCAGGCCCTTGCCGAAGAACGCCAGGGTCATCAGGGCGATCACCGCCGCGTTGCCGTCCACATAGTTGGCCAGCACCAGGCTGGTGGACAGCGCCATGCCGATCACGAACGGGGTCTTGCGTGCCTTCGACGGGTGCACGCCGTGGCGGATCAGGCAGTCCGAAACGAAGCCGCCGAGAATGCCGCCGGTGAAGCCGCAGATGGCGGGCAGCGCAGCGACCCAGCCGGCTTCCATGATGGTCATGCCACGGCCCTTGATCAGGTAGATCGGGAACCAGGTGATGAAGAAGTAAGTGAGCGCAGTGATGCAGTACTGGCCCAGGTACACTGCCCACAGGTTGCGACTGGTGAACAGCTGTGCGATCTCGGCGCGGGTCGGTTTGCTTTTGGCCGTCTTGCGTTCCTGTTCAAGGTCGACCAGGGCGCCGCCTTCGCGCATGTAGTCCAGCTCTTCGCGGCTCAGCCCCGGCGCGCTGTGCGGTTCGTGATAAAGGCGGAACCACACCACGCTCAGCAGCAGCCCCAGCACACCCATCCAGATGAACACCTGTTCCCAGCTCAGGCTGTGGGTCATCCATGCCATCAGCGGGGTGAACACCACCACCGCCATGTACTGCGCCGAGTTGAACAAGGCAGAGGCCGTGCCGCGCTCACGGGTGGGGAACCAGCAGCTGACGATGCGTGAGTTGGCCGGGAATGCGGGTGACTCCACCAGGCCGAGCATGAAGCGCATGGAGAACAGCGCCACCGCCGCGGAAAAACCGGCCAGGCCCAGCCAGCCTACGGTGCCTTGCAGCAGCGTGAACAACGACCAGAGGACCAGGCTGAGGCCATACACCCGGCGCGCGCCGAAGCGGTCGAGCAGCCAGCCGCCGGGGACCTGGCCCAGGGCATAGGCCCAGGCGAAGGCCGAGAAGATCATCCCCAGCATCACCGGGTCCAGGCCCAGGTCTTTGAGTACTTCGGTGCCGGTGATCGACAGAGTGGCGCGGTCGGCGTAGTTGATGACGGTGATGACGAAGATCAGTGCCAGGACCAGGAAGCGATGGCGGCCGACCCCGACCACGGCCTGCGCTGGGGCGACGGCGGATTTGCTGTTCATGTGGACCCTCTTGCTTCTCGGTGGAAGCGATTGTTTTTGTACAGAGAAGGTGTGGCCCTTGGGCCTTGTGTTGCCTGATCTGGCCCTTCGCGGCTAAAGCCGCTCCTACACACGGCGATGTCCCTGTAGGAGCGGCTTTAGCCGCGAAAGGGCCCTAGAGGTCGTTCACCCGATTCGGCGGCACCTCACCTCGAAAACAGGCTTCAAGGTTGTTCAGCACCATGCGTCCCATTTCCAACCGGGTCTGCAGCGTGGCGCTGCCGCGATGCGGCTGCAGGCTGACCTGGTTCAGGTCGCGCAACGCCGGCGGCACATACGGCTCATCGACGAACACGTCCAGCCCGGCCCCGGCGATGCGCTGTTCACGCAACGCCTCGACCAGCGCGTCTTCATCAACCAACTTGCCCCGCGCCACATTGACCAGGTACCCCTCCGGCCCCAGTGCATCGAGCACCTCGGCCGTCACCAGTACCTGGCCGCCATCGGCGGAAGCCGCCACCACCAGCACATCCACCGAGCGCGCCAACGCGACCAGGTCGGGTTCGTAGCGGTAGCCGGTTTCTGGCTGCTCGCGCCGCCCGTTGTAGGCGATGCGCATGTCGAATGCAGCGGCGCGCCGGGCAATGGCCTTGCCCACCTCACCGAGCCCGACGATACCCAGTTCGATGCCGCTGACCTTACGCGCCAATGGCAGGTTGAGCGTGCCCCACAAGCCGTCGCGCACCAGCCGCTCGCCTTCGCCCAGGCGGCGCAGGGTACTGATGATCAGGCCCATCGCCAGGTCGGCCACATCAGCGGTGAGTACGCCCGGCGTGGTGGTGACGTGGATGCCGCGGCTGGCCGCGTGGCGCAGGTCCACGGCGTCGGTACCGATGCCGCTGATGGCGACGATCTCAAGGCTGGGCAGCCGGTCCATCAGCGCGTTCGCCAAGCCCTTGGCGCCGCCGGTGACAACCGCGCGAATGCGCGGGCCAACTTCGGCAAGCAGCTGTTGCGGGTGGTCATGCAGATACAGCCGATGCACCCGGTAGGTACTCACCAGTTGGGCATCAATGGCCTCGGGTACGGGCTGGGTCAGCAGAACGTCGATGGTGTCGTTGTTCATCGTGGGCATCCGGCAGTTCAAAGACATGACTCGATGCTAGGCCCACATTTGATACAGGTCTAATATAGTTACTGGATCGAATAATTCAGGAATTGAATCATGGAGCTGCACCAGTTGCGCTGCTTCGTCGCCGTCGCCGAGGAGCTGCATTTCGGCCGCGCCGCCACCCGCCTGCACATGACCCAGCCGCCGTTGAGCCGGCAGATCCAGCTGCTGGAACATTCCCTGGGGGTGCTGTTGCTGGAGCGTAACAACCGCCAGGCGCGCCTGACCCTGGCCGGGCAAAGTTTTCTCGAAGATGCCCGGCGTATCCTGCAAATTGCCGAGTCGGCCAGCCAGTCGGCGCGGCGTATCGCCCATGGCGAAGCAGGTCGCCTGACGCTGGGCTTCACCGCCGTCGGCGCCTACAGCATGATCCCGCGCTTGCTGGTGCACGCCGGCCAGGCCTTGCCAGACGTCGAGTTGCTGCTCAGCGAACGGGTCTCGTCCACCCAGGTGCATGACCTGGAAGCCGGCCTGATCGATGTCGGCCTGGTGCGCCAGGTGCTGCCCAGCGCACGCGTGGAGTACCTGCCGATTCACCGCGAACCCTTCGTCGCCGCCCTGCCCGCCGGGCATTCACTGGCGACACGCGAGCGGCTGAGGCCGAGCGATTTCGATAAGCAGCCGTTCGTGATGTACAGCGCCAACGAAGGGCGCTATTTCCATGACCGCATCGCCAACCTGTTCGCCCGGCACGAGGTGCAGCCGCTGTACCTGCATCAGCTGGGGCAGACCCATTCGATCCTGGGCCTGGTCAATGTCGGGCTGGGCTGCGCGGTGGTGCCGGCCTCGGCGCAGGCGTTGCGCCTGGAGCAGGTGGTGTTCAAGCCGTTGCTGGGAATGGAGCAGCAGGCGGAGATCTTTCTGGCGTTTTGCCGGGATAACCCCAACCCGGTGCTGGGGGCCTTTGTGGCGATGGCGCGGGCATTCTTTGAAGCAGGCTGAATGGTGATGGCCTCTTCGCGGGCGTGCCCGCGAAGAGGCCAGTAGCCTTACCGCACCAGGCAAGGCCGTTTGTTGTCGAAGCTCCAGCCCGGGATCAGGAACTGCATCGCCACGCTGTCATCCCGCGCCCCCAGCCCCATGTTGCGGTAGCACTCATGGGCTTTGGCCAGCTGGTCTTCATCCAGTTCAACGCCCAGCCCCGGCCGCTCCGGCACCCGCACATGGCCATCGATGATACGCAGCGGCGCGCGGGTCAGGCGCTGGCCGTCCTGCCAGATCCAGTGGGTATCGATGGCGGTGATTTCACCCGGCGCCGCCGCCGCCACCTGGGTGAACATCGCCAGCGAAATATCAAAGTGGTTGTTCGAGTGCGAGCCCCAGGTCAGGCCCCAGTCATGACACATCTGCGCCACCCGCACCGAACCCTGCAAGGTCCAGAAGTGCGGGTCGGCCAGGGGGATGTCCACCGACTGCAACTGGATCGCATGGCCCATCTGCCGCCAGTCGGTGGCGATCATGTTGGTGGCGGTCGGCAAGCCGGTGGCACGGCGAAATTCAGCCATCACTTCACGCCCCGAATAACCGTTCTCGGCCCCGCACGGGTCTTCGGCGTAGGCCAGCACATCGTGCTTGTCGCGGCACAGGGCGATGGCTTCTTTCAGCGACCAGGCGCCGTTCGGGTCGAGGGTGATGCGCGCTTGCGGGAAGCGTTCGGCCAGGGCCGTCACTGCCTCCATTTCCTCCTCGCCACGCAGCACGCCACCCTTGAGCTTGAAGTCGCTGAAGCCATAGCGCTGCCTGGCCGCTTCAGCCAGGCGCACCACCGCTTCCGGGGTCAGGGCCTTTTCGTGGCGCAGGCGCAACCAGTCGTCATCGGCGTCGGCTTCGTCGCGGTAGGCCAGGTCGGTCTGCTGGCGGTCGCCGATGTAGAACAGGTAACCGAGCATCTTCACCGCTTCGCGCTGCTGGCCTTCACCCAACAGTGCCGCCATTGGCACGTTGAGGTGCTGGCCGAGCAGGTCGAGCAGCGCCGACTCGATGGCCGTCACCGCGTGCACGGTGATGCGCAGGTCAAAAGTCTGCAGGCCGCGGCCTGCGCTATCGCGGTTGGCGAAGGTCTGGCGCATGGCATTGAGCACGCGCTGGTAGTGGCCGATCGGCTGGCCAACCACCAGGTTGCGGGCGTCTTCCAGGGTCTGGCGAATCTTCTCGCCACCCGGCACTTCGCCCAGGCCGGTGTTGCCGGCACTGTCGCGCAGCACCACGACATTGCGGGTGAAGTACGGGCCATGGGCACCACTGAGGTTAAGCAGCATGCTGTCGTGGCCGGCGACGGGAATCACCCGCAGGTCGGTGACGACCGGGGTGCTGGTGTGTACGGCGGGATTGGTCTGCATGTTCATGGTCGTTGTCTCGCAGTCTCAGTGGGTCTGGCCCAAGGCCGAAGGCGCCTTGTGCTGGTCAGAGGAAGCGCCCTTTGGGCGAATGCGTACGAAGAAGACGGCGATGGCCGCCAGCACCGAAGTCACGGCCAGGCCATACAGCCCGCCCTGGATCGAGCCGGTCTGCTGTTCGAGCAGGCCGAAGGTAGTGGGGGCAACGAAGCCGCCGAGGTTGCCGACCGAGTTGATCAAGGCGATCACGGCCGCAGCAATACGGGCGTCCAGGTAGCCCTGCGGAATCGGCCAGAACAGCGACGAGGCCGACTTGAAGCCGATGGCGGCGAAGCACACGGCGACGAAGGCGAACACCGGGCCGCCAGTGGTGGACATGAACATGCCGATGGCAGCGACTACCAGAGCACCGGCAACCCAGGCCTGCTGGAACTTCCAGCGCGTGGAACCGGCAGCGAAGGCGTACATGGCGATGATCGAGATCAGCCATGGGATCGAGTTGAAGAAGCCGACCTGCAGGTCGCTGAGGTCGCCCATGCGCTTGATGATGCTCGGCAGCCAGAAGGTGGCGGCGTAGATGGTCAGCTGGATGCAGAAGTAGATCAGGCAGAACAGTACGATCTGGCGGTCCTTGAGCAGGCTCCAGGCCGAAGGCTTTACCGCGCCGACGGCTTCACGCTCACGCTGCTCGCGGTCGATGGTCGCCACCAGCGCGTCCTGTTCGGCCGGGCTCAGCCACTTGGCATCCTGCGGTTTGGAGTCGAGCCAGAAGAATACGAAGAAGCACAGGGCCACCGAGGCCATGCCTTCGATGAACAGCATCCACTGCCAGCCATGCAGGCCCAGGCCCTGGATCTGCATCAGCGCGCCGGCCAGCGGCCCGGAGATCAGCGACGCCAAGGCCGAGCCGCTGAGGAAGATGGCGATCGCCTTGCCGCGCTCGGCGGCCGGCAGCCAGCGGGTGAAGTAGTAGATCACGCCGGGGAAGAAGCCCGCCTCGGCCACGCCCAACAGGAAGCGCAGCACGTAGAACTGGGTTTCGTTCTGGACGAAGGCCATGGCGGTGGCCACCAGGCCCCAGGTAAACATGATGCGGGTCAGCCACAGCCGCGCACCGACCTTTTGCAGCAACATGTTCGAGGGCACCTCGAACAGCGCGTAACCGATGAAGAACAGCCCGGCGCCGAACCCATAAGCGGCGGCACTGATGCCCAGGTCGCTTTCCAGGTGCGGACGGACGAAGCCGATGTTTACGCGGTCGAGGTAGTTGACGATGAACATGATGACGAACAGCGGCAGGACGTGGCGCTTGACCTTGGCCACGGCACTGGCCAAAGCGTCGCCTTCATTCCGGGCAGACGGAGCGAGGGTGTCGTTCACTGGTAGATCTCCCACTAATTGTTTTTGTGCGGGTCGGGGTTGTCTGACATGACAGTGGGTGGAGCATATGCGCAGCGAAGTTGTACGACAAGATGCCGAATATCGCCTAAATGGCAAAATACAAGCTGATAAATCAAGAAAACAGTGTCAATCATGCCTCGAAATCGATTAACAGCCTTGTGCCGCGCAGAGAAAATACGGGCAAAAAATATTTTTATCGATTAACTTGTCAGACAAGACGATCAGCTCCGGACGACTCATGGATACGCCAACCAAACGCAGCCACAGCCGCGCCCACGACATGGTGTCGAGCCTGACCCAGCAAATCCTCCTGGGCACTTTCAAGCCGGGGGACAAATTGCCGTCCGAGAACACCCTAGTGCGCGAGCATGGCGTCAGCCGCACCGTGGTCCGTGAAGCGCTGTCGAAACTGCAGGCCTCAGGCCTGGTGGAACCACGCCACGGCATCGGCACCTTCGTGATGGAGCGCCAGGGCCACGCGGGTTTGCGCGTGGGAGCAGAGAATGCCGCCAGCGTGCGCGACCTGCTGGAGCTGCGCATCGGCCTGGAGGGCCAGGCGGCCGCGCTCGCTGCCGTGCGCCGTAGCGACGAGCACCTGGCACGCATGCGCAAGGCGCTGGATGACTATCAGGACCTGGCGGCTGCCGGTGACAGCTGCATCGAGGCAGACCGGCGCTTTCACCTGTTGATCGCCGAGGCCACCGGCAACCTGTATTTCAGCGAGATGATGGCGCAGCTGGGTAACGGGTTGATCCCGCGTAACCGCATGGCCCTGGCCGAACGCACCGGGGCCAAGCTGGCGCGGCAGGCGTATTTAGCCAACCTTGAGCATGAGGCGATCCTCAATGCCATCCGCCGGCAAGACCCGGACGCGGCGCGGGCGGCGATCTGCCTGCACCTGTCCAACAGCCGGGATCGCCTGCTGCCGGACTAGGGCCGCTGTCGTTAGCGTTTCACCAGGTCAGGCAGATCTTGCCGAAATGCCGGTTGCTCTCCTGGTAGCGGAACGCCTCGACGATCTGCTCCAGTTCGAAGTGCTTGTCCACTACCGGCCGCAAGCCGTTGGCGTCGATGGCGCGCACCATCGCTTGCTGCTGCGCACGGCTGCCCACCAGCACACCTTGCAGGCGGATCTGCCGTACCAGTGCCTGCACCAGCGGCAGTTGCCCGGCCACACCGGTCAGAATGCCGATCAGCGATACATGCCCACCAATGCGCGCGGCGATCATCGATTGCTCCAGGGTCGCCGGCCCTCCCACTTCGATCACATGATCGACGCCGCGATTGCCGGTCAGCTCACGGGCCTTCTCGCCCCAGGCCGGGGTGCTCTTGTAGTTGATCAGGTGGTCGGCGCCGAGGGCTTTGAGGCGTTCGAGCTTGGCGTCGCTGGAGGACGTGGCGATGACCGTGGCCCCCGCCAGCTTGGCGAACTGCAGGGCGAAGATCGACACGCCGCCGGTGCCCTGCACCAGCACCGTGTCACCGGGTTTGAGGTGATCATCGCTAATCAAGCTGCGCCAGGCGGTGAGGCCGGCCGTGGTCAGGGTTGCAGCCTCGGCGTGGCTGAACCCCTTGGGCGCCAGCGTGAACGAAGTGACCGGGGCCGTTACCCGTTCGCGGGCATAACCATCGATGCCATCGCCGGGCACCCGGCCAAAGCCTTCGACGTTGGCCTGGCCGTCGAGCCAGTCGGGGAAGAAGGTGCTGACGACGTTGTCGCCGACCTTGAATTCACTCACGCCCGCACCGACCGCGACCACTTCGCCGGCGCCGTCGGCCATGGGAATGCGCCGCTCGCTCGGGCCCCACATGCCGCTGACCACGGCGAAGTCGTGGTAGTTGAGGGAGCTTGCATGCAGTTGCACGGTGATCTCGCCCGGCTTGGGCGCAGGGGCCTCGCAGGTGCCGACTTCGACCTTGTCGTAGCCGCCGCCGGGTTGCACATAGATGGCCTTGCTGGTCATGACTGAGGCTCCATTCAGAGAAAGACTGGGGTTCAGCATAGCCAGTGAAGCCACAACAATCAGCCCAGCATCACCCGCAATGCCCGGCAATCCGCCGCATGCCAATCCACCAGCTCCGGCCATGGGTTATCCGGCAAGTTCACCAGCACTGTGCGCGCCCCGGCGGCCCGCCCGCAGTCCAGGTCAAAGCGGTAATCGCCCACCATCACCAGCTCGTCAGGCGCCACGCCCCAGGCGCTGGCAATCTTCAGCAACCCATCCGGGCTCGGCTTTGGCTCAGCCTCATCGCGCCCGAGAATGTGCTCGACCTCAAAACAGTCGGCCAGCCCGATCGCCTCCAGCGTCACATGCGCCAGCTCCCGCGCATTGCGGGTCAGGATGCCCAGCCGGCAACCGCGCCCGGCCAGCTCACGCACCAGCTCCACCGCCCCGGTGGCGGCGGTCGAGGCAATCGCCAGGTCGCGTTCATGCTCCAGCAGCCAGGCATGCTTGGCCGCCGCTTCCACCGCCGGCAGCCCCGCCAGATGGGTGAGGATGTCGTGCTCGGCCGGGATATCCAGGGCGACGCGGATGGCGGCAAAATCATGCACCGCCACGGTCAGGGTGCCGTCCATGTCGAACACCCAATTGCGGATCTCGGCCAGGCTCATGCCCAGTCCTTGCGGTGGCGAATCAGGCCTTCCTGGGTCGACGACGCCACCAGCTGGCCGGCGCGGTTGAAGATGCTGCCGCGGCAGAAACCACGGGCATTACCGGCCCACGGGCTGTCGGTGGCGTACAGCAGCCACTCATCGGCGCGCAGGTTACGGTGGAACCACAGCGAATGGTCGAGACTGGCGATCTGCATGTCGCGCTGCCACACCGATTTGCCATGGGGCAGCAGCGACGTCGTCAGCAGGCCGAAATCGGAAGCGTAGGCCAGCAGGTACTTGTGCAGCGCCGGCACGTCCGGCAACGAACCGTCGGCGCGGAACCAGGCGTACTTCACCGGGTCGCCGGGCTGGGGGTTGAACGGATCGCGCTCGGTCACCGGGCGAATCTCGATCGGCTTGGCGCACAGCACCTTGTCGCGGATACGCTCGGGCAGCTTGTCGGCATGGGCACTGGCCAGCTCGACTTCGGTCGCCAGGTTTTCCGGGCCGACCACGTCGGGCATCTGCACCTGGTGCTCGAACCCTTCCTCGTCGTACTGGAACGACGCGCTGCAGGTGAAGATCGGCTGGCCCTTCTGGATCGCCGTCACCCGCCGGGTACTGAAGCTGCCGCCATCACGCACGCGGTCGACCGAATACACCACCGGCAAGCTGGCGTCGCCCGGGCGCAGGAAGTAGCCGTGCAGCGAATGCACGTGGCGCGCATCCTCGACCGTCTGGCTGGCCGCCGACAGCGACTGGCCCAGCACCTGGCCACCGTACAGCTGACGGAAGCCGAGGTCCTGGCTGCGGCCACGGAACAGGTTCTCCTCGATCGACTCGAGGCTCAACAGGTCGACCAAATCGTCCAACACATGACTCATCGGGGGGTTCTCCTTGCAGATGGAGAAATGATACAGGGTTTGTCATCGACACCGTGCATACCGGCTCATTCAGTGCGCAGGGTCTGCTCCCAATGTGCGCGGTCCATGCGATACAGCACATGCGGGCGCAGCGGGTGGCCGATGGGCAGGCGGGGGTGGTCGAAGCTGCCATTGACGTCCTGGACCATGCCGATGGCCTGCATGACTTTTTGCGACGGCAAGTTGCTCTCGCTGGTGAACGACACCACCTCATCCACGCGCAATTGGGCGAAAGCACACCGCAGGCAGGTCCATGCTGCCTCGCTGGCAAACCCTAGGCCCCAGTGACGCCGGGCCAGGCGCCAGCCAATCTCCACCGCCGGAGCGAACGGCGCGTCGAAATTGACATTGAGCAACCCGGTCATGCCGATGAACGCCCCGCTGTCTTTTCGCTCAAGCGCCCACAGGCCGAAGCCGTATTCGTTGAAATGCCCGCGGATCCTGCCGATCAGCGCCGCCGCTTCGAGCCGCGTCATGGGCGCCGGGAAATAACGCATCACCTGCGGGTCGGCACACATTGCCGCGAACTCGCGCAGGTCGTCATCGTGCCATTGGCGCAACACCAGGCGGGCGCTTTCCAGGTGGAGGATGGGGGTCATGGGAACAGCTCCGGTTTACACGATGGCATTTTACAGCGTAGGCGCGGCCAGGTTTGTCACGCAACCGGCGGCGCCCAGAATGCAATTTTCACAACCCCTTCACCGGTCCCCGACAGACGGCTGAGCACAATGCCCCCACACCACCGCCGCGCCATTGGAGTGACGCATGCAGCCGAGCAACACCTTGGGCCATCCCGCCATCCACGCCCGTCGCAAGCGACGCATGTCACGCAAAGCCCTGGGTGCCGCGCTCGGTTTGTGCATGGTCATCGCAGCGGTGACCACCTGGCTGGCAACGAGGACCCATATCGTGGACCTTGGCAACGAGCGGCAGTTGAACGAAAGCGGCCTGCTGCAGGACTGGGCCGACGGTGCGGTGATCGTGATGATCCGCCATGCCGAACGTTGCGATAGCGCGCCCGGCCCGTGCCTGAACGACCCCACTGGCATCACCGTGGCCGGTAGCGAAGCCGCCACCCGGGTCGGCCAGGGCTTGAAGCATCTGGGCCTGGGCAATGCCGATGTGCTCGCCAGCCCCAAAGTACGTACCCTGCAGACGGCGCACTTCATCCTTGGCCAGGCGGTTGCCAGCGAAGCCTGGCTGGAAAGCTGCGACAACGAGTTCGCCCGTGAAGCGCTGGCGCGCAAGCGTGCCGGGCACAACCTGGTGCTGGTCACCCACAATGGCTGCATCGACCATTTCGCCCGCCAGCAGCGCGTGGCCGGGGGTGAGCGCGAGAGCAACTACGCCAGCGCTCTGTTCGTCTCGGTGGACGCCAACGGCAAGGCGCGCATCCTCGGGCGCCTGAACGAGTCAGACTGGCAACGCGTATTGGCCAGCGTGGGGAAATAACTGGCAAGATCAGCGCTGGCCCCGATTGCGAACTCCCCATGCCGTTGCCGCTGATCTATCACGAAGACTACAGCCCGGAATTCCCCGCCGGGCACCGCTTTCCCATGGACAAGTTCCGCCTGCTGCGCGACCACCTGGTGGCCAGCGGGCTGACCACCGACCAAGCCCTGCTGCGCCCGGAAATCTGCCCCAACGATATCCTCGCCCTGGCCCATGACCGCGGCTACATCGAGCGCTACATGAACGGCGAACTGTCCCGCGAGGACCAGCGCCGCCTCGGCCTGCCCTGGAGCGAAGCCCTGGCCCGGCGTACCGTGCGTGCCGTGGGTGGTTCGCTGCTGACCGCCGAGATGGCCCTGCAGCAGGGCATCGCCTGCCACCTGGCCGGTGGCACCCACCACGCCCACTACGACCACCCGGCCGGTTTCTGCATCTTCAATGACCTGGCGGTGATCAGCCGCTACCTGCTCGAAGCCGGCCGCGTGCACCGGGTGCTGATCTTCGACTGCGATGTGCACCAGGGCGACGGCACTGCACGCATCCTCCAGGACACCCCGGACGCCATCACCGTGTCCCTGCACTGCGAACAGAACTTCCCGGCACGCAAGGCCCACAGCGACTGGGACATTCCCCTGCCACGCGGCATGGGCGACACGGCTTACCTGAAGGTGGTGGAAGACGCGCTGAACTACCTGCTGCCGCTCTATCAACCCGACCTGGTGCTGTACGACGCCGGCGTCGATGTGCACAAGGACGATGCCCTGGGCTACCTGCAGCTCACCGACGATGGCCTGGCGGCGCGTGACGAGCTGGTGATGCGCCACTGCCTGGGCCGTGACATCCCGGTGGTCGGGGTCATCGGTGGCGGCTACAGCAAGGACCGCGAAGCCTTGGCCAGGCGCCACGGCATTCTTCACCACACTGCGGCGCGTGTCATAGGTTGTTCACAATGACTGTGGAACCGCTTGTGGATAACCTGCGGGAAAGGCGCTGCAGCCCTTAACCGGTGGGGGTTGTGGAACACTGATCACTTTTTGTTCAGTACTTGGGTTGGCCCGGCTGCGCTAGAATGCGCAGTCTTTTCCACAACCTGCTGCCTACCATGTCCGATAAAAACCCCGCTTCCCCTCCCCTGGCCGTCGTGATCGGCGGCGGCCCTGCTGGCCTGATGGCGGCTGAAGCCATGGCCCAGGCGGGCCTGGCGGTGGAAGTGTTCGACGCCATGCCCTCGGTGGGCCGCAAGTTCCTGCTGGCCGGCGTCGGCGGCATGAACATCACCCATTCGGAAGTTTATCCACAGTTTGTTTCGCGCTACGCCGAGCGGCAGGCTGAAATCGACGGGTTGCTGCGCGACTTCGATGCCGATGCGCTGCGCCAGTGGATCCACGGGTTGGGCATCGAAACCTTTGTCGGTACGTCAGGCCGGGTTTTCCCCACCGACATGAAGGCGGCCCCGCTGCTGCGCGCCTGGCTGAAGCGCCTGCGTGACAACAATGTAGTTATCCACACACGCCATCGCTGGCTGGGCTGGACTGCCGACGGTAGCTTGCGAATCGCTTATCCACAGGGTGAATTGCAGGTCAGGGCCAACGCCGTGGTATTGGCCCTGGGTGGCGCCAGTTGGGCAAGGTTGGGTTCCGACGGTGCCTGGCAGCCATTGCTGGCCGAACGCTTTGTGGATATCTCTCCACTGAGGCCAAGCAACTGCGGTTTCGAGGTTGAAGGCTGGAGCCCGGTGCTTGTGGACAAGTTCGCGGGGGCGCCGCTGAAGAATGTTGCCCTGAGCGTGCCGGGCATGGCGCCGCGCAAGGGCGAATTCATCCTCACCGCGCAGGGCGTCGAGGGCAGCCTGGTGTATGCATGGTCGGCGCAGCTGCGCCGGGCCCTCGAGCATGAGGGGCAGGCCAGGTTGTTACTCGACCTGTTGCCAGACAAGCCTGTGGACAAGATTGCCGAGGCGCTGGCCAAGCCACGCGGGTCGCGCTCGATGGCCAAGCACCTGCATGGCCAGCTGGGGATCGATGGGGTCAAGGCGGGGATGCTGCGAGAGCTGACCGATCAGGCGACGTTCGCTGATCCTCAGGCACTGGCACGGGCAATCAAGGCGTTGCCGATAACCCTGGTGAGAACGAGGCCACTGGACGAGGCGATCAGCAGTGCCGGTGGCGTGCGTTTCGAAGGGCTGGATGAAGGACTGATGATTCGCCAGATGCCTGGGGTGTTCTGTGCGGGCGAGATGCTGGACTGGGAAGCGCCGACC
Organism: Pseudomonas sp. NPDC086566; assembly: GCF_050280885.1. NCBI lineage: Bacteria > Pseudomonadati > Pseudomonadota > Gammaproteobacteria > Pseudomonadales > Pseudomonadaceae > Pseudomonas > Pseudomonas sp. NPDC086566. The sequence goes on from NZ_JBNNWD010000010.1 coordinate 100,140, forward strand.
GGCGGGTATCTGCTGACGGCGTGCTTTGCCAGTGGACTTCGTGCGGGAAGAGCTGCCGCAGACTGGCTGAAATCTCAAGGCTGACCCCGCACCCCTGTGGGAGCGGGCTTGCCCGCGAAGCAGGCAACGCGGTGCCTGGCACGGGCTTCGCCCGTGTTCGCGGGCCCGCCCGCTCCCACAGAGGTACCCGCTACTGCCGAAACTACGGTTTGCGCTTGCGCGGCCCGCTGTTGAAGCTCGGCACCTTGCGCACGGCTTTCACCGATGGCTCGGAGGCTCCCGCCTCGGCACTGTCCATCCACCGCCCCAGACCACGCTTGGCGCTGTTCTCTTTCGGTTTCTTGGGCTTTTTCGGCTTCTTGATCACCTGGCCACTGGCATCGGTCATCGGTACCCGATGTTCGGGAATGAAGTCCGGCTCTTCATGACGCGGCAGGGTCTGCCGGGTGAGCATTTCAATCGCCGACAGCATCTGCACTTCATCGGCACACACCAGCGAAATCGCCTCGCCCTTGTTGCCGGCGCGGCCGGTACGGCCAATACGGTGCACATAGTCCTCGGCCACGATCGGCAGGTCGAGGTTGACCACCAGCGGCAGGTCGTCGATGTCCAGGCCACGGGCCGCCACGTCGGTGGCCACCAGCACCTGGATTTCCCGCGCCTTGAAGCTGTCCAGTGCACGCTGGCGGGTGGCCTGCGGGCGGTCGCCGTGGATACCGTCGGCATTCACCCCGTCGGCCAGCAAGCGCTCGACCAGCTGATCGACACCATTGCGGGTCTTGGCGAACACCAGCACCTGCTTCCAGCGCTGCTTGCGCAGCAGGTGCATGAACAAGTCGGCCTTGCGCTTCTTGTCCACAGGCACCAGCCACTGTTTGACTGTGGTCGCCGCGGCGTTGCGCGGGCTGACTTCGATGCTCAGCGGGTCGTTCAGAGCCAGGCCGGCGAGCACGCGGATCTGCTCGGAGAAAGTGGCGGAGAACAGCAGCGTCTGGCGCTTGCGCGGCAAGGCGGCATAAACCGACTGCAACTCTTCGGCAAAGCCCAGGTCGAGCATGCGGTCGGCTTCGTCGAGCACCAGTGTCTGCACCTGGTTGAACTTCACCGCATTCTGGCGGAACAGGTCGAGCAGGCGGCCAGGCGTGGCCACCAGCAGGTCGACGCCACGGCGCAGGCGCATCATCTGCGGGTTGATGCTGACCCCGCCGTACACGGCATAGGTGCTCAGTGGCAGGTTCTCGGCATATTCGCGCACGTTGTTGTGCACCTGCTCGGCCAACTCGCGGGTCGGTACCAGCACCAGCGCACGGATCGAGTTGCTGGCAACCTTCTCACCTTCCAGGGCAAGGCGCTGCAGCACCGGCAAGGCGAAACCGGCGGTCTTGCCAGTGCCGGTCTGGGCCGCGGCCATCAAGTCACGGCCGGCCAGCACGGCGGGGATGGCCTTGGCCTGGACTGGGGTCGGGGTGGTGTAGTCCAGCTGCTGCAAGGTGCGCAGCAGCGGTTCGATCAGGCCGAGTTTGGCGAAATTCATGGCAATACCGTCAGGGGGTTCAGCGAAGGCGGCAAGTTTACCGCATCGCCCCTGGCTACTTGCTGCAGATTTCGCCCTTCATCGGCTGCTCTGGCGCCTTGCGCCATTGCGGCAGGCCGATCAGCACCACCGCGCCGATGATCACCGCCATGGCCAGGCACTCCTCGGTGCCGATCTGTTCGCCGGCAAAGAGGATACCCAGCAGCACCGCCACCGCCGGGTTGACGTAGGCGTAGCTGGTGGCCGCTGCCGGCCGCACGTTCTTGAGCAGGTACATGTAGGCACTGAAGGCGAGGATCGAACCGAACAGCACCAGGTAGGCCAGTGCTCCCCAGCCGGCAAGGGTCGGCATCTGCGTCATGCGCTCACCTGACAATGCACTGCCCAACAGCAATATCGCGCCGCCTACCAGCATCTCGGCGGCACTGGCCATCGGGCCTTGGGGCAACGGCAGGCTCTTGCTCCACACCGAACCGAACGCCCATGACGCCGCGGCGAACACCACCAACGCCGCCCCCACGGGGCTGGCCTGCAGGTTGGAACCGAGGTTGAGCAAGGCGATACCCAGCAACCCGAGCAGGATACCGGCCCACTCCAGGCGCGAGTTGCGGTGGCCGAACAGCAAGCCGAACAGCAGCGTGAACAACGGCACCGTCGCCACCGCCAGCGCTGCCACGCCCGAGGCCACGCCCGCATGCTCGGCCACTGTCACCCCGCCATTGCCGCAGCTGAGCAACAGGAAACCGATCGCCCCGGCCGCACGCCATTGCGGCCAGGTCGGGGCCGGCACACCGCGCCAGCGCAGGAAGCCGTACAGCAAACCGCCAGCGATGATGAAACGTACACCGGCCATCAGCATCGGCGGCCACGATTCGACACCGATGCGGATGAACAGGTAGGTGGAACCCCAGACCAGGTAAAGGGCAATGAAGGCGCCGATGAGCAACAGCGGAAAGCGACGGGAGGCAGGCATGGCAGGCAACTCAGAAATCCGTTTTCGGGTGACCGAGTTTAGGGCTGCGGGCAAGTAAAGATAAGTTACAAAACTGCGCGAAATGAGCGGCACACTTTTGGTGCGCTCGTCTTGGAATGGGCGCTCGATCTCACAGGCGCCAAAATCCACAGCCAGTCACCTGCCCGCCCTCAATGCTTGAGCAACAGCGCACCCTCGATGGGCACATAGCGGGTGGCGGCGCGAATCAGCGACAACGCCGTCAGGCCGGGCACGCCATAGACTACAGCCTCGGTGCCGTGGCGCTGGATGACCCGTTCCAGCAGCAGGTCGAAGTCACCATCACCAGAGGCCAGCACCACCTGGTCGACCCGGCTGGCCGCATCGATTACATCGAGAGTGATGCCCACGTCCCAGTCGCCCTTGGCCGAACCGTCGCTGCGCTGGATGAACGGCTTGAGACGCACGTCGAAACCGAGGTTGCGCAGGATCTGCTGGAACTGCTGCTGCTTGCTGTCGCCCCGGTCGATGGCATAGGCCACGGCCTCGACGATCTCGCCTTCGCGGCTGACGTCCTTCCACAATGCGGTGTAATTGAAATGGCAGCCGTGGGCCTGGCGCACGGTGTAGTAGAGGTTCTGCACATCGGCGAACAGCGCGATCTTTTTCACCTGAGAACCCCATGGTCTGGAAGAATTCGCGGGCAAGCCCGCTACCACAGGATTCGTGCAACCTTGTGGGAGCGGGCTTGCCCGCGAAAGGGGCGAATAGCGCCCCTCGAATTGCCGCCAGTATGCCAGACCCGTCAGACGAACGTATCGTCATCCGAGAAGAAGCCACCCCCATCATTACCGTAATCAGTATCGGCCCAATCACCCTGATCATTGCCCCAGCCACCGTTGTCGGCGACCTGCTGCTGTGTACCCTGGTCATGCCAGCCGCCGCTGTCACTGGCAGGAGCCGGCTCTTCCTTGATCACCTCGACCACCTCTTCAGGCTGCGAATGGTGGTTGAACAGGCTGCTGATGCCCTGGGCCAGCAACACGCCACCGGCGACACCGGCGGCAGTCTGCATTGCGCCGCCGAGGAAGCTGCTGGCCCCGCTGCGCGCTGGCGCCGCGCCAAAGCCGGGCTGTTGCTGTGGTGGTTGTGCCTGCATTTGCGGCTGCGGCTGGGAGAAGCCCGGCGCACTCGGCTCGCGCCAACCGCCACCCGATGCCACCGGCGCACTTGAGCGTTGCGGCTGAGCGGGCTCCGGATTGCGCGCACCGGCACCGAAGATGCTCGACAGGAAACCACCTCCGCCGTTACCACTGCTGGCACGGGTGGCCTCAAGCTGGGCCCGGGCCTGCTTCAGCTCGGCCTCCAGCTGCTTGTTCTGCTCGTCCAGGCGCTTGATCGCGGCTTCCTGAACCAGGATCGCCTGGGCCATGTAGTACGGCGCCGCCGGCTGCTGGCGGACATGCTCCTCGATCCGTGCCTGCGCCTGCACATCACGCGGCTGGCTTGGGTCCTCGGCTTGCTTGATGCGGCCGAACAGGCCGTCGATCAGGGTTTGTTCATCAGTGTTCATGGGGCTACCTCATGGGCTAGCAGGACATCGGACATGGCAAAGATGGGGCGCCCGGCCCAAGGATTCAATCACCGCGCGGGTGAAACTTTTTTCAGCAAGTGACCGCTCTGGGCTAAAGTTAGGCCCCTGCTTTTACTGCCTTGCGATGTTGACTGATGAATCCGCTGAGCGTTCTGCGCGACTCCCTGTACTTCTTCCGCCGCCACCTGGCCAGCATCATTCCGTTGTGTCTGCCGCTGGTGGTGCTCGAAGCCCTCTCCACCCAGCTGCTGTACCGCCAGCTGGGCGAGCAGGCCTCGCCGGCCTACGGCATGCTGATCAGCCTGTTGTTCTACCCGTTGTACAGCGCGGCGCTGATCCTCTACCTGGACACCCGCAGCAACGGCCAGGAGATCCGCAAGCGCGACCTGTTCGCCCGCGCCGTGCAACTGTGGCCGCAACTGGCCCTGCTGATCACGATCAGCTCGTTGTTGATCATGGCCGGCCTGGCGCTGCTGGTGTTCCCGGGCGTGTGGATCATGATCAACCTGGTGTTCGCCGAATACCTGCTGGTGTTGCGCGGCCTGCCGGTGGTGCAGTCGATGCGCGAAAGTGCGCGCATGACCACCGGGCACTTCCTGCGCATCATGATCTGCGTGCTCGGCGTGCTGGCACCGATCTGGCTGATCGATGGGCTGCTGCTGATGGCCTTCCCCGAGCCCGCGCCGGGCGTCGAACTGGCTCTGGACAGCCTGAGTGGGTTCCTGCAGTTGTTCAGCACGGTGGTGCTGTATCGCCTGTTCATGCTGCTGGAAGGTGAAGCAGGCGCCTGACAACGGCACATCCACGAAGCGCCGGAGGAAGCCATTCAGTCTCCCATGTGACATGCCTGATCCCTACGGTGGAGTCCCAATCACCTGGAGACTCCCCATGGACTCGCAAATACAAGACGCTTACGCCCGCTCGTTCAGCGGCCAACTGTATGCAATGGCCACCGACAGGTATGTGCCCCTGCGGTTAAGCCGCACTAGAGATAAATGGACCTGGGGTATCACGCCCCAGGACGACTGGCTCATGGCAGGCGGCGAGAAGAACTCCATACACCTGGATTTTGCCTTCGACTCCCAGACACACGACCGACTGCATTATCACATCAGCCTCTCCGGCAACGCCTATCCCCCTAAGAAACTAGGCCAGAGCCGGAACGGTTATCTGGGTTTCTACCAGCGCTCGGAAGTGACCGACTACTGGAAGATCGAACCGCTGAAGCTGACGGAGCACGGCCTGATCTGTCATCTGCGTGATCACTTGGGCCACCGTGCAGGTGCTATCAAGGACGATCCACATCACAGCGGCCAGACAATGTATCTGCTGAATACGAAAGAAGGCGAAACGCTCACCTTCCTTCTCCAGCAGAGCACCTGAAAGGAAGGTATTCAGGTACCGCGCGGTTTGGCCCGCGCGGTAGCCTCCGCCACCAGGGGGTCATCCGGCCAGTAGTGCTTGGGATAGCGCCCCTTCAAGTCCTTCTTCACTTCGGCATAGGTCGTGCGCCAGAAGTTGGCCAGGTCCTGTGTCACTTGCACTGGCCGTCGTGCTGGCGACAGCAGGTGCAGTTTCACCTGCTGTCGCCCCTGGGCAATGCGTGGGGTATCGGCCAGGCCGAACAGTTCCTGCAGGCGCACGGCAAGGATCGGCGGGTGTTCGCTGTAGTCCAGGCGGATGTTCGAGCCGGACGGCACTGCCAGATGCGCCGGCGCCCATTCTTCCAGGCGCTGCGGCAATGGCCAGGGCAGCAGGTTGCGCAGGATCGACGGCAGGTCCAGCGCGGCGAAGTGGCTCAGGCGCGAGACCTTGCCCAGGTAGGGCTGCAGCCAGTCTTCCAGCGTCGCCAACAGCGCCTCGTCACCCAGGTCGGGCCATTCGCTGTGCCCGTCCTTGTCCAGATCCAGCTGACGCAACAGCGCCACCCGTGCTTGCCACTGGCGCAGCTCCGGAGTCCAGGTCAGCAGGTTCAGGCCCTTGCGCCGCACCAGGCCAAGCAACGCCTTGGCGCGGGCTTCATCATCCAGGGCAGGCAACGGTTCGCGCGCCAGGACCAGCTCGCCGACCTTGGTCTGGCGCTCGGCACGCAGCACCTGCTCGCGCTCGTCCCAGTCGAGGATATCGACGTGCTCGACCTGTTCGGCCAGCACATCATCGAGCAGCGTCGGGTCGAACTCGGCCGCCAGGTAGATGCGTTCTTCCCGTTGGCCCTGGCGGCTACCGAGGTCAGCGATCACCAACCACGGGCATTTCATCAACGCGTCGACCTCGGCGAACAACGCCGCACGGCCATTGGCCAGGCGATATTCAGCGCCACCCTCGCGACGCTGCTGGGCGATCCGATCGGGATAGGCCAGCGCCAGCAGTGCGCCAAGCCAGCGCGGATGGTCGGGGTCGGCAACCGCCGCCGTGGCCTTGCCGCGCAACAGGCCACGGTATTGCCGAGCGAGTTGCCGTGCACGCTGCACGCCACCCTGGCCACCCCGGCTGGCCTTGCTTTCACCGCTGACCAGGGCCAGGCGGCTGTGCAGGTCGGCCCCACCACCGCGCTGGATATCACGCTCGCCAAGCAAGGCAGCGACATCACAGGCCATCGTTGCCAGGCCAAGGTCCTGGCCGCGCAACAGCAGGTGGGCGATGCGCGGATGGGCCGGCAGTTCGGCCATGGCCTGGCCGTGGTCGCTGAGGTTGTTGCGGCTGCCCGGCTTGAACGCGCCCAGCCGCGCCAGCAGGTCCTGGGCTTGGGCGAAGGCCGCTGCCGGCGGCTGGTCGAGCCAGCGCAGCTGATCGGGCGTGACGCCCCAACGCGCAAGCTGCAGGGCCAGGCCGGCGAGGTCGGCCTGGAGGATTTCGGCGCTGCCGTGGGCAGCCAGTTGGTCATGCTGGGCCTCGGACCACAGGCGGTAGCACACTCCGGGTTCCAGGCGCCCTGCCCGGCCGGCGCGCTGGGTGGCGCTGGCGCGGGAAATCCGCTGGGTGTCCAGGCGGGTCATGCCGCTCCCCGGATCGAAGCGCGGCACCCGCGCCAGGCCAGCATCGATGACAACGCGCACGCCGTCGATGGTCAGGCTGGTTTCGGCGATGTTGGTAGCCAGTACCACCTTGCGCAGGCCCTTGGCCGGCGGGTAGATGGCGGCGCGCTGGGCATTGAGGTCAAGCTCACCATGCAGCGGGCACAGCAGTACATCCGGCCGCTCCCCCAAGGCGTCCTGCAGGCTCTGATGCACACGGCGGATCTCGGCCTGGCCGGGCAGGAACACCAGCACGCTGCCGGGCTGTTCGGCCAACGCCAGCAATACGTTGTCCACGACCCGCGGCTCGATGAACTCGCCTGGCTGGAACGGTCGGCCCCAGCGGATATCCACCGGGTGCATGCGGCCTTCGCTGCTCACCACCGGCGCGTCACCCAGCAGCCGCGAAAGGCGCTCGCCCTCAAGGGTTGCCGACATCAGCAGGATTTTCAGCGCAGGCTCGTCACGCAGCAGTTCGCGGCCATTGAGGCTCAACGCCAGGGCCAGGTCAGCATCCAGGCTACGCTCATGAAATTCGTCGAAGATCAGCAGGCCCACGCCGTCCAGCGCCGGATCGGACTGCAGCCGGCGGGTCAGGATGCCTTCGGTGACCACCTCGATGCGCGTGTCCGGCCCGACCTTGCTGTCCAGGCGGATGCGGTAGCCCACGGTTTCTCCGACCTTTTCACCCAGTTCGCTGGCCAGGCGCTCGGCCGCCGCCCGCGCCGCCAGGCGGCGCGGCTCGAGCATGAGGATGGTCTGCCCGGCCAGCCACGGCTCGTTGAGCAGCGCCAGCGGTACACGGGTGGTCTTGCCTGCTCCGGGAGGCGCTTCGAGCACGGCTTCGTCGCGGTTATGCAGGGCGTCGCGCAAGGCGGGCAAGACAGCATCGATCGGTAAAGAAATCATGGTGGTCCTCGAACAGTCTGGCGAGTATAACGGCGAACCCAGCCTGCTCTATCATGGTCTTAGCTTCAGGTGCTGGCGCTTCGCTTGCCCTGCTGAATACTTTTCGGAGATTTACATGCGCATCCCATCCCGCGTCATCGGTGGCGCCCTGATCGTCACGCTGCTGACCCAGCTGACGGCCTGCGGCACCATCTTCTATCCAGAGCGCCGTGGCCAGATCGGCGGCAAGATCGACCCCGTCGTAGCGGCAATGGACGCCATCGGCATCCTGTTCTATGTCATCCCCGGCCTGATCGCCTTTGGCATCGACTTCGCCACGGGCGCCATCTACTACAAAGGCGGGCACACCGCCCAGGTCGACCCGGTAAAACTGCGTGACGCCGTCAGCCCGGATGGCAAGGTCGACAACCTCAAGCTGCAGGCCATTCTGGAAAGTGAACTGGGCCAGCGCCTGCCGCTGGATGACCCGCGGCTGATCCAGCACCGCGGCAGCGTCGAGCAACTGGCGGCCCTGGGGCTGGTACCCGCAGCCTGACACTGACAAGGACAATGCCCTGAGCATGATCACCCCAGCCGAGCACCAGCGCTTGCTGCGCCTGGCCACCCGCGTATCACTGGCGGTGGCCAGCATACTGGTGGTAAGCAAGGCCGTGGCCTGGTGGCTGAGCGGCTCGGTCAGCCTGCTGGCCGGGCTGACCGACTCGGCGCTGGACGCCGTCGCCTCGTTCCTCAACCTGCTTGCCGTGCACTACGCCCTGCGCCCTGCCGATGACGACCATCGCTTTGGCCACGGCAAGGCAGAGGCGCTGGCTGGCATGGCCCAGGCGCTGTTCATCGGGGTCAGTGCGGTGCTGATCGGGATACAGGCGTATGAGCGCCTGCAAGCCCCGCGGCCGCTGGGTGACACAGCCATCGGTATCAGCGTGATGCTGCTGTCGCTGGCGCTGACTGTCGCTTTGCTGGCCTTGCAGCGCAAAGTGATTCGCCTGACCGGCTCGACCGCGGTGCGCGCCGACTCGCTGCACTACCGTTCCGATCTGCTGCTCAACGGCAGCATCCTGCTGGCGTTGCTGCTGGCACGCCTGGGCTGGGCACAGATGGATGCGCTGTTCGGCTTGGGCATCGCGGTGTACATCCTCTGGAGTGCACTGCAGATCGCCCGCGAGAGCACGGCGATTCTCATGGACAAGGAACTGCCAAGCGACATTGGCGAAGGGATGGTCGAACTGGTGCTGGGCATTCCAGGTGTCGAAGGCGTGCATGACCTGCGCACCCGGGTGTCAGGTAACCAGTGGTTCGTGCAATTGCACCTGGAGCTACCTGGGCAGCTGCCGCTGAATGCAGCGCACGACTTGTGCGTGCAGGCATCGGCAGTCATCCGCCAGCGTTATCCACAGGCGGATGTGATGGTGCACGCTGACCCCGTGTGAATCAGTTGACGCTGTAGCCGCGGCCACTGAAACAGGCGCTCAGCGCCCGTCGGTAATTGCTCGCCACTTCGCCGGGAGGCGCATAAGGCGCGGTTGCCGGGTCGAAGCCTGACTGGCTTACCGCCCAGCGGTGGCACTGGTAGCGGTCCTGGTCCTGCTGCTCCTGCCCTTGGCCATACATGGGGTAGGCAATCACGTCGTAGCTATTGCCGGCCGGCGCTGCCGCCGGCAACGGTGCCGGGGCCATGGCAGGCGGGTTGACCACCACATACTCCTGGCTGTCGGCCAGGTACTGGTAGTAGGTGTCGGCCACAAGGAAGAACAATGCCCCGCCCAGCCAGACTTCCCGCGCATAGGAAGGCAGGTAGCTGACCCGCACGCCGTAGGGCGGGGTTACCACCACGTAGCTGCCCCCATGCGGGCGATACCAGTAGCCGCCGGAGTAGAAGTAGTCATCGCCGCGATAGGGCACCTTCCAGTAACGGTCCGGGAAGTGATCGATGGTGTGCCCCGGGCGATACTGCGGCCCAGGGCCCCAGCCATTACCGTGGCCATCCGGGCGTCCCTGCCAGTCGCCGCCGGGCCGTTGCCCTGGGCCGCCGGCTTGCCAGTGACGGTTGTCGCCGTTGTGCCGGGGGATATCCTGGTAATAGCCCTGCCGCGCGGGCTGCGTCTGCTGCACCTCGTCACGCGAGTTGAGTGAGCGGCCTGGACCTCCCTCGTTGCCGTGCCCCTCGCCCGGGCCTTCGGCCATCGCCCCGAGGCTGATACTCAAACCCAGCAAACCAACACCTGCCAACTGCCAGATGCGTGACTTCATGTTGTTCCTCACGGTAAAGAAAACGGCAGGCTGCCAGTCTACCGCGCTGGCACTGAGAGCAGATGAAATTGCGGCCATGAAAAAAGGGAGGCCATTGACCTCCCTTTGGGAATTGTCGTCCGTGCTCGGCACTTGTGGCGCCGGCTCACCTCACAGCGTCTTCTGGAAGCTGTGTAGCCCGGGGGCCTGCAGATCCTGTTGGATGGCTGGCCGCGACCGCCCGCCTAGGGCGCGTCACCGTGGACTGATGTCCGGGCAGTGATTCTGGGAGTAACGATACGGGAGCGGTAGCGGCACAGGATTGCGAAGATTGCTCAGATAAATAGCACTTGCGCAATTTTTAACCCTGGATCGATAATTCACCGCAATCCGAACAGAAAAGGCCTTTTCCATGAGCAAACTTGACCGCTACGACCTGAGCATCCTCGCCGAATTGCAGCGCGACGCGCGCATCTCCAACCAGGAGCTGGCCGAACGCATCGGCCTGTCGCCATCGCCATGCTCGCGTCGGGTCAAGCAACTGGAAGACGACGGCTATATCTCGCGCCAGGTCGCCCTGCTCGATCGCAAGAAACTCGGCCTGAGCCTCACTGCCTACGTGTTGATCGGCATGGACCGGCACACCCCGGAGCGCTTCGAGACATTTGAAGCCGCCATCCGCAACCTGCCGCAGGTGCTCGAGTGCAGCCTGGTCACCGGGATGGATGCCGACTACCAGCTGAAGGTGGTGGTGCCAGACATGGACCACTACCAGAAACTGCTGCTGGGCAGCCTGACCCGCATCGAAGGGGTGACCAGCGTACGTTCGAGCTTCGTGCTCAACCAGGTGCTGGCAAGCACCGAGCTGCCATTGACGCACCTGCGTTAAACGCCTGCTCGCCCGCGTATAATCGCAAGCTCAGCCTGCCTGGAGAACACAGATGGATCCCGCCGTATTCGAAGAGTGGATGATGATCGTGCTGGTCACTGTACTGATCGGCTTCATGGGCTTCATCGTCTGGGACCTGGCGAAAAAGTCCAAGGCCGGGCGCTTTGGCACGATGATCCTGTTCTTCGTGCTCGGGCTGGGGGTGCTGGCCTTCATCATCAAGAGCGTGGTGGTGGCGTTTCTCGAAGGCGTCTAGGCCTTCAACGCGCGAGCTTCGGGGCAACCTCGCGCCAGCAGCCCTGTTCCAGCCCCTCCAGCGCCCAGTCGCCGATCCGCACCCGCACCAGGCGCAAGGTCGGCAAGCCAACCGCGGCAGTCATCCGCCGCACCTGGCGATTACGCCCTTCGCGAATCACCAGCTCCAGCCAGCTGGTCGGTACGCTCTTGCGAAACCGTACCGGCGGATTGCGCGGCCATAGCTCGGGCTCGTCGAGGCGCCGCGCTTCGGCAGGCAGGGTCGGGCCATCATTGAGCTCCACGCCATCGCGCAAACGCTGGATCTGCTCGTCGCTCGCTTCGCCCTCCACCTGTACCCAGTAGGTCTTGGGCAACTTGTGCCTGGGGTCGGCAATGCGCGCCTGCAGGCCGCCATCGTTGGTCAGCAGCAACAAGCCTTCGCTGTCACGGTCGAGCCGGCCGGCCGGGTAGATGCCAGGGATATCGATGAAATCCTTGAGCGTCGCGCGCCCCTCACCGTCACTGAACTGGGTCAGCACGTCGAATGGCTTGTTGAACAGGATCAGGCGTGGCTCGGCCGGTGGCGCCTTGGCCTGGCGACGGGGGCCGGCAGGCCGCGCCTGGGGGCGGCGCGGCTTGGAACGGGGTGGCAGTGGCATGGATCCTCAGCGGAACGGCGGCTCATCGAAGCTGCGCAGTTTACGCGAGTGCAACGAATTGAGCTCGGTGCGCAGCAGGTCGAGGGCGGCGATGCCGATCTTCAGGTGCTGGCTGACCGCACGGTTGTAGAAGGCATTGGCCGATCCGGGCAACTTGATCTCGCTGTGCAGGGGTTTGTCGGACACGCACAGCAAGGTGCCATACGGTACCCGCAAGCGATAGCCCTGGGCGGCGATGGTGCCGCTTTCCATGTCCACCGCCACCGCACGCGACAGGTTGATCAACGGCCGCTCCTGAGCCCAGCGCAGCTCCCAGTTGCGATCGTCGTAGGTCAGCACGGTGCCGGTGCGCAGGCGCTTCTTCAGCTCTTCGCCACGCTCGCCGGTCACCTGTGCCGCGGCTTCCTGAAGTGCCAGCTGCACTTCGGCCAAGGCCGGAATCGGAATGTTCGGCGGCACCACTCGGTCGAGGATCCCATCGCGGCGCATGTAGGCGTGGGCCAGCACGTAGTCGCCGATGGTCTGCGACTGACGCAGGCCGCCGCAGTGGCCGATCATCAGCCAGCAGTGCGGGCGCAGCACCGCCAGGTGGTCGGTGATGTTCTTGGCGTTGGACGGGCCGACACCGATGTTGACCAGGGTCACGCCATCACCGTCGCCGGCGATCAGGTGGTAGGCCGGCATCTGGTAGCGGTGCCAGACCACGCTGGCCACCAGGGCCTGCGCTTCGCCGTGGTCCATACCCTTTTCGATCACCACGTTGCCCGGCAGCACCATGCGCACGAAGCGCGGGTCTTCACGCAGCTGCTCGAGGCCGTGGCTGATGAACTGGTCGACATAGCGGTGATAGTTGGTCAGCAGGATCCACGGCTGCACATGGCGCCAGTCACTGCCGGTGTAATGCACCAGGCGACGCAGCGAGAAATCCACGCGGGCGGCATCGAACAGCGCCAGCGGCAGGGTTTCGGCATTGCCCCAGTCGTACAGGCCATCGGCGATGTTATCGGTGGCTGCGGACAGGTCGGTGCTGGGGAACACCCGCGCCAGCTCGGCGGCGGTAATGCCGCTGCCAGCCAGCTCATCGCCCTGGTCAACCACATAGGGGTAAGGGATGTTCTGCTCGCTGACGCCGACTTCCACGGTCACCGTGTAGTCATGCATCAGCGGGCGCAGCTGCTCCAGCAGGTAACCGCGAAATGCCGCCGGCTGGGTGACGGTGACGCTGTAGGTACCCGCCACCTGGACCTTGGCATAGGCGCGCGTGGTGGCAGCCACTTCACCGTGGCTGTAATAAGTCAGGCGCAGTGCCGGGTAGCGATACAGGGCGCGCTCGTCGGCACTCGGTTCGGTACGGTCCTTCAGGTATCGCTTGAGGGCCTGGCTCAGAGCCCCGGTGGCCTGTTCATGCAGGGCCGCCAGACGGTCGACGGCCTGTTCGGGGGTATCAACGACTACAAAAGCTTGGCTCACACTGGGCTTCCTGTCTGGACATGCATGTCAGCCATCTTGCCTGCCTTTGTTACTAAATACATCCCCGATGGTCAGCCACGGTGTTCAACTTGGCCAGGCCGGTGTCGCCCGCGCCACCAATGCCTCGACATCGATGCCTCGCGGCAATGCGCCATACACCCGCCCGCCACCGCTCAGCCGGCTGCTGATGAATGCATCGCTGACCACAGCATTGCCAGCCTCCAGCAGCAGCTTGGCCTGCAACGCCAAGGCAATGTCTTCGGTCAGCTGCCGTGCCCGGTACTGGATATCGCTGGTATCGGCGAACGCCCCCTTGAGGTTGCCGATATGCGCGGCAAGGCGCGGGTCGCCATGCCCGTCGCCCAGCTCGGCGAACAGCGCATCGAGCACACCCGGCTCCTTGGACAACGCCCGCAGCACGTCCAGGCATTGCACGTTGCCGGAACCTTCCCAGGTCGAGTTGACCGGCGCTTCGCGATACAACCGCGGCAGGATGCTGTCTTCGACATAACCAGCACCGCCCAGGCATTCGGCGGCCTCGTTGATCATGGCCGGCGCCCGCTTGCAGATCCAGTACTTGCCCACCGCCGTAACCAGCCGTGCGAAGTGCGCCTGCTGCGGGTCGTCCAGCTGCTCCAGCGCTTGCCCCATGCGCAGGCTGAGGGCCAGCGCGGCCTCGCTTTCCAGGGCCAGGTCGGCCAGCACGTTCTGCATCAGAGGTTGTTCGCTCAGCACCCGGCCGCCGACCTTGCGATGGGCGCAGTGGTGCGCCGCCTGGGTGAGCGCCTGGCGCATCAACGCGCTGGAGCCGACCATGCAATCGAAACGGGTCATGGCCACCATCTCGATGATGGTTGGCACGCCGCGCCCCTCCTCGCCCACCATCCATGCCAGCGCGCCGCGAAACTCGACTTCGCTGGAGGCGTTGGAGCTGTTGCCCAGCTTGTTCTTCAGGCGCTGGATGTAGAACTGGTTGCGGCTGTCGTCGGGGCGATGGCGCGGCAGCAGGAAGCAGCTGAGGCCCTTGTCGGTCTGGGCCAGGGTCAGGAAGGCATCGCACATCGGTGCCGAGCAGAACCACTTGTGCCCGACCAGCTCGTAGGGCTGCCCAGGGCCGGAGCTGCCGACCGGGTAAGCGCGAGTGGTGTTGGCACGCACGTCGGTGCCGCCCTGCTTCTCGGTCATGGCCATGCCAAGGGTCACGCCGGCCTTGTGGCGGTCACCGACGTTGCGCGGGTCGTATTCGCGGGCGAGGATCTTCGGTAGCCAGTATTCGGCCAGCTCTGGCTGCAAGCGCAACGCAGGCACGGCCGCAAAGGTCATGGTCAGCGGGCAGCCGCTACCGGCTTCGGCCTGGCTGTGCAGGTAGGTCATCGACGCCCGGGCCACGTGGGCACCTGGGCGAGGTTCGGCCCAGGGCAATGATGGCAGACCGTGTTCGACGGCAGTGCGCATCAACTCGTGGTAGGCGGGGTGGAACTCGACCAGGTCGATGCGGTGGCCATAGCGGTCATGGCTGCTGAATTCCGGCTTGTGCGCATTGGCCAGGAAGCCTGCGGCCATCAGCGGACCACCGGCCAAGGCACCATAGGCATCGATCCGCGCTTCGGCCCAACCGGCCCCGAAACGCCGCGACCATTCCTGCAGTGGCAGGTCGAGGCGGTAGAGGTTGGCGCTGTCGAGCGAAGGCGGCTGATTGGTGACTTCGTGGGTTTCAGCGTACTGGTGGAGGTTCATCGGGAGCTCCTGAATCCGGGCATGCCTGAAAGGCCCAGTGAAGCACTCCCAGCGGGTCAGTCAAAGTGGCAATAATGACTAAGCATGTGGCTCAGGGCTCGCCACAACAGTTTCGCAGGCGCTGAAACCCTCAAGGAAGGCCCTAGAACCGCGTAGACCCCGACACGGCCCGCCCCGGCGGCATCTGCACCTGGGCAATCGCCACATTCAAGGTCAGCTCAAAGCGGCTGCCCAACCCCCGCGTCGACTCATGGGACAGCTTGGCATCAAGCAGTTCGGCCAACTGCCGGCAGATCGACAATCCAATCCCGAGCCCGCCATAGCGCCGGGTCATCGAGCCATCGACCTGGAAGAAACGCTGATAGAGAATCGCCTGGTCCAGGTCATCGAACCCGATACCGCTGTCGCTGATGGTAAACGTCAACGCCAGGCTGTCGGGGCCAAGGCGGCGCCCGCGAACTTGCATCATCACCCCACCGTGATGGGTGAACTTCAGGCCGTTGTCCACCAGGCAGCCCAGGCAGCGGGCCACTTTCTGCGCATCGCCCAGCAACTCGTCCGGCAGCTCGGCGGGGATGTCCAGGCTCAGGTACAAACCCTTGCCCAAGGCCGTTCCGGCATAGCCGGCACGCAGGTCCTGCAGCGTGCGCCGCAGGCTGAACGGCAGTGCCTGCAGGCGCATGCGGCCGGCCTGCAGTTCGGTCAACGTGAGGATGTCGTCGACCATGTCCATCATGTCCTGGGCCGAGCCGACCGCCGTGCGGTGGTACTGGGCCATCTCCGCAGTCATGGGCAGTGTGTGCATCAGTTCCAGCGAGCCGATTACACCATTCATCGGTGTCCGCAGTTCGTGGGTAACGGTGGCGAGGAATTCATCCTTAAGGTGATTGCTCCTGGCCAGTTGCTGGTTCATCTGCTCCAACGCCTCGCCGGTATCACGCAAGGTCTGTGCCTGCTGTTCGCGCATGCTGTTGATGCGGTCGGCCAGGGCCAGCGACAGCAACGCTACTTCCAGCGCCGACCCCAGCTGGCTGGAATACATGGTGATGAACTGGTTGGGCAGGTAACCCAGCACCATCAGGGTATTGACCAGCCCACCGAGCAGGAACGCCGTCCAGGCGATGATGAACCAGCGCGCCACACGCAGGCCACGCACCCAGGCATACAAGCCGGCGGCAAAGATGCTCACGGTGAACAGCAAGGCCAGCACCGTGGCCATGCGCAAGGCGATGCCGTAGCGCATGCTCACCGACAGCACCATTACCAGCACGCCACCGAGCATCAGCAATTGCAGCAAGCGGTCGAAGCCGCGACTGATCTTGCCTAGCTGCAGGAAGTGACGGGCGAACTGGCACCCAAACAAGCCCGCAGCGCCGATGAACAGTGGTGTTGCGGCGTTGGCCCACCACGGGCTGTCCGGCCAGAAGTAGGCAACCCCTGCCCCGTTCACCGACACCTGATACAAGCCAAACGAAGCGATATAGAGGATGTAGTAGAGGTAACTGACATCCCGCACGCTGAGGTAGATGAACAGGTTGTACACCGCCATCACCAGCAGTACGCCGTAGATCATGCCAAGCACATAGAGGCGGGTCGGCTGGTCTTCCATGTAGGCTTCGGCAGACCACAACGACAGCGGTGCCTGTACCGAACCCTGGCTGTGCAAGCGCAGGTAGGCGGTGGTCGACTGCCCCGGCTGCAGCGGCAGTTCGAACAGGTAATTGTTCTGACGGATCTGGCGGCTGCCGTAGGGCAAAGCATCGCCGGTGCGCTGGGCCAGGACGAACTCGCCATCGCTGCCCGGCAGGTACAGCTCGATATGGTCCATGGGGGGGTATGCCAGCTCGAGCAGCCACTGACGCGGTTGCGCATCGGCAGAAGCCACATAATGCAGGTCGACCTTGAGCCAGAACACCGAATGCGAGTAACCGGCGTTCAGCACCTCCTGGTGATGCGTGCGGAAACGGCTGGCAAAGATAGGCGCACTGACTTGGGCAATGCTCGCGCTGCCGTCACGGTCCTCGTAGACCTGCATGATCTTGCCCAAGGGAAGATGCCGAGTCGCCTCGTCGATTTCGACGGCTCCGGCCAGGACGGGCAACAAGCCCAGAAGCATAATCAGCAAATAGCGCATACAGCCCCAGCATGGCTTGTCCGGTCGCGTCGCGATGGCCTCCTATCCCTTTGAGACGACGAAATCCGGCAGAGCCCGTTTGTCGAGTTATCCGAGCACTCTAGCATAGCTTTCAAGGCTGGCGACGGGCCACTCCAATTTTCAAGGAAAAGGCTCTAGGACAATGCTTTCAGGGCATACATTCAGCCAAATCTGACCGCACGATCAACAAAACCCGTTTGTAGGACGATCCGCACAAAGGGGTTTGGTGGTAAGCTCGCCGACCATGAATACCTACAGCTCCCGCCCCGTTGTCCTCTGTCTCTCCGGCCACGACCCAAGTGGCGGCGCCGGCTTGCAGGCAGATATAGAAGCCCTGCTCGCCCAAGGCTGTCACGCCGCACCTACCGTGACCGCCCTGACGGTGCAGGATACCGTCAACGTTTCCGACTTCCGCGTGCTCGACCGCGAGTGGGTCCTGGCCCAGGCCAATGCCGTGCTGGCCGACTCCACCGTCGCCGCGGTGAAGCTGGGCATGCTCGGCTCGATCGGCATGGTCGACACCGTCGCCGAACTGCTCAGTGCCCACCCGCACCTGCCGCTGGTTTGCGACCCGGTGCTGCGTGCCGGTGGCGGTGGCCGCCTGGGCAAGGACGAAGTCGGCTATGCCCTGCGCGAACGCCTGCTGCCGCTGGCGACCATTGCCACGCCGAACTTGCCAGAAGCGCGCATCCTGGCCGAACTCCCCGAGGGCACCGCCGACGAGTGTGCCGAAAAACTGTTGCCGTTTTGCAAGAACCTGCTGATTACCGGTGGGCACGGTGACGAGGAAGAAATCCACAATCGCCTGTACAGCCGCGACGGCCATAGCCATACCTGGACCTGCCAGCGCCTGCCAGGCAGCTACCATGGTTCGGGCTGCACCCTGGCCAGCGCCCTGGCCGGTCGCCTGGCCCTCGGCGAGCAATTGCAAAGCGCGGTGAAAAGCGCCCTGGATTACACCTGGCGCACCCTGCGCGACGCCGAACAGCTGGGCAAAGGCCAGTACGTTCCGCGTCGCCTGCCCCTGGATTTCTGCTCCTGACACGAGGCGTTCAATGAAGCTACGCGGCCTGTATGCAATCACCGACAGCCAGCTGCTCGCCGGCCGTTTCCTGTCCCACGTCGAAGCCGCGCTGGAAGGCGGTGTGTGCCTGCTGCAGTACCGCGACAAGGGCGATGACGCCGCCCGCCGCCTACGCGAGGCCGAAGCCCTGATGAAGCTTTGCGAGCGCTACGGCACCCAGCTGATCATCAACGACGACGCCGAACTGGCCGCACGCCTGGGCGTCGGCGTGCACCTGGGCCAGACCGACGGCCCGCTGACACCGGCTCGCGCCCTGCTCGGCCGCCACGCAATCATCGGTTCCACCTGCCACGCCAGTCTCGAACTGGCCGCCCAGGCTGCCAACGAAGGCGCCAGCTATGTAGCCTTCGGCCGCTTCTTTAATTCCGTCACCAAGCCTGGTGCGCCGGCTGCCAACGTCGATCTGCTGAAGCAGGCCCGCGCCCAGGTAAAACTGCCGATCGCCGTGATCGGTGGCATCACCCTCGACAATGCCGCCCCGCTGATCGCCCATGGTGCCGATCTGCTGGCGGTGATCCACGGCCTGTTCGGTGCCGACAGCGCGCAGGAAGTCACCCGCCGCGCTCGCGCCTTCAACGCCCTGTTCGCTTCCTGATTTCGAGAGAAGATCCCATGTCCCGTTCCGAAGCCCTGTTCGCCCAAGCCCAGAAGCACATCCCTGGCGGCGTCAACTCGCCGGTCCGCGCTTTCAAGAGCGTTGGCGGCACTCCTCTGTTCTTCAAGCATGCCGAAGGCGCCTACGTCGTCGACGAAGATGACAAGCGCTACGTCGACTATGTCGGCTCGTGGGGCCCGATGATCCTTGGCCACGGCCACCCGGACGTGCTCGGTGCAGTGCGCCGCCAGCTGGAACACGGCCTGTCCTATGGCGCGCCGACCGCGATGGAAACCGAGATGGCCGACCTGGTCTGCTCGCTGGTGCCGTCGATGGAAATGGTGCGTATGGTCAGCTCCGGTACCGAGGCGACGATGAGCGCCATTCGCCTGGCCCGTGGCTACACCGGCCGCGACGCCATCATCAAGTTCGAAGGCTGCTACCACGGCCACTCCGACAGCCTGCTGGTCAAGGCCGGTTCCGGCCTGCTGACCCAAGGCGTGCCTAGCTCGGCAGGTGTACCGGCAGACTTCGCCAAGCACACCCTGACCCTGCCGTTCAACGACATCGCCGCGGTCGAGAAGACCCTTGCCGAAGTCGGCCAGACCGTGGCCTGCATCATCGTCGAACCGGTGGCCGGCAACATGAACTGCGTACCGCCGGCACCCGGCTTCCTCGAAGGCCTGCGCGAGCAGTGCGACAAGCACGGTGTGGTACTGATCTTCGACGAAGTGATGACCGGTTTCCGCGTCTCCCTCGGCGGCGCCCAGGGTTACTACGGGATCAAGCCGGACCTGTCGACCTTCGGCAAGATCGTCGGCGGTGGCATGCCGGTCGGCTGCTTCGGCGGCAAACGCGAAATCATGGGCTGCATCGCCCCGCTGGGCCCGGTCTACCAGGCCGGTACGCTGTCGGGCAACCCGCTGGCCATGGCCGCTGGCCTGACCACCCTGAAGCTGATCAGCCGCGCAGGCTTCCATGACGAGCTGAGCAATTTCACCAGCCGCATGCTCGATGGCCTGCAACAACGCGCCGATGCCGCTGGCGTACCTTTCGTCACCACCCAGGCGGGTGCCATGTTTGGCCTTTACTTCAGCGGCGCCGACGACATCGTCACATTCGACGACGTGATGGCCAGCGATGCCGAACGCTTCAAGCGCTTCTTCCACCTCATGCTCGACGGTGGCGTGTACCTGGCGCCGAGTGCATTCGAGGCAGGCTTCACTTCGATCGCCCACGGTGAAAAAGAGCTGCAGATCACCCTGGATGCGGCTGAAAAAGCCTTCGCCGCGCTGAAGTGACGGGCCGCCTGCGCCGGCCTCTTCGCGGGTAAACCCGCTCCCACAGGTTATGCGTGTACCCTGTAGGAGCGGGTTTACCCGCGAAGAGGCCGGTACAGGCAATAATTGCCAATCCAATCGGCAAACCCGTCTTCTCTACAGAATTTCGCGTAAAACTTTGTAAGGTTGGCGCTGCTTATCCCATAATGTGCCACCAGAGACATTGGCCGCAGCTTTGCAGAGGTAAGTCGATCCCCATGAACCGCACCGGCCGCGCCCTGACCTTGGGCTGCCTGTTGCTTCTTCAGCCCCTGCTGGCCCTGGCGGAGGGCGGTAACTCGTTGCTGATTCCGGCAACGGGGCGCTGCACGCTCAATGTTCAGCCAGAAGACCTGCAGAACGCGCTGAAAGCCTGCGAAGAAACAGCGGCGACCGGGGACGCCCAGGCACAGTTCGAGCTAGGCGAGTACTACTACACGCTGACGCCGAAAAACCTGAAGATGGCCCTGGACTGGTTCCAGAAGGCCTCGCTGCAAGGCCACGCCGAAGCCCAGTACCGCCTTGGCGCCATGTTCTTCCATGGCGAAGGGGTCAAGGCCAACAATGTGCAGGCCTATATCCTGCTGAAGATGGCCGCGGTCAACGGCGCCGAGGATGCGCTGGACATGGCCGACGAAGTGACCGAACAGATGCCTCGCGACGAGCTTGAGCACGCTACCCAGGTGCTTGGCCAGATCTTCCGCAAGTACCTGCTGGAACTGCAGAACGCCGAAGGACGCACACCGTTTTCGCCACTGCCCTGATCCTTACCGCTCCGGCATTGGCATGGGGAACGGCATTACATTGCCGCTGGCCTTCGCCTCGCTGATCTTGGCCGTGCCCAGGCGCTCCACTTCATCGATGCGCACGATCGAATGCATCGGCACGAAACTGCGGATCACCCCTTCGAACTGATTCTTGAGCTTCTCTTCGCTTGGGTCGACCACCACCTGGGTGCGTTCGCCGAACACGAACTCCTCGATTTCAAGAAAGCCCCACAGGTCGCTCTGGTAGATCTGCTTGGCGTACATCTCGAAGACCTGCCCCTGGTTGAGGAAGATCACTTTATAGATGGCAGGTTCGCGTTTGCTCATGTTCGGCGGGATAACACATGCGTAAGAAAAGGCGCGCATCATAGCAGAGCGGGCCCCGGCCCGTGCGGGGACACAGCCTGAACCAACCCTTGATCGTTTCAGTGCTTTCGCCACTGCCCTTCAAGGGTTATTCTTGAGTTCACATTCATTGCCGTCGAGCGGCTAAAAACGACCTTGAACGCACCCATACAACCTCATCGTTTCATCCTCGAACCTTTCGAGGCCCACCGTTTCGCCAACTTGTGCGGCCAGTTCGACGAGCACCTGCGCCTGATCGAACAACGCCTGGCCATCGAAATCCGCAACCGCGGCAACCAATTCGAGCTGATCGGCGAACCCAAGACCACTTCCGCTGCCGAGCAACTGCTGCGCCGCCTCTACCGCGAGACCAAGGCCACGGACCTGTCGCCGGAAACCGTGCACCTGTACCTGCAGGAGTCGACGGTAGAGAACATCGACAATCCTGCGGTCAACGAAGTCAGCGTCTCGCTGCGCACGCGCAAGGGCAATATTCGCCCGCGCGGCGTCAACCAGCAGCGCTACGTCAAGGAGATCCTGGCCAACGACATCAACTTCGGCATCGGCCCGGCCGGTACCGGCAAGACCTACCTGGCCGTGGCCTGCGCTGTCGACGCCCTGGAGCGTGAGCAAGTGCGCCGCATCCTGCTGGTACGCCCAGCGGTTGAAGCGGGCGAAAAGCTCGGATTCCTGCCTGGCGACCTGGCCCAGAAGATCGACCCGTACCTGCGCCCGCTGTACGACGCGCTGTACGAGATGCTCGGCTTCGAGCATGTGGCCAAGCTGATCGAGCGCCAGGTGATCGAGATCGCCCCGCTGGCCTACATGCGCGGTCGCACCCTGAACAACAGCTTCATCATCCTCGACGAGAGCCAGAACACCACGCTGGAGCAGATGAAGATGTTCCTTACCCGTATCGGCTTCGGCTCGACTGCGGTGATCACGGGTGATATCACCCAGGTCGACCTGCCCCGTGGCACCAAGTCGGGCCTGGCCCATGTGATCGAGGTGCTCAGGGACGTACCGGGGATCAGCTTCACCCATTTCCAACCCAAAGATGTGGTTCGTCACCCACTGGTGCAGCGTATCGTCGAAGCGTATGACCGCTTCGATGCCCGCCAGGCCAAGCCCGAGGCGCCCGGCAAAGATGCTTGAACTTGACCTGCAACGGGCCACGGATGCTGCCGCCCCGGATGACGCCGCCTTCCGCCGCTGGTGCGAACTGGCCTTGCGCCAGCGCACGGCCGACTCGGAAATGACCATTCGTCTGGTCGACGAAGGCGAAGGCCGCGAACTCAACCACACCTACCGGCACAAGGACTACGCGACCAATGTGCTGTCGTTCCCGGCCGACGTGCCGGATGACCTGCTCGATATCCCGCTGTTGGGCGACCTGGTGATCTGTGTGCCAGTGGTCGAGCGCGAGGCGGCCGAACAGGGCAAATCGCTGGAAGCGCACTGGGCGCACCTGGTCATCCATGGCTGCCTTCACTTGCTCGGCTACGACCACATCGAAGACGATGAGGCCGAGGAAATGGAAGCGCTGGAACGGGAATTGCTGGCGGAACTGGGTCACCCCGACCCGTACGCCGACGATGAAAACGAACCTCTCACACACTGATACACGAAGGATCACGAGAACCGCCATGAGCGAAGATCGATCGAGCAACGGGCAGAAGTCCTGGCTGGGTAAACTGACCCAGGCTTTTGCCCATGAGCCGAAAAACCGCCAGGAGCTCCTTGAGCTGCTGCGCGAAGCCCATCAGAACAAGCTGCTCGACAGCGAAGCGCTGACCATCGTCGAAGGTGCCATCCAGGTCGCCGACCTGCAGGTACGCGACATCATGGTCCCGCGTTCGCAAATGATCAGCATCAAGGCGACCCAATCGCCGCGCGAGTTCCTCCCGGCCGTCATCGACGCTGCCCATTCGCGCTACCCGGTGATCGGTGAAAGCCACGACGATGTGCTCGGGATCCTGCTGGCCAAGGACCTGCTGCCGCTGATCCTCAAGGAGAACGGCGACAGCTTCAACATCAAGGACCTGCTGCGCCCGGCCACGTTCGTGCCGGAGTCCAAGCGCCTGAACGTGCTGCTGCGCGAGTTCCGCGCCAACCACAACCACATGGCCATCGTCATCGACGAGTACGGCGGCGTGGCGGGCCTGGTGACCATCGAGGACGTGCTGGAGCAGATCGTCGGCGACATCGAGGACGAGCACGACGTCGAGGAAGACAGCTACATCAAGCCGCTACCGAGCGGTGACTTCCTGGTCAAGGCGCTGACCCCGATCGACAACTTTAACGAGTTTTTCGACAGCGAATTCTCGGATGACGAATTCGACACCGTCGGCGGCCTGGTGATGAGCGCCTTCGGCCACCTGCCCAAGCGCAACGAGACCACCGAAATCGGCGCCTACAAGTTCCGTATTCTCAATGCCGACAGCCGGCGGATACACTTGCTGCGCCTGACCCCGATCACCCGCTAAGGACAAACATGCGTTGGATCTCCCGCCCCGGCTGGCCCGGTAATTTGCTGGCCCTGGCGGCCGGCGCATCGACCCTCCTGGCCCTGGCGCCGTTCGACATCTGGCCGCTGGCCCTGCTGTCAATCGCCCTGCTCTACCTCGGTCTGCGCGAGCTCAGCCCACGCCAGGCCATGTGGCGTGGCTGGTGGTTCGGCTTTGGCCTCTATGGCGCAGGCACCTGGTGGATCTACGTCAGCATGAACACCTATGGCGGCGCCTCGCCGTTGTTGGCGATCGTCTTGCTGCTGGCGTTCTTCGCCGCCCTCGCCTGGTTCTTTGCCCTGCCCACCTGGCTGTGGGCACGCTGGTTCAGGCGCAATGAGGCGCCGCTGGCCGATGCCCTGTGCTTCGCCGCCCTGTGGCTGCTGCAAGAGGCCTTCCGTGGCTGGTTCCTGACCGGCTTCCCTTGGCTGTATGCCGGTTACAGCCAGCTCGATGGCCCGCTGGCGGGGCTTGCGCCGCTAGGTGGCGTGTGGCTGATTTCCTTCGCCCTGGCGCTGAGCGCCGCGCTGCTGTGCAACCTGCACCGCCTGCGCGAACGCCCATCGTTCCTTGCCATCGGCGCAGTACTGCTGCTGGCGCCATGGGTAATCGGCATGGCGCTCAAGGGCCACGCCTGGACCAAGCCGGCGGGTGACCCGCTGAAGGTCGCGGCCCTGCAGGGCAACGTCGAGCAGGAGCTGAAATGGGACCCGGCCCACATCGACGCGCAACTGGCGCTGTACCGCGACATGAGCTTCAGCTCCAAACCGGTTGACCTGCTGGTGTGGCCGGAGACCGCCGTGCCGGTGCTCAAGGACCAGGCTCAAGGCTATATCGATGTGATGGGCCGCTTTGCTGCCGACCGGCACTCGGCGCTGATCACCGGCGTGCCGGTGCGTGAAGTGGTGCATCACCAACGCCGCTTCTACAACGGCGTCACCGTGACCGGCGAAGGCGACGGTACCTACCTCAAGCAAAAACTGGTGCCGTTTGGCGAATATGTGCCGTTGCAGGACATGCTTCGCGGCGCGATCGAGTTCTTCAACCTGCCGATGTCGGACTTTGCCCGTGGCCCCGCGGACCAGCCACTGCTGCAAGCCAAGGGCTACCAGGTTGCCCCGTTCATCTGCTACGAAGTGGTCTACCCCGAGTTCGCTGCTGGCCTGGCGGCACGCAGCGACCTGCTGCTGACCATCAGCAATGACACCTGGTTCGGCACCTCGATCGGCCCGCTGCAGCACCTGCAAATGGCGCAAATGCGTGCACTGGAGGCCGGCCGCTGGATGATCCGCGCTACCAACAACGGCGTGACCGCATTGATCGACCCGTTTGGCAAGATCACCGCGCAAGTGCCGCAGTTCCAGCGGGCGGTGCTGTATGGCGAAGTGGTGCCGATGCAGCAGCTGACGCCTTACCTGCAGTGGCGGTCGTGGCCGCTGGCCATTCTGTGTGTGCTGTTGCTGGGCTGGGCGTTGCTGGCCGGGCGGATCGCCAAAACCGTCTGAGTCGTCCTGCACTGGCCTCTTCGCGGGGCAAGCCCGCTCCTACAAGGGCATTGCGCGCCCTTGTAGGAGCGGGCTTGCCCCGCGAAGAGGCCCGCACAGGTTACCGATAGAACAGCCGGTACCCCACCAACCCCACCGCTTCATTGAGCAACTGCCCGCTCTGCCACATGGCCCGGCTCTCCGGCAGCAACCCGCCGAACGGCCGCGCATGATCGCGCCCGAGGAACCCCACCGGCGCCGGCACCACCTCGAACCCGGCCCGCTCGAAGCTCCAGCGCGAGCGCTGCATGTGCCACGCCTGAGTCACCACCACCACCCGGTGTATACCCTGCGGTTGCAACACCTTGGCGCTCAGTTGGGCGTTCTCCCAGGTAGTGCGGCTGGCCTCTTCCTGCCATTTCACCTCGACGGCAAAATCCTCACGAAAGCGGTCTGCCATCAACTGTGCTTCGCTCGGTGGCGTGCCATAGTGCAAGCCACCGCTGGTCAGCACCGGCAAACCCGAGGCTTTCGCCAGCCGAGCGGCAAAACGCATGCGCTCAAGGGCCGTTGCCGCAGGCTGGTCATCACCGCCCCAGGCCGGGTCACCCCGCTCACGCCCCGCGCCAAGCACGACGATGGCGTCTGCCCTGTTCGCCAGGCCAGCCCAGTCCGCTGTCGCCAGGGGCGGCTCGGTCTCCAGCAGGCGTGCGGACTCCTGCACCACCAGCGGCAAGCTCATCAACCACAGGCCTCCCAGCCCCGCGGCAAAACACAGCGCCGCCAGCCGCGGCCGCCGCCGACGCAACCACCAGGCCGCGAGCAGCAGCAGAAACAAGACGCCAGGCGGCATCAGCCATTGCTTGAAAAAAAACCGGATCGGCATCGACACACCTCCATGGAAGGCGTGCAGCCTATAAAGGATCGACGCCGGTCAACAAGCCCGGGCCGGCGTCGATCATGGGAAGTGTGTTGTAGAACCGGCGCGCGATTGCCTGCGCCTGGCGTCCTGAACGGCTAGCGATGCGGCAGCGTCCTGGATCTCGCCGAGTTGGCGGGGCGTTTCTTGTCCTTGAGCCAGATAATCTTGGCCGTGGCCGGTTCCGCTTGCGGGACTGTACCGGCACAGGCATTACGGCGTTCCGGGAGGGACTCCAGGTAAGCCTTGATCACTTCGAACTCTGCATGGCTCAAGCCACGCAACTCCAGCTCGGCTGGCATCTCGTCGCGTAATCTTACCGAGGTCCTGGCGACTTCCAGTGCCAGGCCAAGCCGGTCGATCAGGCGTTCGTAAAGCTCCGGTTTGATTGCGGGTAGCTGCGTCTCTCCCATCCGTTCACCTCATTGAAGATAAAGATTATCTCCCCCCACACCTGAGCTTAGCGTCGCTGTAAAAAGCAGCCGGATGCCGCGACCAGCGGGCATTCGCAATCAAGGTTTCCCACGATGCGCAGCGCTGCTGTATGCTACGGCGTTCACTCTAAAACGACACCGGAGTGCCGGACGCAGCGAGGTTCCGCTGCCTGGAACAAGGTCTCTTCCCTCTCAGCAAAAAGTAGCCATGCACGAACAATACACGCCCCGTGATATCGAAGCCGCCGCCCAGAAATTCTGGGACGAGCAACAATCGTTCGCTGTTACCGAACAGCCAGGCAAGGACACGTACTACTGCCTGTCGATGTTCCCGTACCCGAGCGGCAAGCTACACATGGGCCACGTGCGCAACTACACCATTGGTGACGTGATCGCCCGTTACCAGCGCATGCTGGGCAAGAACGTCCTGCAGCCGATGGGCTGGGATGCCTTCGGCATGCCTGCGGAAAACGCGGCAATGAAGAACAACGTCGCCCCGGCCAAGTGGACGTACGAGAACATCGACTACATGAAGACCCAGCTCAAGAGCCTGGGCCTGGCCATCGATTGGGCGCGTGAAGTCACCACCTGCAAGCCGGATTACTACCGCTGGGAACAGTGGCTGTTCACCCGCCTGTTCGAGAAAGGCATCATCTACCGCAAGAACGGGACCGTGAACTGGGACCCGGCCGACCAGACCGTACTGGCCAACGAGCAGGTCATCGACGGCCGCGGCTGGCGTTCGGGCGCGCTGATCGAGAAGCGCGAAATCCCGATGTACTACTTCCGTATCACCGACTACGCCGACGAGTTGCTGGAAAGCCTCGACGAACTGCCGGGCTGGCCTGAGCAGGTCAAGACCATGCAGCGCAACTGGATCGGCAAGTCGCGCGGCATGGAAGTGCAGTTCCCGTACGACAAGGCCAGCATCGGCCACGAAGGCACCCTCAAGGTCTTCACCACCCGTCCGGACACCCTCATGGGCGCCACTTACGTCGCCGTTGCTGCCGAGCACCCGCTGGCCACCCAGGCCGCCCAAGGCAACCCGGCCCTGCAGGCGTTCATCGACGAATGCAAGAGTGGCAGCGTCGCCGAGGCCGACATGGCCACCCAGGAGAAGAAGGGCATGCCCACTTCCCTGTTCGTCGAGCACCCGCTGACCGGCGAGAAATTGCCGGTCTGGGTCGCCAACTACGTGCTGATGCACTACGGCGATGGCGCCGTGATGGCCGTCCCGGCCCACGACGAGCGCGACTTCGAGTTCGCCCGCAAGTACAACCTGCCGGTCAAGGCCGTGGTGCGCACCAGCGCCGGCGATGATGTCGGCAGCGAATGGCTGGCCGCCTATGGCGAGCATGGCCAGCTGATCAACTCCGCCGAGTTCGACGGCCTGGACTTTGCCGGCGCCTTCGACGCCATCGAAGCCGCCCTGATCCGCAAGGAACTGGGCAAATCTCGCACCCAGTTCCGCCTGCGCGACTGGGGCATCAGCCGCCAGCGCTACTGGGGCTGCCCGATCCCGATCATCCACTGCCCGTCGTGCGGCGACGTCCCCGTGCCGGAAGACCAGCTGCCGGTCACCCTGCCGGAAAACGTGGTGCCGGACGGCGCCGGCTCGCCGCTGGCGCGCATGCCTGAGTTCTATGAATGCAGCTGCCCGAAATGCGGTGCTGCGGCCAAGCGCGAAACCGACACCATGGACACCTTCGTCGAGTCGTCCTGGTACTTCGCCCGCTACGCTTCGCCGAACTACCAAGGTGGCATGGTCGACCCGAAAGCAGCCAACCACTGGCTGCCGGTCGACCAGTACATCGGTGGTATCGAGCACGCGATCCTGCACCTGCTGTATGCGCGCTTCTTCCACAAGCTGATGCGTGACGAAGGCCTGGTAACCTCCAACGAGCCGTTCAAGAACCTGCTGACCCAGGGCATGGTGGTCGCCGAGACCTACTACCGCGTGGCCAGCAACGGCGGCAAGGACTGGTTCAACCCGGCCGACGTCGAAATCGAGCGTGATGCCAAGGCCAAGATCATCGGCGCCCGCCTGAAGACCGACGGCCTGCCGGTGGAAATCGGCGGCACCGAAAAGATGTCGAAGTCGAAGAACAACGGCGTCGACCCGCAGTCGATGATCGACCAGTACGGCGCCGACACCTGCCGCCTGTTCATGATGTTCGCCTCGCCACCTGACGCGAGCCTGGAGTGGTCCGACTCCGGCGTCGAAGGTGCAAGCCGCTTCCTGCGCCGCGTTTGGCGCCTGGCCCAGGCTCATGTCGCACAAGGCCTGCCCGGCAAGCTGGACGTCGCCGCACTGGAGGATGCGCAGAAGGTCATCCGCCGCGCCATCCACGCCGCAATCAAGCAGGCCAGCACCGATGTCGGCCAGTTCCACAAGTTCAACACCGCCATCGCCCAGGTGATGACCGTGATGAACGTGCTGGAGAAGGCCCCGCAGGCCACTGAACAGGACCGCGCCCTGCTGCAGGAAGGCCTGGAGGCCGTGACCCTGCTGCTGGCACCGATCACTCCGCACATTTCCCACGAGCTGTGGAAGCAGCTGGGCCACGACCAGGCTGTCATCGACGCAGACTGGCCGGCAGTCGACGAAAGCGCCCTGGTGCAGGACAGCGTCACCTTGGTGGTGCAGGTCAACGGCAAGCTGCGCGGCCAGGTGGAAATGCCAGCCGCCGCCAGCCGCGAGGAAGTCGAAGCCGCTGCCCGCAGCAACGAAAACGTCCTGCGCTTCATCGATGGCCTGACTATCCGCAAGGTCATCGTGGTACCGGGCAAACTGGTCAACATCGTCGCCAACTGATGGCAACGCCCACCTGCATCCGGTGCGGGTGGGCGGTATCGGCCCACAAGGGAGCAACAACATGATCAAACGCAATCTGCTGGTAATGGGCCTGGCTGTCTTGCTCAGCGCCTGCGGTTTCCAGCTGCGCGGCACCGGCACCAACGATCTGCGCGTCAAGGAGATGGACGTCAGTGCGCGCAACGCCTACGGCCAGACCGTGGTGCTACTGCGCCAGGTACTTGAGCGCAGTGGCGTCAACGTGCACGCTGGCGCGCCTTATCGCCTGGTACTGACCAACGAGCAGGAAAACTCGCGCTCGGCGAGCTACGCCGGCGGCAACAGCACGGCCGAGTACGAGCTCACCACCACGCTCAAC
The DNA here is from genome assembly GCF_050280885.1 of Pseudomonas sp. NPDC086566. Lineage (NCBI taxonomy): Bacteria > Pseudomonadati > Pseudomonadota > Gammaproteobacteria > Pseudomonadales > Pseudomonadaceae > Pseudomonas > Pseudomonas sp. NPDC086566. The sequence goes on from NZ_JBNNWD010000010.1 coordinate 130,146, forward strand.
TACAGCATCCTGGGCCTGAACAACCTCGAACTGCTGAGCGACAAGGTCGAAGTCCGCAAGGTGTATGTGCGTGACGGCGGCAATATCACCGGCTCCGATCAGGAAGCCCAGCGGGCGCGCGAAGAAATGCGCCGCGACCTGGTGCAGTCGATGGTCTCGCGCCTGCAACTGCTGAGCCCTTCGCAGCTCGATGAGTTGCAGCGCAAGGCCGACGCACGCGCCAAGGCCGAAGCCGATGCACTGGAAGCTGCACGCCGCCAACAGGCCGAGACGCCGCAGCAGTCACCCATGGAAATCCCGGGCAACTAAGCCCGGACGGGGCACTTCGGTGCCCCGCCTGCTCTCATGAAGCTCGCCCCCGCCCAACTCAACAAGCACCTGCAAGGTAGCCTGGCCCCGGTCTACGTGGTCAGCGGCGACGACCCACTGCTGTGCCAGGAAGCCGCCGACGCCATCCGCAACGCGGCGCGCCAGCAGGGGTTTGATGAACGTCAGGTGTTCAGCGCTGACGCCAACTTCGACTGGGGTACACTGCTGCAGGCGGGCGCCAGCCTGTCGCTATTCGCCCAGCGGCGTCTGCTGGAGCTGCGCCTGCCATCGGGCAAGCCCGGTGACAAGGGTGCTGCGGCACTCATGGAATATTGCGCCAGGCCCGCCGAAGACACACTGCTGCTGATCAGCCTGCCCAAGCTCGACGGCAGCGCGCAAAAGACCAAGTGGGGCAAGGCACTGATCGAAGGTGCCCACTGTCAGTTCATCCAGATCTGGCCGGTGGATGCCCAGCAACTACCCCAGTGGATCAACCAACGCCTGTCCCAGGCCGGGCTGTCGGCGCAACGCGATGCCGTCGACCTGATCGCCGCACGGGTAGAAGGCAACTTGCTGGCCGCCGCCCAGGAGATCGAAAAGCTCAAGCTGCTGGCAGAGGGCAACCAGATCACCGTCGAGACGGTGCAGGCTGCGGTTGCCGACAGTGCGCGCTTCGATGTTTTCGGCCTGGTGGACGCCATCCTCAATGGTGAAGCCGCACACGCACTGCGCATGCTCGAAGGGCTGCGTGGCGAGGGTGTGGAACCGCCGGTGATTCTCTGGGCACTGGCGCGTGAGCTGCGCCTGCTGGCCGGGTTGGCCCAGCAGTTCAGCCAAGGCGTACCGCTGGACAAGGCCTTCAGCCAGGCGCGCCCGCCCGTGTGGGACAAACGCCGGCCGCTGGTCAGCAAAGCGCTGCAGCGCCTCTCCGCGCAGCGCTGGGCGCAGCTGCTGCAGGATGCCCAGCGTATCGATGCGCAAATCAAGGGGCAGGCCGAGGGCTCGCCGTGGACCGGGTTGTCGCGCCTGGTGCTGTTGATGGCCGGGCAAAAACTCGGGCTTCCTGCGCAATAGCTGGAGCGCGGAGCGGCCCAAAGCGCCGGCCATAAAGACAATCAATTGGCCCCACCCAGCCCCAAGCCCTAAAGTCCGCCCCGAAACCCACCCTAGCCGGGAACCCGCCATGAGCAAAAAGCCGAAAAAGCACGGCCACAACAAGGCCAAATCGATCATCGCCCAACCCTTGTTCCGCTGCCGCCAGGAACAACCGGAAAAAGGCAAAGGCAGCTACCGCCGCAAAGCCTTCCAATCGAGAGATTGGGAGGCTTCTTACTTTTTGGCCGCATGAAAGCATCGCAGGCGCAGGCATGGTATGGTCGGCACCTGACCTGCAATTCTGGATCTGTGCATGCTCTTGAGTCTTCTCCCCCGTTGGAAATCCCGCCAGTTGCTCGCGGTCTCCAGCTTCATCCTGCTCGTCGCCTGCGCGGAAAAACCCACGGCCGCCGACGCCCTGCCGCTGGCCCCCGCCCAGCCCGCGCCGGTAGTGACCCTGCCCAGCGCCACAGCTGACGTCAGCACCGACATCCAGCCCCTGCTGACCTTCGCCGAATGGCAGGCGAACTTCCGCCAGCAGGCCCTTCAGGCCGGCATCGAAGCGAGCACCTTCGACCGAGCGTTCCTCGGCGTGACGCCTGATCTCGATGTGATCAAGGCCGACCGCAGCCAGCCCGAATTCACTCGCCCGGTGTGGGAATACCTGGAGGGTGCGCTGTCGCCCCTGCGCGTGCGCAACGGCAAGAAACTGCTGGAACAGAACGCCGAACTGCTGACCCGCATCGAGCAGCGCTATGGCGTCGATCGTCAGGCGCTGGTTGCGGTGTGGGGCATGGAGAGCAACTTTGGTCAGTTCCAGGGCAGCAAGTCGGTGATCCGTTCGCTGGCCACCCTCGCCTATGAAGGCCGCCGCCCTCAGTTCGCTCAAGACCAGCTGATCGCCGCCCTGCAAATCATCCAGCACGGCGATATCCAGCCTGAGGCGATGCGTGGTTCATGGGCCGGCGCCATGGGCCAGACCCAGTTCATCCCGACCACCTACAACACACACGCGGTGGATTTCGACAGTGATGGTCGACGGGATATCTGGAACAGTACGCCCGATGCCCTGGCATCAACTGCGCACTACCTGCAGAGCTCTGGCTGGAAACATGGCCAGCCTTGGGGCTTTGAAGTGCAGGTGCCGGCCGGTTTCGACTACTGGCAAGCCGACGGCTCGCTGCGAAAGCCGGTGTACGAATGGCTACAGATGGGCGTAAAACTGCCTGCAGGTACCCAGCTGCCAGCGGGCAGCAATCAGTTGTCGGCAGCCCTGCTGCTGCCTGCGGGCGCCCGCGGCCCGGCATTCCTCGTGCTGGACAACTTCCGCGCCATTCTCAAGTACAACAATTCGTCGTCCTACGCGCTGGCAGTGAGCCTGCTCGGTGATCGTTTCTCGGGCTGGGGTTTCATCAGCGGCAGCTGGCCGAAAGAGGACCTGCCATTGAGCCGCAGCGAGCGGATGGAATTGCAGAATCTGCTGAATGCCAGCGGGCATGAGGCGGGGAACCCGGACGGCATCATCGGGGCCAACACCCGCAAGGCGATTCGTAATGCCCAGCAGCAGCTGGGGTGGCCGGCGGATGGCTATCCGACCCACAAGTTGCTCGACAGCCTGCGTCAACGCTGAAGTCATCGGGGCCGCTTTGCGGCCCCGGCGATCTCAAGCCTTGAACAGGCCCTGACCCAGCACCAGTGTCTGCTTCTCACTGTCCAGCCTCACCAAGGCCCCCAGCGGCAAGCACACATTCGGATCACAGTGCCCACTGCGCCACCCGGCCAGCACCGGCACCCCCAGCGGCCTGAAAGTCTCTTCCAGAAGCGGCGCCAGCGCTGCCACGGTAATCCCGGCAAAATCCCCCACCAGAACGCCCTGGACGCCCTCCAGCTTGCCCGCCAGGCGCAATTGAGTCAGCAACCGGTCCACCCGATACAGCGGTTCATTGACGTCTTCGATGAACAGGATGCAGCCCTGCGTATCTATCTCCGCTACCGTCCCGAGGGTGGCACTCAGCATCGACAGATTGCCACCCAGCAGACGCCCGCTGGCGACACCGGGAACCACGCAATTCAAGGCGAACGCGGCCGGATGGACAATTTCATCCCCCTCCCCCAAAAGCCCGCCCAACTGCGCCAGCAACGATGACTCGGTCGGTTGCAACTTGGCGCCCAACAGGTCGGCATTGAGCATCGCACCGTGAAAGGTGATCATCCCGGTACGCTGGTAAATGGCGGTGTGCAGCGCGGTGATATCGCTATAGCCGATCAGCGGCTTGGGGTTGCGGCGGATCAGCTCGAAATCGAGCCGCTCGAGCAGGCGCATGCTGCCATAACCACCACGCATGCACAGGATCGCATCGACCTGCGGGTCGGCGAAAGCGGCATGCAGATCCTGCAGGCGCTGCTCGTCGCTGCCGGCCAGGTAACCCTCAGCCTGAGAAACGCCCGGGTAGATCTTGCAGCGGTAGCCACGCTCACTGAACCACTGGCCAGCCTTCTGCACATCCAGACGTGCCGGCCCTGCCGGTGCAACGATGGCAAAGCAGGCATTTTCCGCCAGCGCCGCAGGCAAACGGGACTCTGTGGTTTCAACGCAATTCATCGCAGCTCCTTACGGGACAGCAAAGACAAAAATGCCGATGCCGCCTCTAAGCGTGCATCGGCATGTTCAACCCAAGCCCGGCTCAGAGCTTGATCTTGGCTTCGTGCGCCTGCTGGTCGGCATGGTACGACGAACGCACCAACGGGCCGGAAGCAACGTTCTTGAAGCCCATCTTGTAGCCTTCCTCGGCGAACCAGGCGAAGGTGTCCGGGTGGACGAAACGCTGCACCGGCAGGTGGCTGCGCGATGGCTGCAGGTACTGCCCGAGGGTCAGCATGTCGATGTCGTGCTCACGCATGCGGTGCATCACCTCGATCACTTCCTCGTCGGTCTCGCCCAGGCCGAGCATCAGGCCCGACTTGGTCGGCACGTGCGGGACCATCTGCTTGAACTTCTGCAGCAGGTCAAGCGACCAGTCATAGTCCGAACCCGGACGCGCGGCCTTGTACAGGCGCGGCACGGTCTCGAGGTTGTGGTTGAACACGTCAGGCGGCGTTTGCGCAGTGATTTCCAGGGCAACGTCCATGCGGCCACGGTAGTCCGGCACCAGGGTTTCCAGCTGAACGCCAGGCGACAAGGCGCGGATTTCGCGAATGCAGTCGGCGAAGTGCTGGGCACCGCCGTCTCGCAGGTCGTCGCGGTCCACCGAGGTGATCACCACGTACTTCAGGCGCAGGTCGGCAATGGCAACGGCCAGGTTCTTCGGCTCGTCCAGGTCCAGTGGCTTCGGCCGGCCATGGCCGACGTCGCAGAACGGGCAGCGACGGGTGCAGATGTCACCCATGATCATGAAGGTCGCGGTGCCACCGGAGAAGCACTCGCCCAGGTTCGGGCAAGACGCCTCTTCGCACACGCTGTGCAGCTTGTGCTTGCGCAGCAGCTGCTTGATACGGTCGACTTCAGGGGATACCGGGATGCGCACGCGGATCCAGTCAGGCTTTTTCGGCAGCTCATCGGTGGGGATGATCTTCACCGGGATACGCGCGACCTTTTCGGCGCCACGCAGCTTAACCCCGGCTTCCACTTTCTTCGGCGCTGGGCGCGCGGTGGCATCCTGGGTAGGTATCAGGTTCGGCACGGCTTCTTGCACAGTTGTCATATTCAGTCGATTCCGCCCGTGAGGGTCGTCTGCTCAGCATAGTCGAGGTGCCTGACCAGCTGTCCGCGCAGCCTTGTCCTGACCTCGTCGAGTTCGATCGGACCTGCCAGGTCACGCAGCTGGGTCATGGCCAGCCCCGCATACCCACAGGGGTTGATTCGGCGGAATGGAGCCAGGTCCATGTCCACGTTCAGAGCAAGGCCGTGGAAGGAACGGCCGTTGCGGATTCGCAGGCCGAGGGAGGCGATTTTCGCTCCGTCGACATAGACACCCGGCGCATCGGGCTTGGCCACCGCGTTGACGCCATAGCTGGCCAGCAGGTCGATCAGGGTCTGCTCGATGCGGCTGACCAGTTCGCGCACGCCAAAGCCCAGACGGCGCACGTCCAGCAGCAGGTAGGCCACCAGCTGCCCGGGGCCATGGTAGGTCACCTGGCCGCCGCGGTCGGTCTGCACCACCGGGATGTCACCCGGCACCAGCAGGTGCTCGGCCTTGCCGGCCTGGCCCTGGGTGAAGACCGCGGGGTGCTCGACCAGCCAGACTTCGTCCTGGCTGTCCGGGCTACGCTGCTCGGTGAAGCGACGCATGGCCTCCAGCACCGGTTCATAGGGCTGCAGGCCAAGTTCGCGAACACCGAGGCAAAGCGACATCAGAGCACCATTTTCACGATGCCGGTGGCACGCAGGGCACTGTTGATGTCATGCAGCTGATTCTCGCTTTCGGCGACGATGTGCAGTTGCACCGTGGTGTACTTGCCTTCCTTGCTCTGGCGCTCGGCCAACGTGGAAAGGTCGACCTTCGCGTGCTTGCTCAGGATCTCGATCACCGTGTCCCTGAAGCCGACTACGGTGTCGCCGATTACCTTGATCGGGTAATCGTCGCAGGGGAATTCGATTTTGTGCGACTTGACGTCAGGTTCGCTCATGGCGGAAACGGCCTCGTAAGCCGTGGCAACAACAACGCCCCCGCTGGATACGCGGGGGCGTGCAGGTCACGTATTCAGTTGAACAACCCGTAGAAGAATAGACGGATGCTATCCCACATACGGCGGAAGAAACCACCTTCCTCGACGCCATCGAGGGCAATCAGGTCGGCGCTGTGAACCACGTTCTCGTCCAGTTTGACTTCCACTTTGCCGATCACGTCACCTTTGGCGATAGGTGCGGTGAGCTGCGGGTTCATGGTCATCGAAGCCTGAAGGCGCTTCAATTGGCCTTTAGGCATAGTCATGGTCAGGTCGTCGGCCAGGCCAGCCTTGACTTGGCTGGTAGCACCCTTCCAGACCGGAGCCTGGGTCAGCTCGGTGCCCTTCTGGTAGAAGGTCTGGGTTTCGAAGAAGCGGAAACCGTAGGTCAGCAGCTTCTGGGTCTCGGCAGCACGGGCTTGCTCGCTGTTGGTGCCGAACACCACGGCGATCAGGCGCTGGCCGTCACGAACGGCCGAAGCCACCATGCAATAGCCGGCTTCTTCGGTGTGGCCGGTTTTCAGACCGTCGACGGTCTTGTCACGCCACAGCAGCAGGTTGCGGTTCGGCTGCTTGATGTTGTTCCAGAAGAATTCTTTCTGCGAGTAGATGGCGTAGTGGGCCGGGTCGATATTGATGATCGCGCGGGCCAGCAGGGCCATGTCGTGAGCCGACGAGTAGTGCTCCGGGTTCGGCAGGCCGGTCGGGTTCATGAAGTGGCTGTTGGACATGCCCAGTTCGGCAGCGGTCTTGTTCATCATGTCGGCGAAGGCGTCTTCACTGCCGGCGATGTGCTCGGCCAGGGCAACCGAGGCATCGTTGCCCGACTGGATGATGATGCCATGCAGCAGGTCGCTCACGGTGACCTGGCTACCGACCTTGATGAACATGCGCGAACCGCCGGTGCGCCAGGCGTTTTCGCTGACAGTGACCGGGTCGTTCTCGCCGATCTGGCCGCGACGGATGTCGACGGTGGCGATGTAGGCGGTCATCAGCTTGGTCAGGCTGGCAGGCGGCAGGCGCTCGTCACCGTTGTTCTCGACCAGCACGTTGCCGCTGGACGCGTCCATGAGTACGTAGGACTTGGCTGCCAGTTGCGGTGGCGCCGGCATCATCTGCTCTGCTGCGAAGGCAGCAGGCGTGAGCATCAGCAGTACGGGCAGGCAAAGTCGTTTGGCAAGGTTGGTGATGTTCATCCGTCTCTCGAAAATCGCTAATGGTCTGATGTTCCCTGGGCCACATCGTGTGCCCAGCGCCAGTCAGTCTAGTTTTTGTGGCCTTCGGCCTGGCCCACGAACTGCGGCTTTATGTCGCTGCGGGCAAAAGCCGACATTGTACATGGCCGTGGCCGGCAATTCATGACAAAACCGACAGTTTGTGGAGGCCCACGCCCCCACGTGAACGGTCAGTCAGCGGTGACCAGCTTGGCCTGGCCAAGATTCGCCAGGCGAATGCTGTCCTGTGCCTGCTGGATCTCCCCCTGGCTGCCGAACGGCCCCAGGCGCACGCGGTGCAGGGTTTGCTGGTTGCGCACGATGGAGCTGATGAACACCGGCGCGCTGACCATGGTGCTGAGCTTGGAGCGCAGCAGCTCGGCCGCATCCGGGTTGGCGAAGGCGCCTACCTGAAGGACATTGCCGGCAGCGCCGGCTGGCACGTTGCCGCCGCCTACCTGCACCGGCACCACCGGCGCCGCGTGCTGCTGCGGTGGCGGGGTCCACTGCTCGACCCGCCCGGTGCTGGCCGGAATCGCCTGGGTCTGCGCGACCTGCGGCTCTTTGAGCATCAGCGGCGGCTTCTGGCCCTTCTGTGCCCACCACTGCTGCGGGTCGATACCCTCGACCCGCACGTGCGCGGTGCCAATCTCGGCGTAGCCGAGTTTCTTCGCCGCCGCATAGGACAGGTCGATGATCCGGTCGGAATAGAACGGGCCGCGGTCGTTCACCCGCAAGATCACACTACGGCCGTTGGCCAGGTTGGTCACCCGGACATAGGCCGGCAGCGGCAGGGTCTTGTGCGCCGCGCTCATGCCGTACAGGTCGTAGAGTTCTCCGTTGGCAGTGTTCTGCCCGTGGAACTTGGTGCCGTACCACGATGCAGTGCCCTCGGCGCGGTAGTTGCGCGCGTCCTGCATCGGGTAGTAGGTCTTGCCCAGCACGGTATACGGGTTGGCCTTGTAGGCACCGGTATGCACGGTCGGGGTGGCATCAGGGATCTTGTTGACATCCACATCCCACCACGGAGCACCGTCCTTGTGGGCACGGTTGATATCCAGGCCAGGCTGCGAACGGACGACATTGCCACTGCCCTGGGAGGTCGGGCGGCTGGAGGAACAGCTGACCAGCAACATGCCGACGGTCATGCAGGTCAGCAGCTTGAAGGTATTGGCAGAGATGATTGCGCGCATTACTTGACGCCCCGTACTTGGACCAGCTGTTCCGCAAGCTGATGCACCGCCATGGCATACATCACGCTGCGGTTGTAGCGAGTGATCGCGTAGAAGTTCTTCAGGCCCATCCAGTACTCGGGGCCGTTTTCGCCTTCCAGGCGGAAAGCCGTCACCGGCAGATCATCGCGCAGCGCATCATGGCTCGACCAGCCCAACGCCCGCAACTCCCCGACCGTCTTGACCGGCTCGATGCCGGTGGTGACGCCTTCGTCGACCCGCGTACCACTGACCCGGGCGCGGCTGACCACGCCTTCGCCGGCCACCCAGCCATGGCGCTTGAAGTAGCTGGCCACGCTGCCGATGGCATCGTCGGGGTTGTTCCAGATGTTGATGTGGCCGTCGCCGTCGAAGTCCACCGCGTAGTTGCGGAAGCTGCTCGGCATGAACTGCGGCAAGCCCATGGCGCCGGCGTAGGAGCCCTTGAGGTTGAGCGGGTCGATCTGTTCGTCGCGGGCCAGCAAGAGGAATTCGCGCAGTTCCTTGCGGAAGAATTCAGCTCGCGGCGGGTAGTCGAAGGCCAGGGTGGACAGGGCATCGATCACCCGGTAGTTGCCGGTGTTGCGGCCAAAGAAGGTCTCCACCCCGATGATCGCGACGATGTATTGCGCCGGCACGCCATAGGTTTGTTCGGCCCGGGCCAGCACCGCCTCGTGCTGACGCCAGAAATCCACACCCCGGGCAATGCGCGCGTCGGTGATGAACATCGGCCGGTATTCCTTCCACGGCTTGACCCGTTCGGCCGGGCGCGAGATGGCGTCGAGAATCGACTGCTTGCGCTGCACCTCGCGAAATACACCGTTCAATTGCTCGGGAGCAAACCCGTAGTCGCGGCTCATCTGGAGAACGAACTCGGTCACCTGCGGGGAGCCGTCGTAGTCACCGGCATGGGCCAGCTGTACAGCGCCGAACAGGCCCACCGCGCCGATCCACGGCGCACAACGGGCAGCCCAGTTACGCACTGCTTGCATGAAATTGTTCACCTTATTCAAACTTGCGCGATCCATTTGCGGTGCGTGTGGATCGACATCAGAACGCCAAACGCTGACAGCAGCGTCACCAACGAAGTTCCGCCATAGCTAATGAAGGGCAGCGGCACTCCCACCACGGGCAACAGGCCGCTGACCATACCGATATTGACGAACACATAGACAAAGAAGGTCATGGTCAGGCTGCCCGCCAGCAACTTGCCGAACAGGGTCTGCGCCTGAGCGGTGATCATCAGCCCGCGGCCGATCAGCAGCAGGTAGACGATCAGCAGCAGGCAGATGCCGACCAGGCCGAACTCCTCGCCAAGCACCGCGATAATAAAGTCGGTGTGGCTTTCCGGCAGGAAGTCCAGGTGCGACTGGGTGCCCAGTAGCCAACCCTTGCCGAACACACCACCAGAACCGATGGCCGCCTTCGATTGAATGATGTTCCAGCCGGTACCCAGCGGATCGCTTTCCGGGTCGAGGAAGGTCAGTACGCGCTGCTTCTGGTAGTCGTGCATCACGAAGAACCACATCGCCACCGCTACCGGTACCGTCGCTGCAAGTACGCTGAGGATCCAGCGCCAGCGCAGCCCCCCCATGAACAGCACGAAGGCACCGGAGGCAAGAATCAGCAACGCGGTGCCCAGATCAGGCTGACGGACGATAAGAATGAACGGCACGCCAATCAACACCAGGCTTATTGCCACGTGTTTCAGGTGCGGCGGCAACGTGCGCTTGGACAGGTACCAGGCGATGGTCGCCGGCATGATGATCTTGAGGAATTCCGAGGGCTGGAATCGGATCACCCCGGGAATGTTGATCCAGCGCGTGGCGCCCATGGCGTTGTGGCCCATGACGTCGACCACCACCAGCAGGCACACCCCTACCAGATACGCCAGTGGCACCCAGCGGGCCATGAAGCGCGGCTCAAGCTGGGCGATGACGAACATCGAGACCAGGCCAATACCGAACGAGGTGGCCTGCTTGAGCAGCAGGTCCCAGTTCTTGCCACTGGCTGAATAGAGGACGAACAGGCTGCCGGCAGCGAGGGTCAGCAGGATGATCAGCAAGGGGCCGTCGATGTGGATGCGCTGCAGGAAGCTGGCGCGTCGACGCATCACGTCCTCGCTGGAGAGCATGCGATCGAAATTGTTCTTCACTGGGCCGTTTCCTGGGCGACGGTGGCAGGCGCGAATTCGCTTTTCAACCGGCCGCTCTCGTCGAGCAGCCAGGCGTCCATGATCTGCCGCACCACGGGCGCGGCAACGCCGGAGCCGGACTCACCGTTCTCGACCATCACCGAGACCACGATCTTCGGATCGTCGGCCGGGGCAAAGGCCACGAACAGCGCGTGGTCGCGGTGGCGCTCCTGGAGTTTGTTGCGGTCGTACTTCTCGCCCTGCTTGATCGCCACCACCTGGGCGGTACCGCTCTTGCCGGCAATGCGGTACTGGGCGCCGGTTGCCGCCTTGCGCGCGGTGCCGCGGGCGTTGTGCATCACCTGCTCCATGCCGTGGGTGACCTTCGCCCAATCGGACTTGTCGCGCAGGACGATGTCTTCCATCGGGTTAGGGTCCACCGGCGGCTGGCCTTCGATGGTCTTGGCCAGGTGCGGACGGTTCCACACGCCCTTGTTGGCGATCAGTGCAGTGGCCTGGGCCAACTGCAGCGGCGTGGCCTGCATGTAGCCCTGGCCAATGCCGAGAATCAGCGTTTCACCCGGGAACCAGGCCTGGCGGCGAGTGGCGCGCTTCCACTCGCGCGACGGCATCAGCCCGGGCGACTCCTCGAACATGTCGAGGGCGACCTTCTGGCCGATGCCGAACTTGTTCATGTAGCTGGACAGCCGATCGATACCCATCTTGTGGGCAAGGTCGTAGAAGTAGGTGTCGTTGGAGCGCATGATCGCGGTGTCCAGGTCGACCCAGCCGTCACCGGTGCGGTTCCAGTTACGGTACTTGTGATCGTAGTTGGGCAACTGGTAGTAACCGGGGTCGAATACCCGGCTGCTGGCATTGACAACCCCGCTATCGAGGCCGGCAATGGCCACCGCCGGCTTGATGGTCGAACCCGGCGGATACAGGCCGCGCAAAACACGGTTGAACAGTGGCCGGTCGATCGAGTCGCGCAGTTCGGCATAGGCCTTGAAGCTGATGCCGGTGACGAACAGGTTGGGGTCGAAGCTCGGCTGGCTGACCATCGCCAGCACCTCGCCGGTACGCGGGTCGAGCGCCACCACAGCCCCACGCCGGCCACCCAGGGCGGCCTCTGCGGCTTCCTGCAGTTTGATGTCGAGGCTCAGCACGATGTCCTTGCCCGGCTTCGGGTCGGTGCGCTTGAGCACCCGCAGCACACGGCCCCGCGCGTTGGTCTCGACTTCCTCGTAACCGACCTGGCCGTGCAGCTCGGGCTCGTAGAAGCGCTCGATGCCGGTCTTGCCGATATGGTGGGTGCCGCTGTAGTTCACCGGGTCGAGGGTTTTCAGCTCTTTTTCGTTGATCCGCCCGACATAACCGACCGAATGAGCGAAATGCGCGCCCTGTGGGTAATGGCGCACCAGTTGGGCAACGACCTCGACGCCTGGCAGGCGGAACTGGTTGACCGCCACGCGGGCGATCTGCTCTTCGTTGAGTTCGAACAGGATCGGTACCGGCTCGAACGGCCGACGCCCCTGCTTCATGCGCTTTTCGAACAGCGCGCGGTCGTCCGCGGTCAGGTCCAGCACTTCAACGATGGTATCCAGCACTTCCTGCCAGTTACCCGCACGTTCGCGGGTCATCGACAGGCTGAAACTGGGCCGGTTGTCGGCGACGATCACCCCGTTGCGGTCGAAGATCAACCCGCGAGTCGGCGGAATCGGCTGCACATGCACCCGGTTGTTTTCCGAGAGCGTCGAGTGATAGTCGTACTGGATGATCTGCAGGTAATACAGCCGCGCGACCAACACGCAAATAAGCAGCATGACCGCCACCGCGCCGACAACGACGCGGTTGCGCACCAGGCGGGCGTCTTTCTCGTGGTCCTTGAGACGGATCGGCTGCGACATCGGACTGCTTACAGGCTCATTTGTGGTAAGGGTGCCCGGACAATACCGTCCAGGCGCGATAGATCTGCTCGCCGATGAGTATCCTTACCAACGGGTGCGGCAGGGTCAGCGGCGACAGCGACCAGCGCTGCTCGGCGCGTGCGCAGACCTCAGGCGCCAGCCCCTCCGGACCGCCCACCATCAAATTCACCGTGCGCGAGTCCAGGCGCCAGCGATCCAGCTCGGTCGCCAGTTGCTCGGTACTCCAAGGCTTGCCATGGACCTCGAGGGTGACGATGCGTTCCCCGGGCTGGACCTTGCTCAGCATGGCTTCGCCCTCCTGGCGGATCAGGCGGGCGACGTCGGCATTCTTGCCACGAGTGTTCAGCGGGATTTCCACCAGCTCGAGCGACAGCTCCTGGGGCAGGCGCTTGGCATATTCATGCCAGCCTTCCTCGACCCACTTGGGCATACGCGAGCCGACCGCGATCAGGCGCAGGCGCACGACGCTTCCTTATTCCCGGTCTTTCAGTTTGTCGGTGAAGTAGTCGCTGGCGTTTTCCGGGCTGTGGTGCTTGGCATCAGCCGCACGGCTCTGCTCGGCGCCCATCCACAGGCGCTCCAGGTCGTAGAACTGGCGGGCAGCGGCGGTCATCATGTGCACGATGACGTCGTTCAGGTCCAGCAGTACCCAGTCGCTGTCGCCCTTGCCTTCTTCACCCAGCGGCTGCGCGCCCTTGGCCTTGACCGCTTCACGGACCTTTTCCAGCATCGCGTTGATCTGACGGTTGGAGGTACCGGTGGCAATGATCATGTAGTCGGTCAGGCTGTGCTTATCGCGCACGTCGATGACCTGGATGTCCTGGGCCTTGACGTCTTCCAGGGCGGCTTTGGCCAGATCGACCAGTGCTTGGCCATTGATGGTTTGCTTGCTCATATAAAACTCTTCAACTCGTTTGGATGAGGCGCCCTGGGGCACCGTCAGTTAGGGGCACGATACAGTTCGTGCGCCTCGATGTAGGCCAGTACGGCGTCCGGCACCAGGAACCTCACCGATTTGCCGCTGGCCAGCAGCTGTCGGATCTGTGTAGCCGACACCGCGAGCGGCGTCTGCCAGACGAACGAAATATTCCCCGCCGGGCCGGACATGGCGGTGGGATCGCTCTCCGAGCGCGCAGCCAGCAGGTTGCGCAACTCGTCAGGGGGTTCAACGTCCGCATCCGGGCGTTGCAGCACCAGGATGTGACAGTGTTGCAGCAGTTCTTCCCAGCGGTGCCAGGTGGGCAGGCCACAGAAGGCATCCCAGCCGAGCACCAGGAACAGCTGGTCGTCGACGCCCAGTTCGGCGCGAATCGATTCCAGCGTGTCGAGGGTGTAGGACGGCTTGTCGCGTTCGAGTTCGCGAGCATCGACGCTGAGGCAATCGACGCCCTGCACCGCTTCACGGACCATGGCCAGGCGGTCCTGCGCCGCTACCTGCGGGGTATCGCGGTGTGGCGGGCGGGCATTGGGCAACAGGCGCAGCTCATCGAGCGCCATGAACTCGGCCACTTCAAGCGCGCTGCGCAGGTGGCCGATGTGCACGGGGTCGAAGGTACCGCCAAGAATGCCGATGCGCCGGACTGCCTGGGCCTTGCTCAACTCAGCAGGACTCCTGGCCACGCAGCTGGCCGTCACCGATCACCACGTACTTCTCGCAAGTCAGGCCTTCCAGGCCGACCGGGCCGCGGGCATGCAGCTTGTCGGTGGAGATGCCGATTTCCGCGCCCAGGCCGTACTCGAAGCCATCGGCGAAGCACGTCGGGGTGTTGAGCATCACCGATGCCGAATCGACCTCGGCCATGAACTGGCGGGCCTGGCCCTGGTGTTCGGTGATGATCGAGTCGGTGTGGTGCGAGCCGTACTGGTTGATGTGCTCGATGGCCTGGTCCAGGCCGTCGACGACGCGGATCGACAGGATCGCGTCGAGGTACTCGGTGTGCCAGTCGTCCTCAGTGGCCGGCTTGGCCTCGATCAACCCACGGGTACGCTCGCAGCCACGCAGTTCGACGCCCTTCTCCTGGAAACGGCGGGCCATTTCCGGCAGGAAGCCTGCGGCCACGCGCTGGTCGACCAGCAGGGTTTCCATCGCGCCGCAGATGCCATAGCGGTAGGTCTTGGCGTTGAACGCCACGCGCCAGGCCTTGTCCAGGTCGGCGTGCTCGGCCACATAGACGTGGCAGATACCGTCCAGGTGCTTGATGACCGGCACACGGGCATCGCGGCTGATGCGCTCGATCAGGCCACGGCCACCGCGCGGCACGATGACGTCGACGAACTCGGGCATGCTGATCAGCGCGCCAACGGCTTCGCGGTCGGTGGTCTCGACCACCTGCACCACGGCAGCCGGCAAGCCGGCCGCAGCCAGGCCACGCTGGATGCAGGTGGCGATGGCACGGTTGGAGTGGATGGCCTCGGAACCGCCCCGCAGAATGGTGGCGTTGCCCGATTTCAGGCACAGGCTGGCGGCATCGATGGTCACGTTCGGGCGCGACTCGTAGATGATCCCGATCACTCCCAGCGGCACGCGCATCTTACCGACCTGAATGCCCGACGGGCGGTAGCTCATGTCGCGGATGGCGCCGACCGGGTCCGGCAGGCTGGCCACCTGGCGCAGGCCGGTGATCATGCCGTCGATACGCGCCGGGGTTAGCGCCAGGCGGTCAAGCAGCGCCGCCTCCAGGCCATTGGCCCGGCCGGCGGCCAGGTCCAGTTCGTTGGCTGCGGCAAGCTCGGCGCGCGCAGCATCCAGCGCATCGGCGGCGGCCTGCAGGGCGCGGTTCTTCTGCGCGGTGCTGGCACGTGCGATGACGCGGGAAGCCTGGCGTGCGGCGCGACCCAGGCGGGTCATGTAGTCAAGAACGGACTCAGTCATGGGTTCGGTGTCTTGGCGAAGGGGAAATCGGCTGATTATAACTGTCGCGCAGGTATACGCCCAGCGGCGGGTGGCGGATGGTCGAAAATGGCTTGGTAGAATCCATAGGAAAGATGTAACCGCGCTTATCGAACTGTCCCGGTTCAGCCTCGATTAAGCTATTCATTGCTATCATCCCCGCCTTTACTGCCACGAACCGCCAGCATGCCAGCCTCAGCCCCCTGCCCTGCACGTGCCCTTCCTGACAACTTCTTCGACCGCGACGCCCAGACCTTGGCCAAGGCGTTGCTGGGCAAAGTCATCCGTCATCGCCAAGGCGACCTCTGGCTGGCTGCGCGGATCATCGAGACCGAGGCCTACTACCTGACCGACAAAGGCAGCCACGCGTCGCTCGGCTACACCGAAAAACGCAAGGCGCTGTTCCTCGACGGCGGGCACATCTACATGTATTACGCCCGCGGTGGCGACTCGCTCAATTTCAGCGCCAAAGGCCCGGGTAACGCGGTGCTGATCAAGTCCGCATACCCTTGGGTCGATGCCATCTCCGATGCCAACAGCCTCGCACAGATGCAGTTGAACAACCCCGACGCCAGCGGCAACCTGCGCCCGCCCGAGCGCCTGTGCGCCGGGCAGACCCTGCTGTGCAAGGCCATGGGCCTGAAAGTGCCGCACTGGGACGCACAGCGTTTCGACCCCGAACGCCTGTACGTCGAAGATTGCGGCATTGCCGTGCCAAGGGTGATCCAAACGGCACGTCTGGGCATTCCCCACGGGCGCGACGAGCACCTGCCGTACCGCTTCGTCGATGCCGAATACGCCCGTTTCTGCACCCGGAACCCGCTGCGCCGGGGTCAAGTCGAAGGGCAAGACTTTTTCATCCTCGAACAAGGAAGCTGAAACATGGGCCAATGGCTCGACAGCCTGACAGGCTGGCTCAGCGCCAACCCACAGTGGCTTGGTGTGGCGATTTTTCTGGTGGCGTGCGTTGAGTGCCTGGCCATTGCCGGCATCATCGTGCCGGGCACGGTACTGCTGTTTGCCGTTGCCGTGCTGGCCGGCAGTGGCGCATTCAGCCTGGGAGAAACCCTGCTGCTGGGGTTCCTCGGCGGCCTGCTCGGTGACGCACTGTCGTACACCGTCGGCAAGTACTTCCACCAGAACATCCGCCGCCTGCCGCTGCTGCGCCATCACCCCGAGTGGATCGGCAGCGCCGAGGCCTACTTCCAGCGTTATGGCATCGCCAGCCTGCTGGTCGGCCGCTTCATCGGCCCGCTGCGGCCGATGCTGCCAATGGTGGCCGGGATGTTCGACATGCCGCTGCCGCGCTTCATCGCCGTCAGCCTGGTGGCGGGTGCGGGTTGGTCAGTGGCTTACCTGCTGCCCGGCTGGGCCACCGGTGCCGCCATGCGCCTGCCCTTGCCTGAAGGTTTCTGGCTGGATGCCGGCATCATCGCCGGGACCCTGGCGGTACTGATCGGCCTGAGCCTGAACAGCAGCCTGCGCGACCAGCGTCATGGTACCCGGCTGATCGCCGGCCTGAGCTTCATCGCACTCGCGGCGGTGTTTCTTGGCTGGCCTTACCTGCAGGCATTCGATCAGGGCGTGATGACGCTGGTACAGGAACACCGTAGCAAAGCCATTGATGGCACCGTGGTGCTGGTGACCCGGTTGGGCGACTTCAAGACCCAGTTTTTCCTGGGCGGTTTGCTGACCGGCTTGCTGCTCCTGGCGCGTCAGTGGCGCCATGCCCTGTTCGCGGGCGGTACGCTGATTGGCACGGCGCTGGCCAATGGCACGCTCAAATGGCTGTTCGCCCGTGCCCGCCCGGAAGTACTGAGCGACCCGTTGACCAGCTACAGCATGCCCAGCGGGCACAGTTCGGCATCGTTCGCATTCTTCCTGACCCTGGCAGTGCTGGCCGGGCGTGGCATGCCGCCGCGCATGCGCCTGACCTGGGTGATGCTGGGCTGCATTCCGGCGTTGGCGATTGCATTGTCGCGGGTGTACCTGGGCGCCCATTGGCCGACCGACATCATGGCCGGCGCCTTGCTGGCCTGTTGTGTGTGCGCGCTGAGCCTGACGCTGGTGCAGCATCGGCAGCCGCTGACAGCACTGCCGCAGAAGGTCTGGTGGCTGGTGTTGCCGGCGTGCGTCGCGTTGCTGGCGTTCTTTGCCATGCATGCGCTGCCTCATGCCCTGCTTCGCTACCAGTATTGAGGTGGCCGGTACAGGCCACTGCGCTCAATCAGGCGAACAACTCACCCTGGATCCGCTCAAGCAGCTTCTGGATTTCTTCCAGCCGCTGCGCCGGCGAGTCGATCGCCAGCAAGTCCAGCTTGTCCTCTTCCATGAACGGCAACAGATACGCCAGTTGGTTGGCCAAGGCCTGGCGCCCGTCGACGTCCCGCGGCATGTCCAGCGCCTCGACCATCGGATGCTCGCCCAGTGCCACCAGCAGCGCCAGCAAGTCATCGTCGTGATCGGTGAGCGGGCTGTCCGGCTGTTCCGCCAGCCAATGGACCTCGCCGACCAGCAATTGGTCTTTCTGGACTTCGGTCTGGCTCAACTCGAAGCGCCGTATACCTTCCACGCGAATGCCCAGCAAGCCGTTGTCCTGCTGGACGAAGTCACGGATCATGGCCTCGCAACCGATCGAGGCCACCACCGGCGGCGCCTTGCCGACCTGCTCCCCTTCGACGATGCACACTACGCCAAAGCCGGTGCCCTGTTTCATGCAGCGGCCAATCATGTCCAGGTAACGCGCCTCGAAGATCTGCAGATCCAGCAGGCAACCGGGAAACAACACGGTATTGAGGGGAAACAGCGGTAGCGTCATCACAACTCCTCAAGCCACCAGGCTGACCGCCAACGGCAGGAACACCGCCGTGGCCACCCCCATCAGGCTCATCGCCAGCGCGGCAAAAGCGCCGCACTCGTCACTTTCCTGCAAGGCCACCGAAGTGCCCACGGCGTGAGCCGTCACACCTAGCGACATGCCACGCGCCTCCGGGCTGTGCACACCCAGCCGGGTCAGCAGTGCCGGGCCGAAGATTGCCCCGATCACCCCGGTAATCAACACGAACACGGCCGCCAGCGCCGCCACGCCACCAATCTGTTCCGCCACCAGCATGGCGATCGGCGAAGTGACCGATTTCGGCGCCATGGTCATCAGGATCATGTGTTCGGCACCGAACCACCAGCCCAGCAGCAAGCAGCAGACCGTGGCGAACAGGCCTCCGATTACCAGCGTAGTAAAAGTCGGCCAGAACAGCTGCCGGATGCGCCGAAGGTTGAGATAGAGCGGCACCGCCAGTGCCACGGTGGCGGGGCCGAGGAGGATGTTCATGATTTCGGTGCTTTTGCGGTATTCGGCGTAGCTGATGCCGCAGGTCAGCAGCACGCCGATCACCAGCAGCATCGACACCAATACCGGTTGCAGGAACAGCCAGCGGGTCTTTTCGTAAGCGGCCAGCACTATCTGGTACGCGCCCAACGTGATCCCGATACCGAACAAGGGATGGTGGATGACCGCGTCGAGCGCGCCCTGCCAGTCAAAGATCATGGCTATTCCTCGTGCTTGCGGTGTTGGCGGTCGATGAGTTTCTGCATCAGCAGGCCGACGAACACCAGGGTCACCAGGCAGGAAATCAGCAACGCACCGGCAATCGCCCAGAAGTCTGCGGCAATGTCCTTGGCGTAGACCATCACCCCCACCGCTGGCGGCACCAGCAGCAATGGCAGGTAACGTAGCAGGCTACCGGCGGCCTCGCTCAGCGGCTTGCCGACCTCGCCGCGGGCCATGAGGAAAAACAGCAGCAGTAACAGGCCGATGATCGGGCCCGGCAGAATCGGCACGCACAAGTGATTGAGCGCCGTACCCAGCAGCTGAAACAGCACCAGCCAGGTCAAACCACGCAACAGCATAAGGACCTCCTTCAGGCACGCCGCGACATTATAAGCACGCGCTGCGTATAAGCCGATATTCGCCGAAATGCGGGCTTCTTGACTGAAACGGTTCGCCGTGCTGATCTTGCACTTTCGTACCAAATGACAACCTGGAGAGTCGCGATGCCCTATGTACCGGTAAACGAGCTATCGCAGTACGTTGGAAAGGAGCTGGGACGTTCCGACTGGCTGAAGATCGACCAGCAGCGCATCAACCTGTTCGCCGAAGCCACCGGCGATTTCCAGTTCATCCATGTCGACCCGGAAAAAGCGGCGAAAACCCCGTTCGGCACCACCATCGCGCATGGTTTCCTGACCTTGTCGCTGATCCCCATGCTGATGATGGACATCCTGGTGCTTCCTGAAGGGTTGAAGATGGTGGTCAATTATGGACTCGACAGCGTGCGTTTCATCCAGCCGGTAAAGGTCGACAGCAAGGTTCGACTGAAGGTGGACCTGGGTGAGGTGACCGAGAAGAAGCCGGGGCAGTGGCTGCTCAAAGCGACCGCTACCCTGGAGATCGAAGGCGAAGAGAAGCCGGCCTATATCTCAGAACCCCTCTCGCTCTGCTTCGTCTGACAGAGCCAATTTGCGGGTGAACCCGCTCCCACAGGATCGCCACACGGCCAGGCCTTTGTGCTGTACCTGTGGGAGCGGGTTCACCCGCGAACAATCCAACCCCGATTCCGATTGGATCACAGATACCTGCGCCCCGCATTCTGCGGCATACTCGGCAGACCTTTTGCCCGGATTCCGCCATGCGTCCACTGCTCCCCCTCGCACTGACCCTGATGCTCGCAGCCTGTGGCGATGGTGAGTCGTTGTCCCCGCCTGACGCACGCCTGCCCGACGGTGGCCGCTACCGCGGGCAGGTTGTCGATGGGTTGCTGCAGGGCGAGGGGCGCATCGACTACCCCAACGGCAGCTGGTACGCCGGCAGCTTCAAGGACGGCCAGTGGCACGGCCAGGGCGAGTGGCATGGCAGCAACGGTGAGATCTACCGAGGCCAGTTCGACAAGGGGCTGTTCCACGGCCTGGGCGACCTGACCACCCCCGGCAGCCACTATGCCGGCACATTCAGCCACGGCCGACGTGACGGTGAAGGTACGCTCAAGCAGGCCGACCTGAGCTACCGCGGCCAATTCAAGGATGACCAGTACGAAGGTGCCGGCGAACTGGAAATGGCCGACGGCAGCCGCTACCAAGGCTTGTTCGCCAAAGGCAAACCCAATGGCGCAGGCGTGCGCAGCGATGCCAGCGGCAACCAGTTCAGTGGCCGCTTCGTCGACGGCCAGTTGCAGGGCAGCGGCACCTACGACAGCGTCGATGGCGAGCAATACATCGGTGAGTTCAAGGACAACCGCCTGGAGGGCCGTGGCCGCTACGAGAACGCCGACGGCGACGTCTGGATAGGCGAGTTCAAGGACGGTTCGCTGACCGGCGAAGGCGAATTGCTCGGCAGCGACGGCAGCCACTACAAAGGCACTTTCGTCGACTGGCATCTGTCTGGCCAAGGCAGCCTGCAGTTGCCGGATGGCAGCAGGTACGTCGGCGGTTTCGACAACGACGCCTACCAGGGCCACGGCAAGCTGACGCTGGCCAACGGCCAGGTCGAAAGCGGCTTCTGGGTCAATGGTGTGCGCGTACGTGACCAGAAAGGCAAGCTACTGCCCGACCCGCTGGACCTGGCCCTGCTCAATCAGGGCCGCCTGCTGGATGAAGCCCTGGCGCGGGTACCGCGCTCGGCGCCGCCCGTCCAGCTGTACAGTCTGGTAGTGGCCGGCGATGGTCAGCAGAGCGTGTTCCTGCGCGAAGCCGACTATGTCAGCAACATGCTCAATGTGCGTTTCGGTGCCCGTGGCCAGGTCACCTTGGTCAACCACCGCGACCAGATGACCACCCGCCCCATGGCCACCCGCGAGAATCTCAGCCGCGCCGCCCGCACCCTGGCCGAACGCAGCGGCCCGGAAGACCTGATCTTCATCTACCTGACCAGCCACGGCAGCCAGGACCACCAGCTGGTGCTCGACCAACCGCGCCTGCAGCTGGCCGACCTGTCCGCCGACGAATTGGCCAGCGCCCTGGCGCCGCTCAAGGACCGCGACAAGATCATTGTCATCTCCGCCTGTTATTCAGGTGGCTATATCGCCCCGCTCAAGGACGACCGTACGCTGATCATGACGGCCGCCCGTGCCGACCGGGTATCGTTCGGGTGCTCGGAAGAAGCTGACTTTACCTACTTCGGCGATGCCTTGTTCGCCGAGGCCTTGAACCAGACCGACGACCTGAAACAAGCGTTTGAACTGGCGCGTACCAGTGTTGCCGAACGAGAACGGAGGGAAGGTTTCGAGGCCTCCGAACCCCAGATCTGGGCGCCGCCCGCAGTACTGGCACACTGGCAGCAACTGCGTAAGCACCAAGCCGAGGAAGCCTTGCGTAATGCGGCACAGGCCAAGCCGCAGGAACAGGCAAAAACGCCTGCCAGCCGCTAAGCTTGTGTGTAACAAGGGAGAGACATCATGTATTTGACGCCTCAGCATGTCCTGCTTGCCGGTGCCACCGGCCTTACCGGTGAGCACCTGCTCGACCGCCTGCTCAACGAACCCACCATCAGTCGCGTGCTGGCCCCGACCCGTCGGCCATTGGCCGAGCACCCCCACCTGGAAAACCCGGTGGGCGACCCCGCAGTGTTTCTCCCGCAACTGGCCGGCCGGGTCGATATTGCCTATTGCTGCCTGGGCACCACCCTCAAGCAGGCGGGCTCGGAGCAAGCGTTTCGCGCCGTCGATCTGGACATGGTCGTGGCCTTCAGCAAGCGCGCACGAGAAATGGGTGCGCGCCACCTGCTGGTCGTCAGCGCCCTGGGTGCCGACCCCAAGTCGTCAATCTTCTACAACCGCGTCAAAGGCGAAATGGAAGAAGCGCTCAAGGCTCAGGACTGGCCACAACTGACCATCGTGCGGCCATCGTTGCTGCTCGGTGAACGGCTGGAACCACGCCTGGGTGAGAAGCTGGCCTCGCCATTCTCGAAGTTGATGCCGGGTAAATATCGCGGGATCGAGGCATGCACACTGGCACGGGCGTTGTGGCGCCTGGCGCTGGAAGAAGAAGATGGAATCCGCGTGATCGAGTCCGACGAGTTACGCAGGCTCGGCAAATAACAGCCGCTACAGCCCACCCGTAGCCTGAAACCCTATGCCTGCCGCCGTCAGCAATGACAGCGGCAGGAACAGCGTGTCCAGCAGCATGCTGCCAGGCAGGTCCAGGCGTGGATACGCCGGCGCCTCGGCACCGAAGCGATCCATGGGGCAGCAGCCACCCTTGATTGCGTACATGTCCAGCCGGGTCCCGGCATACACCACTGGCGCCCCTGGCTTGTTGGCGTCCAGCGTGCGCACTGTGGCGCAGCCGCCGAGCAGACTGGCCGCCAGCAATCCAGCCAGGCAGCGTTTCAATCATCAGCCCCGAAATGATGTTCGCCCCAGCGTGGCAACATGTCCTGCGGAATGTTCAGCAGGTTGAGAATGCGCGCCACGACAAAGTCGATCAGGTCATCGATGGTCTGCGGCTGGTGATAGAACCCCGGCGCCGCTGGCAGGATCACTGCGCCCATCTGCGACAGCTTGAGCATGTTCTCCAGGTGAATGGTCGAGAACGGCGCTTCGCGCGGCACCAGGATCAACTGCCGGCGTTCCTTCAGGCTGACGTCGGCGGCCCGCTCGATCAGGTTGTTGCAGGCACCGGTGGCGATGGCCGACAAGGTACCGGTCGAGCATGGCACCACCACCATCGCCGCTGGCGCACCAGAGCCCGAGGCCACCGGTGACATCCAGTCCTCCTTGCCGTAAACGCGAATCTGCCCGTCGGCAGCCCCTGTGTATTCGGTGAGAAACGCCTGCATGGCCTGCGGCTTCGCCGGCAGGACCACGTCGGTCTCGGTGGCCATCACCAGTTGCGCGGCCTTTGAGATGAGGAAATGCACCTCACGGTCTTCGCGCACCAGGCAGTCGAGCAGGCGCAGGCCGTATTGCACGCCGGAGGCGCCGGTCATGGCCAGGGTGATGCGTTCCGGACCGCTCACTGCAGTGCCTCGGCCAGCTTGCCGTGCAGGCCGCCGAAGCCGCCATTGCTCATGATCACCACATGGGTACCCGGGCGCGCCTGGCCCTTGACCCGCTCGATGATGGCGTCGAGGCTGTCGGCCACCACACTGGGCACCTTGCATTGCGCCGCCGTGGCGGCCAGGTCCCAACCCAGGTTGGCGGGCGCATACCAGATCACCTGGTCGGCGTCATTGACGCTTTCCGGCAAGCCGTCACGATGGGCGCCAAGCTTCATGGAATTGGAGCGCGGCTCGACAATGGCGATCACCGGCGCTTCGCCAACGCGCTTGCGCAGGCCGTCGAGTGTTGTGGCAATGGCGGTCGGGTGGTGGGCGAAATCGTCGTAGATAGTCACGCCCTGGACTTCAGCGACCTTCTCCATGCGCCGCTTGACGCTCTTGAATGCGCTAAGGCCTTCGATGCCCATTGCTGGCACCACGCCCACATGACGGGCAGCGGCCAGCGTGGCGAGGGCGTTGGCAACGTTGTGCTGACCGGTCAGCGCCCAGTCCACCACTCCTTGTACTTCACCTTCGAACAGCACTTCGAAACGCGAGCCATCGGCGCTGAGCAGGCGCGCCTGCCACTGGCCACCTTCACCGGTAGTCTGCACCGGAGTCCAGCAACCCATGCCGATGACACGTTCCAGCGCTTGCTCAGTGGTCGGGTGAATGACCAGGCCCTCACTCGGAATGGTCCGCACCAGGTGATGGAACTGCCGCTCGATCGCCGCCAGATCCGGGAAGATATCCGCATGATCGAACTCAAGGTTGTTGAGGATCGCGGTGCGCGGGTGGTAATGCACGAACTTCGAGCGCTTGTCGAAGAAGGCGCTGTCGTATTCGTCGGCCTCAACCACGAAAAACGGCGTGCCGCCCAGGCGTGCCGACACCGAGAAGTTCTGTGGCACACCGCCGATCAGGAAGCCCGGGCTCATGCCGGCATGCTCCAGCACCCAGGCCAGCATGCTGCTGGTGGTGGTTTTGCCATGGGTGCCTGCCACGGCCAGGACCCAGCGGCCCTGCAGCACGTGGTCGGCCAGCCACTGCGGGCCGGACACATAAGGCAGGCCCTTGTTGAGCACATACTCCACGGCCGGGTTGCCCCGCGACATGGCGTTACCGATCACCACCAGGTCAGGTGCAGGGTCCAGCTGAACCGGGTCGTAGCCCTGGGTCAGCTCGATGCCCTGGGCTTCGAGCTGGGTGCTCATGGGTGGATAGACGTTGGCGTCGGAGCCGGTGACGCGGTGGCCGAGCTCTTTGGCCAGCACGGCCAGCGAACCCATGAAAGTGCCGCAAATACCGAGAATATGAATATGCATGATCGACCTCGCAAAACTTCGAGGCAGGGTAGCCTAGGGCGAGAAAAATCGCACACGCTGTTTCGGTTATTACACGCGGCTGATGCCGTGTTTTCGAAGTTTTCGATATAAGGTATTGCGGCTGATGCCCAGGTGCTCGGCGACCCGGGTCAGGTGCCAGTGTTTTGCTTCCAGCACTTCCATCAGCGCCTGATGTTCAGCGCTCTGCAATACATCGACGCCCTCCGAAACTTCAGGCTCGACAGCCGCTCCCACAGAGGGCGCGTACGTCTTGATGATGGCGGGAAGGTCCAGGAAGTGGATGATGGTGTCTTCGCACAGCGCCACCAAGGTCCGTAGCACGTTGCGCATCTGCCGGACGTTCCCCGGCCAGGCAAAGCCAAGCAGTGCCTGACGCGCCTCGGGCGCCAATCGGACCACCTGCCCCTGTGCCTCTTGATGCAGCAGGAAATCCAGCAACTGCTCCTTGTCACTACGCTCGCGCACCGCTGGCAGCGCCACCTCCAGGCCATTGAGCCGGTAGTACAGGTCTTCGCGGAAACTGCCCTGCTCCACCCGTTCCAGCAAGTCGCGGTGGGTGGCGCTGACGATCCGCACATCCACTGCCTGCGGCTCACCACCAATCGGCACCACCTGGCGCTCTTCCAGCACCCGCAACAGGCGGGTCTGCAACGCCAGCGGCATGTCGCCGATCTCGTCCAGCAACAAGGTACCGCCGTCAGCCTGCAGCAGCTTGCCACGCATGCCCTCCTTGCGTGCTCCGGTAAAGCTGCCACCGCGATAGCCGAACAGCTCACTTTCGATCAGGCTCTCTGGGATCGACGCACAGTTGACCGCCACGAACGGCTTGCCACGGCGCTGGCTGGCCTGGTGCACGGCTTGGGCAAAGGCTTCTTTACCGCAACCGGTCTCGCCGCGCAGCAGCAGCGGCACATCGCGCTCGAACACACGCACGGCACGTTGGAAATCGTGCTGCAGAGCCGGGTCCAGCAAGCAGATGCCCGGCGCTGTGGCAGGCCTGGCCTGGGGCAGGCTGGCCGGCACCGTCCATCGCGGCGCCGACGCCTGGCCGCGCAGGCTGGCGAACACCTGGCGACCATCACGGGTGCGTAACGGCCAGACCGTACTGCCGCCTGGCGTCGCGCGGCTGAACAGCTCGTCGTGGCTGCAGGCGAAGAACATCTCCAGCGGTTTGCCCAATACACCGCCGCGAATGGTCCCCAACAGGTTCAGCGCACTCTGGTTGGCGGCGCAAATCCGGCCATCGCCATCGAACGCCAGCAACCCTTCACTGAACTGGCCGACCGACTCCGCCTGCACGTGGATGCGCAGCAACCACTGCTGCTCGAAGTGACGCAGGAAATAGCAGCTCTCGATCATCTTCGCCGACAGGTTGACCAGCGCCATGGTGTGGAACTGGCTCTGGCGCGATACGTCCGGCCGCGCCGAGGACACATCGAGCACCGCCAGCAGCTCACCGTGCGGGTCGAACACCGGGCTCGCCGAGCAGGTCAGCCCGGTATGGCGGCCGCGAAAGTGCTCATTCTGGTGAATGGTCAGGGCCTGACGCTCGACCAGGCAGGTGCCGATGCCATTGGTACCCTCGCGCGCTTCGCTCCAGTCCGCGCCCAGCCACAGCCCGGCACGCTCGAAGTTGCGCCGCTCGCTGGGCGCGGTGACACAGTTGAGGATCACCCCGCGGGCATCGGTCAACAGCACCGCATGGCCGGCGCCAGACAGCTGCTGGTGCAGGCTGTTCATTTCGCTGTCGGCGATTTTCAGGACTTGGCGCAGGCGCTCGCGGCTCTCCAGCAGGCGGCCGTGCTCAAGCACCACCGGTGCCTCGATCACTGACGGGTCGAGATGGTAATCGTCAAGGCAGCGCAGCCAGGAGCGGGCAATGGAAGGATCGCTGCCCGCTTCGCCACGGGCAACGGTATGCACTTGCTGGGCATGTTGGCTGAATGAGTTGCTCTGCATTTGTTGTTGTTCTCCGCAGATAGAGATTCAGGCCAGCATCCTCCACCTGCGCAGGGTTTGCAACGTACCCGCCGGCACCGTGTCGCAAACGGTACAAAGTGTCACCCCCGGCCGTCCCAAGCCTGGCACAGCGTTCCTTGCTGCAGCGCCAAAGCATGACCCAAGTCATTGATTCCACGAGGGTGCACCACGCTGGCCCGACCTTTGCTCTACGCTTTCCAACTCCTCAACAAACATAACAGCCAGGAGACACACCATGCGTTACGCACATCCCGGTACCGAGGGCGCGAAGGTTTCCTTCAAGAGCCGCTACGGCAACTTCATCGGTGGCGAATTCGTGGCCCCCGTCAAAGGCCAGTACTTCGAGAACACCTCCCCGGTGAACGGCCAGTTGATTGCCGAATTCCCGCGCTCCACTGCCGAAGACATCGATAAAGCCCTGGATGCCGCCCATGCTGCTGCCGATGCCTGGGGCCGCACCTCGGTCCAGGACCGCTCCAACGTCCTGCTGAAGATCGCCGACCGTATCGAGCAGAATCTGGAAATCCTGGCCATCACCGAAACCTGGGACAACGGCAAGCCGATCCGCGAAACCCTCAATGCCGATATTCCTCTGGCCGTCGACCACTTCCGCTACTTTGCCGGCTGCATCCGCGCCCAGGAAGGCGGCGCTGCGGAAATCAACGAAAACACCGTGGCCTACCACATCCACGAGCCGCTGGGTGTGGTCGGGCAGATCATCCCGTGGAACTTCCCGATCCTGATGGCCGCCTGGAAGCTTGCCCCGGCTCTGGCCGCCGGCAACTGCGTGGTGCTCAAGCCGGCCGAACAGACGCCGCTGGGCATCACCGTGCTGGTCGAGCTGATTGCCGACCTGCTGCCCAAAGGCGTGCTCAACGTGGTGCAAGGCTATGGCCGCGAGGCTGGTGAAGCATTGGCCACCAGCAAGCGCATCGCCAAGATCGCCTTCACCGGCTCCACCCCGGTCGGCTCGCACATCATGAAATGCGCGGCCGAGAACATCATCCCGTCCACCGTCGAGCTGGGTGGCAAGTCGCCGAACGTGTACTTCGAAGACATCATGCAGGCCGAGCCGAGCTTCATCGACAAGGCCGCCGAAGGCATGGTGCTGGCGTTCTTCAACCAGGGCGAGGTGTGCACCTGCCCATCGCGCGCCCTGGTGCAGGAATCGATCTACCCGCAGTTCATGGAAGTGGTGATGAAGAAGGTGCTGCAGATCAAGCGCGGCGACCCGCTCGACACCGACACCATGGTCGGCGCCCAGGCCTCGCAGCAGCAGTTCGAGAAGATCCTCTCGTACCTCGACATCGCCCAGCAGGAAGGCGCCGAGCTGCTGACCGGCGGCAAGGTGGAAAAACTCGAAGGTTCGCTGGCCACCGGTTACTACATCCAGCCGACCCTGCTCAAAGGCAACAACCGCATGCGCGTATTCCAGGAAGAAATCTTCGGCCCGGTGGTCAGCGTCACCACCTTCAAGGACGAAGCCGAAGCCCTGGCCATTGCCAACGACACCGAGTTCGGCCTCGGTGCTGGCGTGTGGACCCGCGACATCAACCGCGCCTACCGCATGGGCCGCGGCATCAAGGCGGGCCGCGTGTGGACCAACTGCTACCACCTGTACCCGGCGCATGCCGCATTCGGTGGCTACAAGAAGTCCGGCGTCGGCCGTGAAACCCACAAGATGATGCTCGACCATTACCAACAGACCAAGAATCTGCTGGTGAGCTACGACATCAACCCGTTGGGCTTCTTCTAAGACCGAGTCGCCTGCTTCGCGGGTAAACCCGCTCCCACTGGGACCGCACAAGCCTGAAAACTGTGCAATCCCCTGTGGGAGCGGCTTTAGCCGCGAAGAGGCCAGACCTGCTTTCACCAACCCAGAGCCAAATCCGCTCTGGCTCGCTTCCTGCAGTACCTATCACCATCGGCCTGGACACCTTCCGGCCATCAAGAAAAAGAACAGGTGAAACTATGCCAAGCGATCATTCCGCCGGGGTGCCGGCAGGGTCTTCCGTCGACTTCGAAAAGGTCGGTTCGGACTATTTCCAGCAACGTGAACTGAAGAAAGGCGCCGCCGGCTGGGTACTGCTGGTAGGCCTGGGCGTTGCCTACGTGATTTCCGGCGACTACGCCGGCTGGAACTTCGGCCTCGCCCAGGGCGGCTGGGGCGGCATGTTCCTCGCCACCTTGCTGATGGCCACCATGTACCTGTGCATGTGCTTCTCGCTGGCCGAACTTTCCTCGATGATCCCAACCGCTGGCGGCGGCTACGGCTTTGCCCGCAGCGCCTTCGGCCCGTGGGGCGGCTTTTTGACCGGCACGGCGATCCTCATCGAGTACGCCATCGCACCCGCCGCCATCGCGGTGTTCATCGGCGCTTATTGCCAGTCGCTGTTCGGTATCGGCGGCTGGATGATCTACCTGGCGTTCTACATCGTGTTCATCGGCATCCACATCTTTGGCGTGGGTGAGGCACTGAAGCTGATGTTCATCATCACCGCCGTCGCAGCCATTGCCCTGGCCGTATTCCTGGTGGCCATGGTGCCCCATTTTGATGCAGCCAACCTGTTCGACATCGCCAAAACGGACGCCGCGGGCGCCAGCAGCTTCCTGCCATTCGGCTATGTCGGCGTGTGGGCCGCGATCCCCTATGCCATCTGGTTCTTCCTCGCCGTGGAAGGTGTGCCACTGGCCGCTGAAGAAACCAAGAACCCCAAGCGCGACCTGCCCCGCGGCCTGATCGGCGCAATGCTGGTACTGCTGGCGTTCGCGCTGCTGATCCTGGTGGTCGGCCCTGGCGGCGCAGGCTCCGAAGCCTTGAAGGCCTCGGGCAACCCGCTGGTCGAGGCGCTGGCCAAGGCCTACGGCGGCTCCACCTGGATGGGCGGTTTCGTCAACCTGGTGGGCCTCGCCGGCCTGATCGCCAGCTTCTTCTCGATCATCTACGCCTATTCGCGGCAGATCTTCGCCCTTTCGCGCGCGGGCTACCTGCCGCGCAAGCTGTCGGAAACCAACAAGAGCAAGGCCCCGGTCATGGCGCTGGTGATCCCCGGAATCATCGGCTTCGCCCTGTCCCTGACCGGTCAGGGTGACTTGCTGATCCTGGTGGCGGTTTTCGGTGCCACACTGTCGTATGTGCTGATGATGGCCGCGCACATCACCCTGCGTATTCGCCGGCCGAAAATGGAACGCCCTTACCGCACCCCGGGCGGCATCTTCACCTCGGGCCTGGCCCTGGTGCTGGCCTGTATCGCCGTGGTCGCGGGCTTCCTGGTCGACCCACGGGTGGTGATTGGCGCTGCGGTGATCTACGCGGTATTCATCGCCTATTTTGCGTTGTACAGCCGCCACCACCTGGTTGCGGGCACACCGGAAGAGGAATTCGCCGCGATCCAGAAGGCCGAAGAGGCGCTGCACTGATCAAAGCCACCTGCCGCGGGCCAGCCCGCGGCTCTGGAGATTCTGTATGGCAAGTTTCGTACACACGGTGGGCCACCTGGTCTATCGCTTCGACAGCCTCAAGGACGTCATGGCCAAGGCCAGCCCGGCCCGTTCCGGGGACTTTCTGGCCGGCGTCGCCGCCAGCAACGACGGCGAACGCGTGGCCGCGCAGATGGCCTTGGCCAACATCCCGCTGACGCATTTTCTGAATGAAGCACTGATCCCCTACGAACAGGACGAGATTACCCGGCTGATCGTCGACACCCATGACGCCCAGGCCTTCGCCCCGGTCAGCCACCTGACCGTTGGCGGCCTGCGAGACTGGCTGCTCAGCGAAGAAGCTGATGAGCAGAGCCTGCGCGCCCTCGCCCCTGGGCTGACCCCGGAAATGGCCGCTGCCGTGTCGAAGATCATGCGTGTGCAGGACCTGGTCCTGGTGGCGCAGAAGATCCGCGTGGTCACCCGGTTCCGCGGCACCATCGGCCTGCGCGGGCGCCTGTCGACCCGCCTGCAACCCAACCACCCGACCGACGAGCCGGCCGGTATCGCCGCCAGCATCCTCGACGGCCTGCTCTACGGCAACGGCGACGCCATGATCGGCATCAACCCGGCCACCGACAGCATCGCCTCGATCTGCGCCCTGCTGGAAATGCTCGACGCCATCATCCAGCGCTACGATATCCCCACCCAGGCCTGCGTGCTGACTCACGTCACCACCTCGATCGAAGCGATCAACCGCGGCGTGCCGCTGGACCTGGTGTTCCAGTCGATCGCCGGCACCGAGGCGGCCAACGCCGGCTTCGGCATCAACCTCAACGTTCTGCGGGAAGGCTACGAGGCCGGCCTGTCGCTCAAGCGCGGCACCCTCGGGCAGAACCTGATGTACTTCGAGACCGGTCAAGGCAGCGCGCTGTCGGCCAATGCCCACCACGGCGTCGACCAGCAAACCTGCGAAACCCGCGCCTACGCCGTGGCCCGCCACTTCAAGCCGTTCCTGGTCAATACCGTGGTCGGCTTCATCGGCCCCGAATACCTGTACAACGGCAAGCAGATCATCCGCGCCGGCCTCGAGGACCACTTCTGCGGCAAGCTGCTCGGCGTGCCGATGGGCTGCGACATCTGCTACACCAACCACGCCGAAGCCGACCAGGACGACATGGACACCCTGCTGACCCTGCTGGGCGTGGCCGGGATCAACTTCATCATGGGCATCCCAGGCTCCGACGACATCATGCTCAACTACCAGACCACGTCGTTCCACGATGCGCTCTATGCGCGCCAGACCCTGGGCCTGAAGCCCGGGCCGGAATTCGAAGCCTGGCTGCAACGCACCGGCATCTTCACCCAGGCCGATGGCCGCGTGCGCTTTGGCGACAACCTGCCGCCGGCATTCCGCCAGGCCTTGGCGCAGCTGGCTTAGGAGGTGACCATGGCAGACCGATCCCCCACCCCGGACAATCCCTGGCTGGCCCTGCGCGACCTGACCCCGGCACGCATCGCCCTGGGCCGTTGCGGCACCAGCCTGCCCACGGGTGCGCAACTGGACTTCCAGTTCGCCCACGCCCAGGCCCGCGACGCTGTGCACCTGGCCTTCGACCACGCCACCCTGAGTGAACAGCTCAAGGACCGTGGCCGCGATAGCCTGGTGCTGCACAGCGCCGCCACTGACCGCCACCAATACCTGCAACGCCCCGACCTGGGCCGGCGGCTTAACGAAGACTCGGCCGAGCGCTTGCGCCAGCATGCCCAGGCCAACCCCGAAGGCGTAGACCTGGCCATCGTGGTCGCCGACGGCCTCTCGGCCCTGGCCGTGCACCGCCATACCCTGCCATTCCTGGCCCGCTTCGAGGAGCAGGCCGCAGCCGATGGCTGGACCAGCGCCCCGGTGGTGCTGGTCGAGCAAGGCCGGGTTGCCGTGGCGGACGAAGTTGGCCAATTGCTCGGTGCGCGCATGACCGTAATGCTCATCGGCGAGCGCCCAGGGCTGAGCTCGCCAGACAGCCTGGGCCTGTATTTCACCTACGCCCCGAAGGTCGGCCTGACCGATGCCTACCGCAACTGCATCTCGAATATCCGCCTGGAGGGCCTGAGTTACGGCATGGCGGCCCACCGGCTGCTATACCTGATGCGCGAAGCCTGCCGGCGCCAGCTTTCCGGTGTGAATCTGAAGGACGAAGCCGAGGTCCATAGCATCGACAGTGAAAATACCCCCAACCGGCGCGGCAACTTCCTGCTCGGTGAAGGTTAAAGAACCTGTAACGGAAGGCGGATTGCACTGATGGCCAGCATTGGGGCAGCATGCCCATGAAAGCTGCAGGCATTCCGCCGTTTCCCCAAATGGACTCTGAGGGCCGCACATGCGCATCATCAAGGCAACCCTGCAACACCTCGACCTGCTCACCCCGCTGTTCGTCAGATACCGCGAGTTCTATGGGCAGCTGCCTTTCCCCGACAGCTCGCGTGCCTTTCTCGAGAAACGCCTCAAACGCGACGAATCGGTGATCTACCTGGCCCTGGCGGACGATGATGACGGTAAATTGCTTGGTTTTTGTCAGCTGTACCCGAGCTTTTCATCGCTTTCGCTGAAACGTGTATGGATCCTCAACGACATCTTTGTCGCCGAAGACTCGCGGCGCATGCTGGTGGCCGACCACCTGATGCGCGAGGCCAAGAAAATGGCCAAGGAGACCCAGGCCGTGCGCATGCGGGTATCGACCAGCGCCAACAACGAGGTGGCGCGCAAGACCTATGAGTCGATCGGCTTTCGCAAGGACACCGAGTTCGAGAACTACATTTTGCCGATCAGCCAGGACTGACCCGTACCGGCCTCTTCGCGGGTTGACCCGCGAAGAGGCCGGTACGGGCTTGCGCAGTAACCCCCCGCTACAAACTCTGCGGGCACGTTTCCTTCTTCGCCGTATAATGCTTCGACCTGTCATGTGTGAAAATTTACCCACCCACAGGTAGTCATGCCGACGCCCAGGGCATTGCCCGTCATCGCGTGCCCGTATAGGCGGGTCAAGAACACAGGTGCTGTACATGGAATTCAACCCGCTGGACTTAATCCTGCATCTCGATGCCTACCTCGATCTGCTGGTCACCAATTACGGCCCCTGGATCTACGCCATCCTCTTTGCCGTGATCTTCTGCGAAACCGGCCTGGTGGTGATGCCGTTCCTGCCGGGCGACTCGCTGCTGTTCATCGCTGGCGCCGTGGCCGCCGGTGGCGGCATGGACCCGGTCCTGCTGGCGGTCCTGCTGATGGCAGCTGCGATCATGGGCGACAGCACCAACTATGTGATCGGCCGTACGACCGGCGAAAAACTGTTCAACAATCCGAATTCGAAGATCTTCCGCCGCGACTACCTGCAGCGCACCCACGAGTTTTATGAACGCCATGGCGGCAAGACCGTGACCATGGCGCGCTTCCTGCCGATCCTGCGCACCTTCGCACCGTTCGTGGCCGGTATCGCCCACATGCACTACCCACGTTTCCTCGGTTTCAGCGTGGCCGGTTCGCTGCTGTGGGTCGGCGGCCTGGTAACCCTGGGCTACTTCTTCGGCAACGTGCCCTTCATCAAGCAGCACCTGTCGCTGATGGTAGTCGCCATCATCGTGCTGTCGCTGGTACCGATGATCCTCGGCGTGCTGCGCAGCCGCCTGGGCCGCACCGCCAAGGTCCACTGACAGCAGACATGTGGTCCTTCAGCGCCTGGCGGCGCAAGCGCACACTCGCACGCTACCCGATCGACCCACAGCAATGGCAGGTGATCCGCGATCGCCTGCCAATGCTCGACGGCATCACTGATGCCGAGGACCAGTGGCTGCGCGAAGCCTGCATCCTGTTCCTGCTCGACAAGCACCTGACCACCCTCCCTGGGGTCGAACTGGACGACGAGCAGCGCCTGTTTCTCGCCGCCCAGGCGCAGCTACCACTGCTGCACCTGGGCGAGTTGAACTGGTACCAGGGCTTCCACGAGATCATTCTCTACCCCGATGACTTCAAGAGCCCGCAGCGCCACCGCGATGCCACTGGCGTGGAGCACGCGTGGGATGCCGAACACAGCGGCGAAGCCTGGCAGCAGGGGCCGATCATCCTGGCCTGGGCCGGGGTGCTGGCCAGTGGCGGCTGGGAGGCCTACAACCTGGTGATCCACGAGCTGGCGCACAAGCTCGACATGCTCAATGGCGATGCCAACGGCCTGCCGCCGCTGCACCCGGGCATGCGCGTGGAGGCCTGGGCTGCGGCCATGCAGCAGGCCTACGACGACCTCAATCGACAGCTCGACGCCGACCCCGACGCCGAAACCGCCATCGACCCTTACGCTGCGGAAAACCCGGCAGAATTCTTCGCTGTCACCAGTGAGTACTTCTTCAGCGCTCCCGACCTGCTGCAGCAGGCTTATCCACAGGTGTATCAGCAGCTTTCGCTGTTCTACCGGCAGAACCCGCTCGAGCGCCTGCTGAAGCTGCAGGCCGGGCACCCGGATTACCGCGAAAGCCACGCCTGATGCGGCCGCACATCCGCCCACACGTGGCATGGCCTGGTGGAATGTGCCTATAATCGCCGCCACTTTTTTGATCAAACACGGGGGCACCGCCCAATGAGCTACAGCAAGATTCCGGCTGGCAAAGACCTGCCGAACGACATCTACGTCGCTATCGAGATCCCGGCCAACCACGCGCCGATCAAGTACGAAATCGACAAGGACAGCGACACCCTGTTTGTCGACCGTTTCATGGCCACCCCGATGTTCTACCCGGCCAACTACGGTTTCATCCCGAACACCCTGGCCGACGACGGTGATCCGCTGGACGTGCTGGTCGTGACCCCGTACCCGGTTGCGCCTGGCTCGGTCATCCGCGCCCGTCCGGTCGGCGTGCTGAACATGACCGACGACGGCGGCGGCGACGCCAAGGTCATCGCCGTGCCTCACGACAAGCTGAGCCAGCTCTACGTCGACGTGAAGGAATACACCGACCTGCCAGCCCTGCTGATCCAGCAGATCGAGCACTTCTTCGCCAACTACAAGGATCTCGAGAAGGGCAAGTGGGTCAAGATCGAAGGCTGGGAAGGCGCCGACGCCGCCCGTGCCGCAATCACCAAATCGGTCGCTGCCTACAAAGGCTGATACCGCTTTGCTGAAAAAACCCCGCTTTGGCGGGGTTTTTTTATGGGTCACTCAGGAGGTCGGTAAAAAATCCTACGCAGTCCTACGCCTTTGCCCTACATCCCGGCATTTTTCACACCGTTCATATCAACATCACGTTCATATCGCTACTGGCAACCGGCCGCTACACTCGGCGATATGAACAGATCCGGTGACCGCCTCAAGGCACTCCTTCGGGAATGTGGCCTTACCCCCTCAGAATTCGCTGCCCAACGTCGCGTGTCGTCGCAGCACATCAACAACTGGTTCACCCGAGGCATCCCCATTGCCCGCCTCGATGAAATGGCCGAGTTGTTCTGCGTGCAGCGCCGCTGGCTGCTGACCGGCGAAGGTCCCAAGCATCCACATTCGTTGCTGCGCATGTACGCGCCTCAGACCATCCCGACGCACAATGCCGGTTTGCCATCGGAGTCGCCTGCGGCCTTGGTGCACGTGCCCTTTCACGAGCTGCGCAACGGCCAGCTCATAGCGCTCGACGGTCACCACATGGCAATGCCGGCACCTGCGCTGGAGGCACTGGCCGTGCCTGTGGACCAAGCGATCTGCATGACCATGCCTGCAGCCAACATGGCGCCGTGGATCCCGCGCGATGCCATCCTGGCGATCGACCTCAGCTACACCCGGGTGGTGGATGGCGAGATCTATGCCCTGCTGCACAACGGCAGGCTCAGGGTGAACAGCCTGAGCCTCGGCCATCAAGGCACGCTGTGCCTCCATAGCC
Source organism: Pseudomonas sp. NPDC086566 (assembly GCF_050280885.1). Classification (NCBI taxonomy): domain Bacteria; kingdom Pseudomonadati; phylum Pseudomonadota; class Gammaproteobacteria; order Pseudomonadales; family Pseudomonadaceae; genus Pseudomonas; species Pseudomonas sp. NPDC086566. The sequence goes on from NZ_JBNNWD010000010.1 coordinate 166,280, forward strand.
ACAACCGGCGTGAGGTGGTGGAGCGCTACACACCGCTACAATGCAAGGCGCAGAAGCTTGAGGTACTCGGCTGGGTGTTCCACTGGTCGCATTACCGTCAGCGACGCCCCGACTGACACACGCTGTGCCATTTTTTGCTGGGCATACTGCGCCAGCCCTTGTATGCTACGCCGCACATTCAGCCCCGCCCGGCGCAAGCCGTGTTGCAGAGGGCTCGGCGACGTTCCACACGACCGTCAGCCATCTCTTTCAGGCCCTTGCTGGCCACACAGTTAAGGCGGTTGCGACTTACCATAAATTAGTCGGAAGCGTCCCCGAGAAGCCGGCCACAAGCCGGCTTTTTAATGCCTGCCGGTTTGTTCGCCATGATATTTGCAGCGCCTGTGCGATCGAGCGCCGCCCGCGCGGCGCATCGCGGATAAATCCGCTCCTACATTTGTTGCAACGTGCCGAACCTGTTACGCCATGGTCGCCTGCCTTGGTGCATGTCTTGAGTCTTGCGAACCGGCTGACAACCATGGCCTCACAGGCATGGCCACGTTGCAACAAATGTAGGAGCGGATTTATCCGCGATGCGCCGCGCGGGCGGCGCCCGATCTCACAAACGACGCAACCTTAAAGCCCTACTCAAAAGTCATACCGCGCCCCGACCATCATGCTCCGCGATGGCCCATAGAAGTTGAACGTCGAGGTCGAGCCCACCCGTGACAGGTAATCCCGGTCGAACAGGTTGTTGACGTTCAAGGTCGCCGTCAGCTTCGAAGTCACCGGGTACGACAGCATCGCATCCACGGTGGCATAGCCCGGCGCATCGATGCGCACGCCGCCGTTCTCGGAGTAGAAGTTGCTCATCGCCGATACACCGCCACCAATGGCCAGCCCGTTCAGCGGGCCCTGGCTGATGGTGTACTTGCTCCACAGCGACGCCTGGTTGCGCGGCATGATGAAGAAGGTGGTCTCAGCATCGCCCTTGACCGTTTCGGTTTCCATCCAGGTATAGCCCGCCAGCAGTTCCCAATTTGGCGTGAGCTTGCCGCTGACTTCCACCTCCGCGCCCTTGACCCGGGTCTTGCCGGAGGCGACCGAGAAACCTGTATCCACGCCATCGGTATCGTACTGGGTACTGGCGCGGTTCTTGTCGGTCAGGCGGAACACCGAGAAGCGGGTGTTCAGGTCGCCACCGAAATAGCTGCTCTTCAGGCCGAATTCATACTGCTCGCCCTGGCGTGGCTTGAGTACCCGGCCATTGCTGTCGGTGTCGGACTGCGGCTTGAACACCTGCGAATAACTGGCGTACAGCGCGTGGTTTTCGGTCAGGTCGTAGACCAGGCCACCATACGGCGTAAAGCGGCCATCGACGCGCTTGTTGTCGTCGACCGTCGAGCCGCTGCTCAGCGTGGTGGTATAGAAATCACCGCGATACCAGCTGAAACGGCCACCGGCAATCAGCGCCAGGCGCTCGACCGGGCGGAAGGTCACCTTGGAATACAGGCCGTATTCCTCTTCCTGCATGCCGGTCTCGGTGCTGTAGTTCGGCGACGGCTTGGCGAAGCGCGTTGGCGTGTAGGTGTTGACGTTGATGCTGCCCAGGTTGGTGGTGCCGTTGAGGTACTCGGTGTCGTAGTTCTTGTAGTCGCTGCCAACCACGAATTCGCTGACCTGGCCGAAGGTTTCGAACGGCTGGCTGTAGCTGGCGTCGAGCGAGTAGGTGTCTTGGGTGAAGTCCCGGGCGCTGGCACGCTCGGAGTTGGCCCCGGTGGTGGCATTGGTCGCGGTGAAGGCGTACAGGTAGTTGGTGTCGCGGTGCGAGCCACGGGCGGCGACGCGGCCATAGCCACCGTTATCGAAGCGGTGGGTCAGTTCGGCGACCAGGTCGGTGGTCTTTCCGTCGAAGTAGTTCCAGTCGGCGCCGAGGAACTTCGAATGGCTGAAATCAGGCACTTCACCGGACAACGTCGCCGGGTAGCCGTTATGCGGTGTGATGTTCTTCACTTCATGGATCAGGCCGAACGACAGCTGGGTGTCGTCGTCCAGGTCGATGTCCAGCGCGCCATAGTAGCTGTTGCTGGTGTTGGCGTTGTAATCGACTTCGCCGTTGGTGTCGTCACGCGAGGCGATGAAACGACCGCGCACCCGGCCGGCATCGTCCAGCGGCCCGCTCAGGTCGATTTCTTCGTGGTTGGTGTCCCAGGTGCCATAGCTACCCTCGACATGGCCCTGGAATTCGGCGGTCGGGCGCTTGCGCACCATGTTGACGATGCCGCCCAGTTCGCTGGTGCTGCTGAACAGCCCGGCCGGGCCGCGCATGATCTCGACCCGGTCGAAGGCGGCCAGCGACGGCACAGTGCCGAAGATGCTGGCCATGGGCGCCGGCAGGCCGTCGATGTTGAATTCGCTGTACTCGTAGCCACGGGCGTAGATCGACGAACGGCCACTGTCGTTGGTCAGGGTGCGCAGGCCCGCGGTGTATTTGGCCAGGTCATCCAGGTGCACGAACTGGCGGTCCTTGACGTAATCCTGGGTGTACACGGTGATCGACTGCGGGATGTCCTTGAGTGCCGCCGGGGTCTTGGTACCCACGGTGGCGGCATCGACGCTGTAACCACCCGTCTGTTCCGAGGGCAGCATGTCGTACAGGCGGTTGCCTTCGATGGTCAGCGCCGGCAGGTCGAGCGAAGCGTCGTCCGCTGTCACCTCACTTGCCACTGTTTCAGCCAGTGCCGACAACGAATAAGGCGCGAGCAGCCCCAGCACCAGCCATCCCCGCACCCGTCGCGCACTCCCCGCACCTTTGAAACCGCTCATGACACACCCTTCGCTCAAATGATATTTAATCGCAAACGAAACAAGTTGCTTTTTGCGAAAGATACCGGACGGAAAACGGGGGTGCAGCAGGATTAACCTTCTTAACACAAACCAGCAGCACGGGATGATTGCCCTTTGCCTGCTGGCAGTGGGATGATTGCTAACTGATATGAATTCTCATTAAAGACAAACGATGCCCACCTCACTCCTCCTCGCCGAAGATGACGCTCGTCTGCGTGAGGACCTGCAGCGCCACTTTCTCAACCGCGGCTTCCGGGTCAACGCCTGCGCCACCGGCACCCAGGCATTGAACGCCGTGCAGCTCGGCCGTTTCGACCTGGTGCTGCTGGACATCATGCTGCCCGGCATCGACGGCCTCAGCCTGCTCGACGAACTGCGCCGCCAGCACGCCGTGCCGGTGATGCTGATGTCGGCGCTGGGGGCCGAGCAGGACCGTATCAGCGGCTTTACCCGCGGCGCGGACGACTACCTGCCCAAGCCGTTCAGCCTGGCCGAGCTGGATGCACGGGTGGACGCCCTGCTGCGGCGCGTGGCGTTCGGCCGCAACTCGCTGGCGCAGCGCGAAGCCGGCCCGCTGATCTACGACCAGTACCTGCAGGACGTAATTCTCGACGGCAAGGCGGCCGGCCTGACCGCTTCGGAGTTCCGCTTGCTGGCCACGCTCAACGCCCACCCCGGTGAGGCCCTGAGCAAGCCGTTCCTGTACCAGACCGTGCTGCACCGGGCCTACACCCGCCTGGACCGCGGCCTGGATGTGCACGTGTGCAACCTGCGCCGCAAACTGGCCGATATCGGCGCCCAGCACCTGCAGATCCAGGCCGTGCGCGGCCAAGGTTACCTGCTGGTCGACACGGAACGCGCCTGATGCGCCGACACCCCTTGTTGTGGAAACTGGCCGCCCTGCAGGTCAGCTTCTGTCTGCTGCTGACCTGGCTGATCTGGACCTGGGGCCTGTCGGTGGAGCGCAGTACCTATTTTCTTTCCCAGGCCGACCAGGACTACCTCGCCCGCTATGCTCAACAGGCCGAACAGGCCTGGCAGCAAGCAGGGGCAACGGGTGCCGAAGCCTTCCGGCGCCAGCTCGAACACGCCGAAGACACCTGGGCGGTACTGCTCGGGCCGCACCTGCAAAGCCTGGGCACCATACCGCTGGACGCCGAAGAGGCCAGCCACCTGACCTTCATGCGCAAGCTCGACTGGCCGATGAGCCGGCGCCTGCAGGATGAACTGCCCTACGTCAGTATCGAGTTCCCGCAACACCCCGAGAACGGACGCCTGGTGATGCAACTGCCCGAACGTTTGCTGCCCACCGGCCTGACCCCCTGGACCCATGTCATCACCCACGGCGTCGCGCCCACACTATTCGCTCTGCTGCTGGGCCTGGCGATCTATCGGCAACTGGTGGTGCCGCTCAACCGCCTGCGCGACCGTGCCGATGCCCTGCGTGCGGACGACCTGGACAGCCCTGGCCTGCCACTGCAGGAGCGCCGCGACGAGCTGGGCGAACTGGCGCAGGCCTTCGAACACATGGCCGGGCGCTTGCGGCAAAGCCTTGAGCAACAGCGCCTGTTGCTGCGCACGTTGTCCCACGAACTGCGCACGCCTCTGGCGCGGCTGCGCATCGCCCACGACAGCGACTTGCCGCCAGCGCAACTGCGCGAGCGCCTTGAGCGTGAAGTCGACGACATGCAGAAGCTGCTCGAGGACACCCTGGACCTTGCCTGGATGGACACCGAGCAGCCGCAACTGCCCACCGAGCCGGTGCTGATGCTTTCGGTGTGGGAAGCGCTGTGCCAGGACATCTGCTTCGAAAGTGGCTGGGACCGCTCGCGCCTGCCCTGTTCCCTGGGCACCGATTGCCGGGTGCAGGTTCACCTGGACAGCCTGGCCCAGGCCCTGGAAAACCTGATGCGCAACGCCATCCGCCATTCGCCTGAAGGCGGCCGGGTCAGCCTCGATGGTTGGCGTGAGGGCGACTACTGGCACCTGCGCCTTAGCGACCAGGGCCCCGGCGTGCCGCAAGCTGACCTCGAACGCATCTTCAAACCCTACCAACGCTTGCCCGACAGCGGCGCAGGCTTCGGCCTGGGGCTGGCCATCGCCCGCCGCGCCATCGAACTGCAAGGTGGCCAGCTGTGGGCCAGCAATGGCCACCCTGGCTTGTGCCTGCATGTGGTGCTGCCGATCGGCGAGGATTGTTTAGAAAGTTAATGCGCTTTACGCCCAAACAGCACTGATTATCATCGGGGTCATTCCGCTTTGCGCGCCTTGCAAAGCCCTGACGAGACGCCTGATGAGCAAGATGACCCTGCCCCTGATCATGGCGCTGGCATTGGCCGCGCCGGTTGCCTTAGCGCAGCCAGCGCGTGAGCAGAAGATGGATACCTCGCTGCTGCAGCGCCAGGATCTGGCCTACCGCTTCAGCCAGCTTGACCTGGATTCGGCCGACGGCCGGCGCCATTACCGCCTGTGGGTCGGCAAGCCGGACCGCCCGGCGCCTGCCGCCGGTTATCCGGTGCTGTGGATGCTCGACGGCAATGCCGCTCTGGGGGCGCTGGATGACCAGCAACTGAGCCAGCTTGCCGCCGGCCAAGCGCCGCTGCTGGTAGCCGTGGGCTACCAGACTGACCAGCGCATCGAGCGCACCGGGCGCACCTTTGACTACACCCCGCCAGTGCCAGGGCAGACCGCGCAGCGCGACCCCCTTACCGGCGAGCCCAGCGGCGGGGTGGATGCGTTCCTTGACCTGCTGATCCAGACGATGCGGCCACGGGTGGCCGGCGTGGCGCCGATCGACCCGCAGCGACAGACGCTGTGGGGGCATTCCTATGGTGGCCTGGCGGTGCTGCATGCTTTGTTCACCCGGCCCGGGGCGTTCAGTGACTATGCGGCGGCCAGCCCGTCGCTGTGGTGGAACGATGGGGCGATCGTGGGTGAGGCGCAGGGGTTTCAACAGCGCCTGGGTGACAGCCGGCCGCGGTTGTTGCTGATGCGCGGGAGTGAGGAGCCGGCGAATCCGCGGATGCCGGTGAAGGGCGATGTGGAGCGGCCGGCGCGTGAGTTGGCGGCTGATCTAGCCAAGGTGCAGGGGTTGCAGGTGCGCTATGAGCGATTCGAAGGGCTTGGGCATGGGCCGATGCTGTCGGCTTCGCTGGGTAAAGTGATCAAAGAAATGTCGCGGTAGGATTCTCTCACGACCGCGTCTCCCAAGACATGTACACCGCCGAAGGTCGTAGAACAGTGGCTTGCCAGCAAGGTGGCACAGTGCTGTATGCTTGGCCGGTCTTCAGGGCGGGGTGAAAGTCCCCACCGGCGGTAAATCGAAAGATGAGCCCGCGAGCGCCCCGGCCATGCCGGGGGTCAGCAGATCTGGTGCGACTCCAGAGCCGACGGTCACAGTCCGGATGAAAGAAGGCGTCAGGCAGGGGCCATTCGGGCGCCCCTGTGCGCGCATTTTGTTCGCCCCGAGACGTTCATCGATCAATCACGAGGAGCGTTTCATGTCCCCTTTGCTGCAAAAACAATTCCCCAATGTCTCCGCCGCCATCGCCGCCTTCCAGGCCGGGCGCCCTGTGCTGCTGCTCGACGATGACGACCGCGAGGACGAAGCCGACATCGTCGCCGCTGCCGAGAACCTGTCGCTGCAGACCATGGCCATGATGATCCGCGATTGCAGCGGCATCGTCTGCCTGTGCCTGGACGAAGCCACCGTCGATGCCCTGCAACTGGCGCCGATGGTGCAAAACAACCAGGCCCGCCACGGCACCGGCTTCACCGTCACCATCGAGGCCGCCGAAGGCGTGAGCACCGGCGTTTCCGCCCAGGACCGCATCACCACCATTCAAGCGGCGCTACGCTCGACCGCCGAGCAACGCCATATCGTCAGCCCGGGCCATGTGTTCCCGCTGCGTGCGCGTGACGGTGGCGTGCTGACCCGTCGTGGGCATACCGAAGGCTCGGTGGACCTGGCGCGCCTGGCCGGCCTGCGCCCGGCGGCGGTGCTGTGCGAGCTGATGAACCCCGATGGCAGCATGGCGCGGGGTGAGCAGGTGGCGGTGTATGCGCGGCAGTACAATTTACCGGTGCTGACGATCGAAGAGCTGGCGCGGTGCCGTGAGGCCATGGTCCAGTTCGAAGCCGAGCCTGCCTGATCTATCGCACGGGGCCGCTTTGCGGCCCATTCGCGGGTAAACCCGCTCCCACACGCTGAACCCGGTGCAGACCTTGTGGGAGCGGGTTTACCCGCGAATGGTCCAGTGATTCCAGCGGAAGTTTGCTCCCCCCGCCCCGCTCTGCTAACGTCGCGCGGTTCTGACCCGCCAACGAGACTGTCGCCATGGCCCGCAAAAAAGCCTCCATCGATTTCGAACAATCCCTCGCCGACCTGCAAGCCCTGGTCGAGCGCCTGGAGAACGGCGAACTGTCGCTGGAAGACTCGCTGGCCGCGTTCGAGCAAGGCATCGCCCTGACCCGCGACTGCCAGGGCGCCCTGGCCCAGGCCGAACAGAAAGTGCAGATCCTGCTGGAACGTGACGGCGAACTGGCCGCGCAGCCGTTCGATGCGGAGCCAGAGGCATGATCACTGCTTACCAGGCCAGCTGCCAGGCCCGTGTCGACGCCGCCCTCGAACCGCTGTTCATCGCCCCGACCAAAGAGCTGGAGCGGCTTTACGCCGCCATGCGCTACAGCGTGATGAACGGCGGCAAGCGCGTGCGCCCGCTGCTCGCCTATGCCGCCTGCGAAGCCCTTGGTGCGCCAGCCGAGCAGGCCAACGGTGCGGCCTGTGCGGTGGAACTGATCCACGCCTATTCGCTGGTGCATGACGACCTGCCGGCCATGGACGACGACGACTTGCGCCGTGGCCAGCCGACTACCCACAAGGCTTTCGATGAAGCCTGCGCGATTCTTGCCGGTGACGGCTTGCAGAGCCTGGCGTTCAGCGCCCTGCTCGACCCACGCCTGAGCCCGCAGGCCGACAGCATCCGCCTGGCCATGGTCCAGGCCCTGGCCAAGGCAGCAGGCCCTGCGGGCATGGTCGGCGGCCAGGCCATCGACCTCGGCTCGGTCGGCCTGAAGCTGGACCAGCAGGCCCTGGCATTCATGCACCGGCACAAGACCGGCGCCCTGATCGAAGCCAGCGTGCGCCTCGGCGCCCTGGCCAGTGCCCGCGCCGAGCAGGCGCAGCTGGATGCGCTGCAGACTTATGCACAGGCCATTGGCCTGGCATTCCAGGTGCAGGACGATATCCTTGATGTGGAAAGCGATACCGCCACCCTGGGCAAACGCCAGGGCGCCGACATCGCCCGCGACAAACCAACCTACCCGGCATTGCTCGGGCTGGAAGCGGCCAAGGCCTACGCAATCGAGCTGCGCGACCAGGCGCTGGTCGCCCTGCAAGGCTTTGGCGAAGCCGCCGAGCCGCTGCGGGCGTTGGCGCGCTATATCGTCGAACGCCGCCACTGATTGAATGGGGCCGCAGCGCGGCCCTTCGCGGGCAAGCCCGCTCCCACAGGGGCAGCTTTTCCCACAATGGGGTAAACTGCCGCGTCTTCACATCTATAACGACTCGCCTGATGCCCACGACGTTTCAAGAGATCCCCCGCGAACGCCCGGTCACGCCGTTGCTCGACCGCGCTGACACGCCTGCCGGCCTGCGCCGGCTGGCCGAAGCCGACCTGGAGACCCTGGCCGACGAGTTGCGCCAGGAGTTGCTCTATACCGTTGGTCAGACCGGTGGGCATTTTGGCGCCGGCCTGGGCGTCATCGAGCTGACGATCGCGCTGCACTACGTCTTCGACACGCCGGATGACCGGCTGGTGTGGGACGTCGGCCATCAGGCCTACCCGCACAAGATCCTCACTGGCCGCCGCAACCGCATGCTCAGCCTGCGCCAGAAAGACGGCATCGCCGCCTTCCCGCGTCGCAGCGAGAGCGAATACGACACCTTCGGCGTCGGCCACTCCAGCACGTCGATCAGCGCTGCGCTGGGCATGGCCATAGCCGCCCGTCTGCAGAACAGCGCCCGCAAGTCGATCGCCGTGATCGGCGATGGTGCCCTTACTGCCGGCATGGCCTTCGAAGCGTTGAACCACGCCCAGGAAGTCAACGCCGACATGCTGGTGATCCTCAACGACAACGACATGTCGATTTCGCGAAATGTCGGCGGCCTGTCCAACTACCTGGCCAAGATCCTCTCCAGCCGCACCTACGCGAGCATGCGCGAGGGCAGCAAGAAGGTGCTGTCGCGCCTGCCCGGTGCCTGGGAAATCGCCCGTCGTACCGAGGAATACGCCAAAGGCATGCTGGTGCCGGGCACGCTGTTCGAAGAGCTGGGCTGGAACTACATTGGCCCGATCGACGGCCATGACCTGCCGACCATGATCGCCACCCTGCGCAACATGCGTGACCTCAAAGGCCCGCAGTTCCTGCACGTGGTGACCAAGAAAGGCAAAGGCTTCGCCCCGGCCGAAGTCGATCCGATCGGCTACCACGCCATCACCAAGCTCGAACCCGCCGACAAGCCGGCTGCGCCGAAAAAGGTCAGCGGGCCGAAGTACTCTGCAGTGTTCGGCCAGTGGCTGTGCGACATGGCCGCCGCCGACAATCGCCTGGTGGGCATCACCCCGGCGATGAAGGAAGGCTCCGACCTGGTCGATTTCAGCGAACGCTACCCCGAGCGCTACTTCGACGTGGCGATCGCCGAACAGCACGCGGTGACCCTGGCCGCAGGCATGGCTTGCGAAGGCAGCAAGCCGGTGGTGGCGATCTACTCCACCTTCCTGCAGCGTGGCTACGACCAGCTGATCCACGACGTGGCGGTGCAGAACCTCGATGTGCTGTTCGCCATCGACCGTGCCGGCCTGGTCGGCGAAGACGGTCCGACCCACGCTGGCGCCTATGACCTGTCGTACCTGCGCTGCATCCCAGGCATGCTGGTGATGGCCCCGAGCGACGAGAACGAACTGCGCAAGATGCTCAGCACCGGCCACCTGTACAACGGCCCGGCCGCTGTGCGCTACCCGCGCGGCACCGGCCCGAATGCACCGATCAGTGGCGACCTCGAACCGTTGGAAATCGGCAAAGGCGTGGTGCGCCGCCGTGGCGAGAAAATCGCCCTGCTGGTGTTCGGCGTGCAGTTGGCCGAGGCGCTGCAAGTGGCCGGGCAGATCAACGCCACCGTGGTCGACATGCGCTTCGTCAAACCGCTCGACGAGGCCCTGGTGCTGGAGCTGGCTGCCAGCCATGAGCTGCTGGTGACCATTGAAGAGAACAGCATCATGGGCGGCGCCGGAGCGGCCGTGGGCGAATTCCTGGCCCGTGAGGGCGTGGTCAAGCCGCTGCTGCACCTGGGGCTGCCGGATATCTATGTCGAGCATGCCAAGCCGGCGCAGATGCTGGCCGAGTGTGGGCTGGATGCCGCTGGCATCGAGGCCTCGGTGAAAGCCCGCATGGCCAAGCTCGGGCTGTAAATTTTGGGGCCGCTTTGCGGCCCTTTCGCGACACAAGGCCGCTCCTACAAGGATCGCGCAATCCTGTGTAGGAGCGGCCTTGTGTCGCGATCGAGGGCGCAGCCCTCGCAAAATGGAACAGCCAATGAAAACCTCAACCCTTGCCACCCTGCTTTGCCTCCCCATTCCGTTGCTGGCCGCCGAGCGCGACGACGCCCTCAAGCTCCCCGACATCCTGATCAGCGCCAACCGCCAGGTCGAATCGCGCAGCGCCACCAGCGCCGCCAACACCGTCTTCACCCGCGCCGACATCGACCGCCTGCAACCGGGCAGCGTCACCGACCTGCTCACCCGCGTGCCTGGCGTGCAAGTCGCGCCCACTGGCGGCCGCGGCAGCCTGCCTGGCATCTTCATCCGGGGCACCAAGGCCGCCCAGAGCCTGGTGCTGGTCGATGGCGTGCGTATCGCCAATGCCACCTCCGGCGACAGCGGCCTGCAGTTTCTCGATGTCGACCAGATCGAACGCGTCGAAGTGCTGCGCGGTTCGCGCTCGGCGGTGTATGGCAGCGATGCCATTGGTGGGGTGATCCAGATCTTCACTCGCCGCAGCAGCGGCCCCGGCCTGCAACCCCGCTTGCGCCTCGCGACGGGCAGCAACCAGACGTTCCAGCGCAGCCTGGGGCTGTCTGGCGGTGACGATGCCACCCGCTTCAATCTGGGCGCCAGCCTGGATGAGACGGCGGGTATCGACTCGACTGGCCCGTCGTTCGCCAGCGACGGCGACCACGACGCCTACCGCAACAAGTCGCTCAACCTGAGCCTGAGCCATACCTTTGGCGAGCGCTTCGAAGCCGGCCTGAACCTGCTCGACAGCCGCGGGCGCAGCGAATACGACAACCCGTTCGGCCGCTTCGATCCGGTCACTTTCCAGAGCTTCGGGCAAAAGCCCTACACCGACTTCAGCGTCAGCAGCCTGGGCAGCTATTTCGATGCCCAGCTCAACGACCGCTGGCATTCGCGCCTGGAAATCGCCCACAGTGAAAACCGCGACGACAAGCGCGACAAGCTCAGCGACGAGCGCTTCGTGTTCAACACCTACCGCGACCAGGTTACGTGGCAAAACGACCTGGCCCTGGCCGAGCGGCACAACCTGCTGCTGGGCGGGGACTGGTACGAAGACCGCGTGCACGGTAGCACCGATTTCACCGAGGACAGTCGCTGGAACCGCGCGGCGTTCATCCAGCACCGCTACAGCGGCGAAGACTTTTCCACGGAGCTTGGGGTACGCCACGACGACAACCAGCAGTTCGGCGGCCAGACCACTTGGAGCGGCAGCCTCACCGTGCCGCTCAATGCTCGCAATGACGTGCTGCTGTCCTACAGCGAAGGCTTCCGCGCCCCGACCTTCAACGACCTGTACTACCCGCAGTTCAGCAACCCGGACCTCAAGCCCGAGCGCTCGAAGAGCTATGAAGTACAGTGGCGCAGTCAGCTGAGCCGCGACAGTCGCCTGGAAACATCGCTGTACCGTACCGACCTGCGCGATGCGATCATCTTCGGCCAGGACTCGATTCCGCAAAATGTCGCTTCGGCGCGTATCAACGGCCTGGAGATCGCGCTGGACCAGCAATGGGGCCAATGGCGCAGCCAACTTGGCCTGGCGCTGATCGACCCACGCGACCGGGATAGCGGCCACACCCTCGCCCGCCGCGCCCGCCGTACCCTGAGCCTGGACCTGGACCGCCAGTTCGAGCGCTTCGATGTGGGCGCCAGCTGGCAAGCCGTGAGCGCCAGCTACGACGACGAGGCCAACCGCAATCGGCTCGGTGGCTCCGGCCTGTTGGGCCTGCGTGCGGGCTGGCTGGCAACCGATGAACTGAAACTGGAAGTGAAGCTGGATAACGTGCTGGACAAGGACTACAGCCGGGCACTCTACAGTTTTGACGGGGCCAGCTACGGCTACCGCGAAGAAGGCCGCACCGCGCTGTTCAGTGTCACCTGGACGCCGGCACGCTAGCCGCGAGCAGCGCGCACAGTCGGGCAGTGGCTTCGATCATCTGCCCGCTGGGCCGCTCCAGGCCCTTGTCCGGCACTACCAGCAAGCCCTTGCCTGCCACCGCGCTCAGCCGTGGCCAGGCCTTCCAGCTCGCCAACTGCGCCTCGTCACCCGCCAGGATCACTTGTGGGTCGCGGATCAGTACCGACTCGACATTCACCTGCGGTGCCGGCTGGTCCAGATCGGCAAAGACATTGTGCGCCCCACATACCGCCAGGGCATCGCTGACCACCTGCCGTCCGCCCAGTGTGTACAGCGGCCGGTCCCATACCTGATAGAACACCCGCAGCGGTTGCCCGCGCCGGTATTGCTGGCGCAGTTGCTGCAGGCGCGCGCGCAGGGCTTGCACGTAGGGCCGGCCTTGCCCACCTCGTCCGATGCGCACGGCAATTTCCTCGATCTGGTCGAGCAACTGGTTCAGGTCGTGGGGTTCGGCGCTGTAAGTGGCAATGCCCAGGCGCGTGAGCTGGTCGCGCTGGGCCGGCGCCACGCTGCCGGGCCAGAGCAGCAACAGGTCGGGCTTGAGGCTGAGCAGGGTTTCCATGTCCAGCTGGCCGTGGCGGCCGACCGAAGGCAGCCGCTGCAAGGCTGGCGGCCGCTCGCCGCCATCGAGCACACCCACCAGCAGGTCATCGGCGTGCAATTCGAGCATGATTTCGCTCATCGACGGCGCAAGGCTGACCACGCGCATAGGCTCGTCTGCCTTTGCGGCAAGGGCGAACAGCGCCAGCAGGTAGAACAGGACGCGCATCAGCCCAGCTGACGCGGAATACGGTAGAGGTAAAGCAGCACCACGGTGGACAGTGCCAGGAGGAACTGCGGCACTGCCTCAAGCCCGACCAGCACAGACAGCGCAGCAACCCAGGCCGGGAAGCAGGCGAACAGCATGGCCATGCGCCGCACCCGCGCCAGGACGATCCAGGCGTCCGGCTCTTCAGCCGTGCCGAGCACCTTCGAGGTGGCAATCAGGGCCCGCTTGTAGGCGCCGAAGCGCGGCAGGCTGAGGAACAGGGTTGCGGCGCCGGCGATGAACAACGGCATCGCCAGCACCGGAATCAAAGCATCGCCACCGCCAAAAGCCCAGGCCATCACTGGCAGCGGTACCAGGCCGACTGCCAGGTACTGCCACCAGGCCAGCGCCAGGCGCCGCTTGACCTCACCCCGGGTCACGCCTGGGGCACCTCGCCCTGGTGTTCATTACCCAGCATGTGGCCGAGCTTGCCGGCCTTGGTCGCCAGGTAGTAGCGATTGTGCGGGTTGTGGCCGGTGTGCAGCGGCACGCGCTCGGCGACCTTGATGTTCATGTCGGTCAGCGCCTTGACCTTGCGTGGGTTGTTGGTCATCAGACGCAGCGATTTGACGCCCAAGTGCTCCAGCATGGGCAGGCACATGGCGTAGTCGCGCTGATCCGCGGCAAAGCCCAGGCGCTCGTTGGCCTCGACGGTGTCGGCACCACCATCCTGCAGCTCATAGGCACGGATCTTGTTCAGAAGGCCGATGCCGCGGCCTTCCTGACGCAAGTACAGCAGCACGCCACGGCCTTCGCGGGCGATCGCCTGGAGCGCGGCTTCCAGCTGCGAACCGCAGTCGCAGCGCTGGCTGAACAGGGCATCGCCGGTCAGGCACTCGGAGTGCAGGCGCCCCAGCACCGGCTCGCCGTCGGCGATGTCACCCAGGCTGAGCACCACGTGCTCACGGCCAGTGGCTTCGTCGAGAAAGCCATGCATGGTGAAGATCGCAAAGGGAGTCGGGAGTTTCGAGGCGGCAACAAAGACGACGGGCACGTTGTGCTCCTGGATTAAGTAGGAAATTTCTCGTGAGCCGATTGTATCAGCAGGTCGCTGCGTGTGCGCTCGTTGAATACCGTGGCTTAAGATCGAAAAGTTCGATGCTTAGCTGCCTCCCGTCCTCTGCCCTGCGCTCCCACAGGGACCTACGCAGGTCATCAGACTGTGGTCCTACTGTGGCTTGCTGTTCGCAGTGAAGGGGTACGGCTGCTTCCAGTGCTCGAAGATCGGCTTCAACTCGCCGCTGTGCACCAGCTCGGCCATGCGCCTGTCGAACAGGTCGCGCAGGGCCTTGGCGTGCTCGGTCCTGGCAAACGCCAGGTACAAGGGCAGTTCGGCTACATGGGTGCTGCGAAAACGCTCAGGCTGCGAGGCCTGCCCGAGCACATAGTCGACTTCGGTCTGCGCATCGATGTAGAAATCCACACGCCCGTGCTCAAGCATCGGCAGGATGCCTTCGCGGCGCTGGATTTCGCGGAAATCGTGCGCGTTGGGCAGGTAGCTGCCGTAGTCATAGCCGCGCACCCAGGCCAGGCGGTAACGGCCGACAGTGGCCAAGGTCGGCACCGGCTTGCTGGCCAGGCCAAGGGCATAGATGTGGTCCATATCAAAATGCCAGCGCGGATACAGGTTGTCGCTGATCTCTTCCTTGTAGGACCCGACCCAGGCATCCGCCTCGCCACGTTTGACCAGGCCAACCGCACGGCTGTACGGCGCGCTCTGGGTCACCACCTTGACCCCGGCAGGCTCGAACACCTTGCGCAAGACATCCCAGGCCACACCGCTGCCATCGGCGTTGGTGTAGTCGATCCACGCTTCGCTGACCAGATGAATCTGCCTGGGTAATGCATCGGCCGCCATCGCCCAGGGGGCGACGCTCAGCATCATTGCCAGCAGCACAGTCCTTATGGCCATCGGAACGCTCCCTGCTTCAGCCTACCGCCCACACCAGAATCTGCATGCCCAGCCAAGCAAATACACCGGCCAGGATATCGTCGAGCATGATCCCGACACCCCCGTGCACATGGCGATCGATCCAGCGAATCGGCCATGGCTTGAGGATGTCGAAGAAGCGGAACATCAGGAAACCCGCAAGCAGCCACTGCCACCCTTCCGGCACCAGCCACAGGGTGATCCACATGCCGACCATCTCGTCCCAGACAATGCCTTCGTGGTCGTGCACACGCAAGTCGTTGGCGACCTTGCCGCACAGCCAGAAGCCGAACAGCATGGTCACACCCAGCAACAGCCAGTAGCCCCAGTCGGGCAGCATCTGCCACAGCGGGATGAACGGGATTGCTACCATCGAGCCCCAGGTGCCGGGCGCCTTGGGCAGGGTGCCGGAGCCGAAGCCGAAAGCGATGAAGTGCCACGGGTTGCGCCAGACCGAGGGCGGAACGAACTCCGCAGGCACCTGGTTGGGGTGGTCGGTCACGGTGTCTCCCTAAAGTGTTGATAGCCCCGTTTGACCGGGGTGATGTCCTGGCCCTGCGGGTCGCGCAGGGTCACACCCTGGCCTTCGAGAACGCGGCCGATGACCTGTACCTCGGCAAAATCGAGGTCGGCCAGCGGGGCGAGCGCGGCAGGCGGCAGGGTGAAAACCAGTACGTAGTCGTCGCCGCCGGTCAACGCTGCCTGCCGAGCCGCATCGTGGCCAAGGAAGGCTTCCAGAGCAGCAGACACTGGCACCTGGGCCAGGTTCACCTCGAGTGCGACCCCGGATGCCTTGGCGATATGCCCACAGTCAGCGAGCAGGCCATCGGAAATATCCAGCGCCGCCGTAGCCCGGCCGCGCAAGCGTTGGCCAAGGCAGAGCTGCGGCATCGGTGACCAATAGTGGTCGAGCAGCGGTTTGGCCAGTTCGGCCGCTGCCTCGCGCTCACCCAGTACCAGCGGCAATGCCCCTGCCGCATTGCCCAGCACACCACCGACGCAAAGCAGGTCGCCCGGCCGAGCGCCGCTGCGGCGCAACGCCTGCCCGGCCGGCACTCGACCGAACACGGTGATGGTGATGCTCAGCGGGCCGCGGGTGGTATCCCCACCGATCAGGCTCATGCGGCAACGCTGGGCCATGCGGCCGAGGCCGTCGGCATAGGCCGCCAGCCAGTCGGCGCCGACATCAGGCAGGGTCAGGGCAAGGGTAAAGCCGATCGCCGTCGCGCCCATGGCTGCCAGGTCACTGGCCGCCACGGCCAACGAGCGCTGGCCAAGCAGCAGCGGATCGCAAACAGCGGGGAAATGCACCCCGGCGACCAGGGTGTCGGTCGACACCGCCAGTTGTTCGCCAGGCGGGAGGTCCAGCAAGGCACAGTCGTCGCCGATACCCAGGGCCACGCCCTCACCGCCCTGCGCACAAGGCGCGGCGGCGAAGTAATGGTTGATCAGCTCGAACTCACCCATGGGCAGGCAGCGCCAGGATCAGCGCTTGTTCGCCTTGACTTCTGCTTCACGCAGGGCCGGGGCGAGCTTGTCCAGCACACCGTTGACGAACTTGTGGCCATCGGTGGCGCCGAAGACCTTGGCCAGCTCCACGCCTTCGTTGATGACCACGCGGTACGGTACGTCGACGCGCTTGATCAGTTCCCAGGTGGACAGGCGCAGCACGGCCAGCTCGACCGGGTCGAGCTCTTCCAGTGCGATGGACAGGCACGGCTTCAGCGCGCCGTCGATTTCGCCTTTGATCGCTGGGACCCCGTGGAGGATCTCGCGGAAATAGGCACCGTCGACATCGGTGAAATCGTTATCGACCCGGAACTGCGCTTCGATCTCGTTCAGCGAATGCTGGGCCATGTGCCACTGGTACAGGGCCTGGGTCGCGAGCTTGCGGGCTTCGCGGCGCTTGGCGCTCTTCGAGGGCTTGCCGGCATCCGCAGGTTTTGGATCGCGCGGGTTGAAACGATCGCTTTCGTCGCTAATCACTTGGCCTCCAACTGCGCCAGCAGGCTGACCATTTCCAGAGCGGACAGGGCAGCTTCACCGCCTTTGTTGCCAGCCTTGGTGCCGGAGCGTTCGATGGCTTGTTCGATGGAGTCGACGGTCAGAACGCCGAAGGCCACCGGTACGCCGAACTCCATGGACACCTGGGCCAGGCCCTTGGTGCATTCGCCCGCCACGTATTCGAAGTGCGGGGTACCGCCACGGATCACGGCGCCCAGGGCGATGATCGCGTCGTATTCGCCTTGCTGGGCGACTTTCTGTGCCACCAGCGGGATTTCGAAGGCGCCCGGGGCACGAATGATGGTGATGTCGCTTTCGCTGACACCGTGGCGTACCAGGGTATCAACGGCGCCGCTTACCAGGCTTTCGACAACGAAGCTGTTGAAGCGGCCAACCACCAAAGCATAGCGACCTTTGGGGGCGATGAAGGTACCTTCGATGGTCTTCAGGGTCATTCCGATATTCTCATCTTCAAGAGCGAGGCCGCTTACAAGCGGCCTCGACAGGGGTCTGGACTCGAGCTCAGGGCGTCAATGCCGCCTCAAGTCACTCGGAGGGCACGTATTCTACAACTTCCAGATCGAATCCGGATATCGCATTGAACTTCATCGGCGAACTCATCAGGCGCATCTTGCGCACGCCAAGGTCGCGCAGGATCTGCGAACCGGCACCGACGGTGCTGTAGGTGGTCGGCGTCTTGGCCTGTGCATCGCCCGCGCTTTCGCGGATGTGCGCCAGCAGCACGTCGCCGTCCAGCGGGTGGCCCAGCAGCAGTACCACGCCACT
The DNA here is from genome assembly GCF_050280885.1 of Pseudomonas sp. NPDC086566. NCBI lineage: Bacteria > Pseudomonadati > Pseudomonadota > Gammaproteobacteria > Pseudomonadales > Pseudomonadaceae > Pseudomonas > Pseudomonas sp. NPDC086566. The sequence continues at coordinate 184,120 of NZ_JBNNWD010000010.1, forward strand.
GCCCGCCTCGGCCACGGCGGCCATGGCCGCGCGCAGGCTCCAGCGGCCCGGCTGCTTGACCAGCAGCAGGTCACGCAGGGGGTCCATGTTGTGAACGCGCACCAGGGTCGGCTCTTCGGCGCAGATGTTACCCAGGGTCAGGGCCATGTGCACGTCGCCTTCCACCGAGTCTCGGTAGGTGACCAGGTTGAACTCGCCCAGCTCGCTCTCGATCGGCTGCTCGGAGACACGCTGCACGGTGCGCTCGTGGATCATGCGGTAGTGGATCAGGTCGGCGATGGTGCCGATCTTCAGGCCGTGTTCGGCGGCGAACACTTCCAGTTCGGCGCGGCGCGACATGGTACCGTCGTCGTTCATCACTTCGCAGATCACGCCGCTCGGCTCGAAGCCGGCCATGCGCGCCAGGTCGCAAGCCGCTTCGGTATGGCCGGCGCGGGCCAGGGTGCCACCCGGCTGGGCCATCAGCGGGAAGATGTGGCCTGGGCTGACGATGTCTTCGGCCTTGGCGTCCTTGGCAGCGGCAGCCTGCACGGTACGTGCGCGGTCTGCGGCGGAGATGCCGGTGGTGACGCCTTCGGCGGCTTCGATCGACACGGTGAACTTGGTGCCGAAGCCCGAACCGTTGCGCGGCGCCATCAGCGGCAGTTTCAGGGTTTCGCAGCGCTCGCGGGTCATCGGCATGCAGATCAGGCCGCGGGCGTGCTTGGCCATGAAGTTGATGTGCTCAGGCAGGCAGCACTCGGCCGCCATGATGATGTCGCCTTCGTTCTCGCGGTCTTCGTCATCCATGAGGATGACCATTTTGCCCTGGCGGATGTCTTCGACCAGTTCTTCGATGCTGTTGAGCGCCACTCGGCACCCCCTTCTCAATCAGGATTTCAAGAAGCCGTTGGCGGCCAGGAAGCTTTCGGTGATGCCACTGCCCTTGCTCGGTTCGGCGGCCTTGTCGCCCAGCAGCAGACGCTCCAGGTAACGGGCCAGCAAGTCGACCTCAAGGTTGACCCGACGCCCTGCGCGGTAGTCGGCCATGATGGTTTCGGACAGGGTGTGCGGGACAATGGTCAGCTCGAATTCGGCGCCATCGACCTCGTTGACCGTCAGGCTGGTGCCGTCGACGGTGATCGAACCCTTGTGGGCGATGTACTTGGCCAGTTCCCTGGGCGCACGCACCCGGAACTGGATGGCGCGGGCGCTATCGCTGCGCGAGATGATTTCGCCGACGCCGTCGACGTGGCCGCTGACCAGGTGGCCGCCCAGGCGGGTGGTCGGGGTCAGGGCTTTTTCCAGGTTGACCTTGCTGCCGCTCTTGAGGTCGATGAACGCGGTGCGCTTGAGGGTCTCGACACTGACGTCGGCCCAGAACCCGTTGCCCGGCAGTTCGACAGCGGTCAGGCATACGCCGTTGACGGCGATGCTGTCGCCGAGCTTGACGTCACCCAGGTCGAGCTTGCCGGTTTCGACGTAGACGCGCACGTCACCGCCCTTGGGGGTCAGGCTGCGGATGGTGCCGATGGATTCGATGATGCCGGTGAACATGGGGACTTCCTCAGAAACGGGTTGCGCGGGGCAAGCCCGGCATTATACGCCGGGCGCCGGCAGAGGGATGGCAGTGACCCGCCAGTCATCGCCCACAGCGCGCATTTCGGTGATTTTCAGCCGTGGTGCCTGGCTCATCTTCTCCAGGGGCCAGTCCAGCAACGGCCGGGCCTGGGAGCCGAGGAAGGTGCCGGCGACGAACAGCTGGTACTCGTCAATCAGGCCCCGCTGGGCAAAGGCGCCAACCAGGCCGGCACCGGCCTCCAGCAGGACCTCATTGACGCCGCGGGCGGCCAGCGCCTGCAGCAGCGCCGGCAAGTCTACCTGGCCATTGTCGCCCGGCAGGCTGAGCAGCTCATGGCCGGCAGCGGCATAGCGCACGTCATCTGCGACGGCAGTGACCACCAGCGCCGGGCCGGCCTGGAAGAACGGCGCGTCCAGCGGCAAACGCAGGCGGCCGTCGACCAATACGCGCAACGGCGTGCGGCTCAGTGCCAGGGCGGTGGTTTCGGCGTCCAGGCCCAGTTCGCTGCCTCGCACGGTCATCCGCGCGTTATCGGCCAGCACGCTGGCCGCGCTGGTCAGCACCACGCTGGAACGGGCGCGCAGGCGTTGCACGGCCGAGCGGGCAGCGGGGCCGGTGATCCACTGGCTTTCGCCGCTGGCCATGGCGGTGCGGCCATCGAGGCTCATGGCCAGTTTGGCGCGGACGAACGGCAGGCCGTGCTCCATGCGTTTGAGGAAGCCGGGATTGAGGGCGCGGGCTTCGGCTTCGAGCACGCCGCTGGCCACGCTGATGCCGGCTTCTGCCAGGCGCCGCAGGCCTTGCCCTGCGACTTGCGGATTGGGGTCCTGCATGGCCGCGACCACCCGGGCTACGCCGGCCTTGACCAGCGCCTCGGCGCACGGCGGCGTGCGGCCGTGGTGGCTGCACGGTTCCAGGGTCACGTAGGCGCAGGCGCCACGGGCCAGTTCGCCGGCCTGACGCAGGGCATGCACTTCGGCATGCGGCTCGCCGGCACGCACGTGCCAGCCTTCACCGACCACTTCGCCATCGCGTACGATCACACAACCCACACGCGGGTTGGGGTGGGTGGTGTACACACCCTTGCGCGCCAGCTCCAGCGCGCGGGCCATGTAGTGGGCGTCGAGGATCGCGGTCTGGCTGGGCATGCTCACTCTTTAGCCGGCTCGCGGGCCAGGCGGTCGATTTCTTCGCGGAATTCGTCGAGGTCCTGGAAGCGCCGGTACACCGAGGCGAAGCGGATGTAGGCCACTTCGTCGAGCTTGCGCAGTTCGGCCATGACCATTTCACCCACCACCAGCGACTTCACCTCGCGCTCGCCGGTGGCGCGCAGGCGGCTCTTGATATGCGCCAGCGCCGCTTCCAGGCGCTCGATGCTGACCGGGCGCTTCTCCAGCGCACGCTGCATGCCGGCACGCAGTTTCTCTTCATCGAAGGGCTGGCGCGTGCCGTCCTGCTTGATCAGCCGGGGCAGTACCAGTTCGGCGGTTTCGAAGGTGGTGAAACGCTCGCCGCAGGCGACGCATTCACGGCGGCGGCGCACCTGTTCGCCCTCGGCGACCAGACGCGAGTCGATGACCTTGGTGTCGTTGGCACCGCAAAAGGGACAGTGCATGGTGGCAGGCAACAAAAAAAGGGAGGGCCATGGTAGCGCATTGCACTGGCAAGACAAGCCAAAGGGGTTAACATCCATACAATTCTGCCCGTGAAGGACCCACCCATGCATCTTCGTGCGCTCGTCGTGCTGTGCTGCGCTTCCCTGCTCGCCGCCTGCGGCAGTGACCGCCCCAAGCCTGAAGCAGCTCCTGCACCAGCAGTGGCCAAGGTGGCGAAAAACGCCGAACCGCTTGGGCCGCTGCCGGCCTATCAGCGTGAATTGAGCGGCACCTTGCTGGAGATCCCCGCCGGCGCCGACGTGGAGCTGGCGCTGCTGGTCATCGACGACCGCGACCGCCCGCAACAGCTGCTGGCCAGTAGCAACCTGACCGGCACCGGCCAGGCCCTGCCCTATCACTTGCGTTTCAACCCCGAGGCCTTCCCGGCCGGCGCCCGCGTCGAGCTGCGCGGCCGCGCCAGCCGTTCCGGCCAGCTGATCATGCACCTGCCCCCCGTGCGGATCGTCCAGGCCCAGACCCAGGCCACCGGCCCGCTGCGCTTCGAGAAGATGCCGTAAGTGGTGCTGCTTGCCCTGCAACAGGCCCTCAGCGGCCTGATCGGCGAAGCGCGGCTGGTCGTCAGCCATCTGCCTGAGTGTGCGCTGAAGCTGTGGCTGATCGATGATCAGAACATGGACCGCGCCTTCAGCAGCGAAGAAACCCGGCGCATCCTCGAAGAACCACCGTACTGGAGCTTCTGCTGGGCCAGCGGCCTGGCCATGGCCCGCTACCTGGCGGCGCACCCCGAGTGGGTCGCCGGCAAGCGCGTGCTGGACTTCGGCGCCGGCTCCGGCATCGCCGGGATCGCCGCGGCTCGCGCCGGGGCGCTGGAAGTGGTCGCCTGTGACCTCGACCCGCTGGCACTGCAAGCCTGCCGTGCCAACGCCCAACTCAACGACGTCGAACTGGGCTACAGCAGTGATTTCTTCGCAGAAGCCGACCGTTTCGACCTGATCCTGGTCGCCGACGTACTCTACGACCGCGCCAACCTGCCGCTGCTCAATGCCTTCCTGGGCCGTGGCCGCGAGGCACTGGTGGCCGATTCGCGCGTCCGCGATTTCAGCCACCCGCTGTACCGGCAGCTGGGCGTGCTCGAAGCCTTGACCCTGCCAGACCTGGCCGAGCCGCACGAATTCCGCCGGGTCAGCCTGTACCACGCCAGTCGCGAGCCTTTATAGTGGTGCGAATCACGGATTTGCGAGAGTCGCGATGAGCCAAGCTCCTAGTAAAGATCTGCCCTACATCTTCGATGCCACCGATGCCACCTTCCAGCAGCTGGTGATCGAGAACTCCTTCCACAAGCCGGTGCTGGTGGACTTCTGGGCCGAGTGGTGCGCCCCGTGCAAGGCGCTGATGCCGTTGCTGGCGAAAATCGCCGAGGGTTACCAGGGCGAGCTGCTGCTGGCCAAGATCAACTGCGACGTCGAACAGCAGGTCGTTGCCCAGTTCGGTATTCGCAGCCTGCCGACCGTGGTGCTGTTCAAGGATGGCCAGCCGGTTGACGGTTTTGCCGGTGCGCAGCCGGAGTCGGCGATCCGTGCCATGCTCGAGCCGCATGTGCAACTGCCGCCCGCCCCGACCGCTTCGCCGCTGGAGCAGGCCAAGGTGCTGTTCAGCGAAAGCCGCTTCGCCGAGGCCGAGGCAGCGCTGAAGGCACTGCTGGGTGAAGACAACAGCAATGCCGAGGCACTGATCCTGTATGCCCGTTGCCTGGCCGAACGAGGCGAACTGGCCGAGGCTCAGGTGGTGCTGGATGCGGTCAAGACCGATGAGCACAAGGCCGCCCTCGCGGGTGCCAAGGCCCAACTGACCTTCCTGCGCCAGGCCGCCAGCCTGCCGGAAGTCGCCGACCTGAAAAGCCGCCTGGCGCAGAACCCGCAGGATGATGAGGCGGCTTACCAGCTGAGCGTGCAGCAGTTGGCGCGTCAGCAGTATGAAGCGGCGCTGGACGGATTGCTGAAGCTGTTCCAGCGTAATCGTGGGTATGAGAACGGCTTGCCGCAAAAGGCGATGCTGCAGGTGTTCGAGCTGCTGGGCAGTGACCATCCGCTGGTAGGTGTTTACCGCCGTAAGCTGTCGTCGGCCATGTTTTGACTTCAAGTCCCTTGCGAGGGCTTCGCCCTCGTTCGCGGGGCAAGCCCGCTCCTACAAGGGGACGCATATTCCTGTAGGAGCGGGCTTGCCCCGCGAAAGGGCCAGAACAGGCAACCTCATCCCACCCAGTGATACACCGGCGCATCCACGCCACTTTCCACCTTCACTTCACTGCTGTGCCGCAAACGCACCAGCAGCCGCTTGCCCGCAGCCGTACTGCCGGCCAACCCTTCCAGCCGGTCGAGCAATTCCGGCCCGCTCATCTGCCCTGCCAGACGCAGCACTTCACGCGCCGCATCCCACTGCCCATCATCCTGGCGCGGTGATGATGCGGCTACGGGCTGAGCAGCCGGCACTTCGAGTTGCCGCCCCAATTGCGCCCACTCCTGCGGCTCCAGCTCGATGGTCAGGTCCACCGGCCAGTCACCAATCTGTCCACGAATTCTCACGATGCGTTCCTTCAGCTCAAGTCAATGCAGCCATGCTACCGCAACATGAAACCTGCGCCACGCAGGCTGGCGGCGCGAAGAAAAGTTGTTATAACATAACGCAATCTTCCAACCCGCTCCCGGAGTCGTCCATGCGTCGTCTGCTGCTCGCCCTGCCCCTCGCCCTGCTGCCCCTGGCCGTGGCCCACGCCCACGACGAACATGACCACGATCACGCCCACGGTACCCTCGGCGCCCACGAGCATGGCGTGGCCAAGCTCAATGCCGTGCTCGACGGCAACACCCTGGAGCTGGAGCTGGACAGCCCGGCGATGAACCTGGTCGGCTTCGAGCACATGGCCAGCAGCGATGCCGACAAGGCCAAGGTCGCCGCCGTGCGCCAGCAACTGGAACAGCCGCTGAAGCTGTTCGCCCTGGCCTCGGCCGCCGGCTGCGAGGAAGACCAGCAAGAACTGGAAAGCCCGCTGTTCGGCGATGCAGCCAAAGCTGACGACGACGGTGACGAGCACGAAAAAGGCCACGTGCACAGCGACATCAATGCCCATTACCAGCTGACCTGCGCCACCCCGGAGAAACTCGCCCAGATCGACCTCACCCCGTTGTACAAGGCCTTCCCGGCCACCCAGAAGATCAATGTGCAACTGATCGGCCCGAACGGCCAGAAAGGCGTCGAGACTTCGCCGGCCAAGGCCGTGGTCGCGTTCTGAAATGAGCCAGGCGTTGATTGAACTGCAGGACCTGGAGTTCGCCTGGCCCGGCCAGGCGCCACTGCTGGATATCCCGGCATTCCGCCTGGAAGCCGGCGAAGCACTGTTCCTCAAAGGCCCCAGCGGCAGTGGCAAGACCACCCTGCTGGGCCTGCTCGGCGGGGTCAACCGGCCGGGCCATGGGCGCATCCAGCTGCTCGGGCAGGACCTCGCCCTGCTCGGCCAGGGGGCGCGTGACCGCTTCCGGGTCGACCACACCGGCTATATCTTCCAGCAGTTCAACCTGCTGCCGTTCCTTTCGGTGCGCGAGAACGTCGAGCTGCCCTGCCGCTTCTCGCGCAGCCGCGCCGAACGGGCGATTCAGCGCCACGGCAGCGTCGACCAGGCCGCCCGTGAGCTGCTGGCTCACCTGGGCCTGGGTGACCCGGCGCTGCTCGTACGGCGCGCCGACAGCCTGTCGATCGGCCAGCAGCAGCGCGTTGCAGCTGCTCGTGCACTGATCGGCCAGCCGGAACTGGTGATCGCCGATGAGCCGACTTCGGCGCTGGATGCTGACACCCGTGAGGCCTTCATCCGCCTGCTGTTCGATGAATGCCGCGCCGCCGGTTCCAGCCTGCTGTTCGTCAGCCACGACCAGGGCCTGGCACCGCTGTTCGACCGTCACCTGTCCCTGGCCGAACTCAACCGCGCCGCCAAGCCCCGGGAGGCCTGATGTACCTGCTCCGCCTAGCCCTGGCCAGCCTGGCCAACCGCCGCTTCACCGCATTCCTCACGGCCTTCGCCATCGCCCTGTCGGTGTGCCTGCTGCTGGCCGTCGAACGCGTGCGCACCGAAGCGCGCGCCAGTTTCGCCAGCACCATCAGCGGCACCGACTTGATCGTCGGCGCCCGTTCAGGGTCGGTGAACCTGCTGCTGTATTCGGTGTTCCGCATCGGCAATGCCACCAACAACATCCGCTGGGACAGCTTCCAGCACTACGCCCAGGACCCGCGGGTGAAGTGGGCAATCCCCATCTCGCTGGGCGATTCGCACCGTGGCTACCGGGTGATGGGTACTACCACCGATTATTTCAGCCATTACCAGTACGGCCGCAAGCAGCACCTGGAGCTGAGCCAGGGCCGTGAATTCGCCAGTGACCCGTTCGAAGTGGTGCTCGGCGCCGAAGTGGCCGAGGCGCTGCACTACAAGCTCGGCGACAAGCTGGTACTGGCGCACGGTGTCGCCGCGATCAGCCTGGTCAAGCATGACGACAAGCCGTTCACCGTGGTCGGCGTGCTCAAGCGCACCGGCACGCCGGTCGACCGCACCTTGCATATCAGCCTCGGCGGCATGGAGGCCATCCATATCGACTGGCACAACGGTGTGCCAGCCCGCGGTGCCGGGCGCATCAGTGCCGAACAGGCACGGACCATGGACCTGCAGCCAGCCGCCATCACCGCGTTCATGCTTGGTCTGAACAACAAGATCGCCACCTTCAGCCTGCAGCGCGAGATCAACGAGTACCGCAACGAGCCGTTGCTGGCGATCCTGCCTGGAGTTGCCTTGCAAGAACTGTGGAGCCTGATGGGCACCGCCGAACAGGCGTTGTTCGTGGTGTCGTTGTTCGTGGTGCTGACTGGCCTGATCGGCATGCTCACGGCGATTCTCACCAGCCTCAACGAGCGCCGCCGGGAAATGGCGATTCTGCGCTCGGTGGGCGCGCGGCCGTGGCATATCGCCGGGCTGCTGGTACTCGAAGCGCTGGCGCTGGCGGTGACGGGCATCGCGGCGGGGCTGGGGTTGCTGTATGCGGGCATCGCCGTGGCCCAGGGCTACGTTCAGGCCAACTACGGGCTGTACCTGCCCCTGGCCTTGCCCAGTGCGCATGAATGGACGCTGCTGGCTATCATCCTTGGCGCAGCGCTGCTGATGGGCAGCGTACCGGCCTGGCGTGCCTATCGGCAGTCGCTGGCCGACGGCCTGTCCATTCATCTCTGAGAGGCATCATGCTCCGCGTACTGTTGATATCGATGCTGTTCCTCGCCGCCCCTGTGTGGGCGGGTGAGGTGCGCGAGCTGGACTGGCCTGCGCTCATCCCTGAAGGTGCGCCGGTCATCCCGCCACAACTGGCACCGCTGCACGACATGTCGCAGCTGGGCAATGCGTTGTCAGCCGAATCGGCCCCACCGGCGCAGCAGCAGGCGCCCAATGCGCCGGTGGTGAAAAGCCTCGACGGCCAGCAGGTCAAGATCCCGGGCTACATTGTGCCGCTGGAGGTGAGCGAAGAGGGGCGCACCACGGAGTTTCTGCTGGTGCCCTACTACGGCGCCTGCATCCATGTGCCACCGCCGCCGTCGAACCAGATCGTGCACATTTTCAGCGAAATGGGTGTGCGCGTGGAGGACCTCTACCAACCCTACTGGATCGAGGGAAAGATGCAGGTTAGAGCCTCCAGCAGCGAATTGGCCGACGCCGGATACCAGATGGAAGCGGAGAAAATATACGCTTATGTTCTCAAGTGAGAACTGTGTCGGATTCATGACGACGCTTCTTTGAGCTGGGTCAAACATTCCGTTTAGCCAGCTCCGTACCATTGGACTACTCGATTACTCACGTCCTTTGGGAGCTTCCATGAACAAGTCCTTGCTCGGCGCCTCGCTTGTGGCCCTTGCGCTCGCCGCCCCTGTTGCCCACGCCCACCAGGCGGGTGATGTCATCGTCCGCGCCGGTGCCATCACCACCGCACCGAACGAAAGCAGTGGCGACCTGAAATTCGACGGCAACAAGGTGTCGGGCACCAAGGCGACCCTGGACAGCGACACCCAGCTGGGCCTGACCTTCGCCTACATGCTCACCGACCACATCGGCCTGGAGCTGCTGGCCGCCACCCCGTTCAAGCACAGCGTAGGCGTCAAAGGCCTGGGCGGCGGGCTGGACGGCAAATTGGCCGACATCAAGCAGCTGCCACCGACCCTGTCCGTGCAGTACTACCCGATGGAGCCTAACTCCAAGTTCCAGCCCTATGCCGGCGTCGGCATCAACTACACCCTGTTCTTCGACGAAGACCTGACCAGCGAACGCAAGCAACAGGGCTTCAGCAACCTCAAGCTGCAGGATTCGGTAGGTATCGCCGGCCAGTTGGGCATGGACTACATGATCACCGACAACCTGCTGGTGAACGCCTCGGTCTGGTACGTCGACATCGACACCAAAGCCAGCGTCAACGGCCCGACCGCATTGGGCTACAGCAAGACCAAGGTCGACGTCGATGTCGACCCTTGGGTGTACATGGTCGGCCTTGGCTACAAGTTCTGACCTGAACACGACAGGGCGGCTTCGGTCGCCCTTTTTCGTTGCCCCCATGACCAGTACCCCAGCGCCAGCGCACTGATCGCCATCCCCAGCCCGCATACCGCCATCCAGCCCCAGCGCGCATACACCCAGCTCGCCAGCACCGCCCCTGAACCGCTGCCGACCGAGTAGCAACACATGTAGGCGCCGATCAAGCGGCTGGCCATCGCGCCACGCCCCGCCAGCAACAGGCTCTGGTTGGTGACATGCACCGCCTGCACGGCGAAATCCAGCATCAGCACACCCAGCACGAACGCCGTCAGCGATTGCCCGACGAAGGCTGTCGGCAGCCATGACAGCGTCAACAAGGCCAGCGCCAGGCCAGTGGTGCGCTCGCCCAGCCCTCGATCAGCCAGCCGCCCGGCCCTCGACGCTGCCAGGGTACCGGCGATACCTGCCAGGCCGAACAGGCCGATCTCGGTATGGCTGAGCGCCAAAGGTGGTGCACTCAGGGGCAGCACCATGGCACTCCACAGCACACTGAAGGCAGCGAAGATCAACAAACCGAACAAGCCGCGCCGACGCAACAAGCTGTCATGCCGGTACAAAGTGAACAACGAACCGATCAGTTGCCGGTAGCCTGGCCGTTGCGCGGGTAACCGGCTGGCTGGCAGGCAGCGCCAGAGCACCACGGCCATCAGCGTGAGCACAGCTGCTGCCACGAAGTACACGTTGCGCCATCCGGCCAGGTCAGCGAGTGCGCCGGAAACCAGACGCGCGAGCAGAATGCCCAGCACCACCCCGCTGGTGACCGTGCCCACCGCTTGCCCCTGACTGGCCGGGGTGGCCAGGGTGGCGGCGTGGGCGACCATCACTTGCACCATGACAGCCATGAGCCCTACCAACGCCAGAGCGGCGAGCAGTATCAGCCATTGCTGCGCCAGGCCAACACCGACCAGTGCCAGGGCGGCAACCAGCAACTGCCCCAACAGCAGGCGCTTGCGTTCGATCAGGTCACCAAGGGGCACGATCAGGATCAGCCCAAGGGCATAACCCGCCTGCGTTGCGCCGACCACCCAACCGATCTGCTGCTGCGCCACACCGAGGTCGCTGGCTATCGACTCGAGCAATGGTTGGGCGAAATAGACCGTGGCCACTGCCATGGCGCAGGTGGCGGCAAGCAACAGGGTTATCCCGCGATACATCAGGCTGACTCCTTCATGCTGGTTTCAAATTGAAACCACAGGATGGATATTTAGCAAATGTGGTTTTAATCTGCAACCAGACGAACAACGGAGGTGCCCCCCATGCTCGATGAAGTGAACGCTCAATGCCCCGTGGCTCGGGCGCTGGAAGTGCTGGGTGACCGCTGGGCGCTGATGATCCTGCGCGATGCCTTCGATGGCCTTCGCCGTTTCAGCGAGTTCCAGAAGAACCTCGGGCTGGCGAAGAACATCCTGGCGTCACGGCTGAAATGGCTGGTGGAGAGTGGGCTGTTGGCTTTGCAGCCGGCCTCGGATGGCAGTGCCTACAAGGAATATGTGCTGACCGAGAAAGGGCGCTCGGTGTTTCCGATCGTGGTGGGGTTGCGCCAGTGGGGGGAGCGCTTTCTGTTCGAGGCGGGGGAAACGCGGTCTGAGCTGGTGGACAGCGCCAAGGGGCGGCCAGTCGGGATTCTGCAGGTGCGAGCGGAAGATGGCCGGCTGCTCACGGCACAGGATTGCCTACGCAAGGTTGTACGGCATACGTGAACTGGGGCCGCTTTGCAGCCCCAGCTATCTCAAGCCCTGCCGAGCAACTTAGCCAAGCCCTCGACCATCGGGGTCGGCTGCGGGAAGTCGAAGCGCGCCAGCAAACGCTGGTTGTCCGCACGGGAATGGCGAATGTCACCCGAACGCGCCTGGCCGTAGCTGACCGCCGGCAAGCTGCCCACCACCTGCTGCAGCGCCTTGAGCATCTGGTTCAGCGAAGTCGCCTGGTTCAGGCCCACGTTCACCGCGCCCTCTTCCACCTGCGGTTGCTCCAGTGCCTGTACCATCACGTGCACCAGGTCGCCGACGTAGAGGAAGTCACGGGTCTGCTCGCCATCACCAAACACGGTGATCGGCAAGCCTTGGGCCGCCCGCTCGCTGAAGATGCTGATCACCCCGGAATACGGCGAGGAAGGATCCTGACGCGGCCCGAATATGTTGAAGAAGCGGAATATCACCGGCTCCAGGCCATGCTGGCGGCGGTAGAAATCCAGGTACTGCTCGCTGGCCAGCTTGTCCACGGCATAGGGCGTCAACGGTGCCTTGGGCGTGTCCTCGGCAATCGACTCGCCTTCACCATTGTTGCCGTATACCGCTGCGCTCGATGCGAAAAGCACACGGCGCACGCCATGCACACGCATGGCCTCGGCCACGTTGAGGGTGCCAATGAAGTTGCTCTGGTGAGTTTTGACCGGGTCTTCGACCGAGGCCTGCACCGACGCCACTGCAGCCAGGTGGACCACGGCACCGCAACCGGCGGCGGCACGCTGAACCAGCGCGGCGTCCGCCACATCGCCTTCGATCAGCTCGAGGCGCGGGTTGCCCAGTTGCAGGTTGTCACGCTTGCCGGTGGAAAGGTCGTCGAGGATACGTACGGCATAGCCCTTGGCCAGCAACGCATCGCACAGGTGAGAGCCAATGAAGCCGGCGCCGCCGGTGATCAGGATGGGGGCATCAGCCATGGCGGTAGAATCGATCCAATAGTGGCGGCAAGCCAGCGCGCCAGGCACGCGGCTTGATGCCGAAGGTGTGAAGAATTTTCTTGCAGGCCAGTACCGCGTGCTGCGGCTCCTCACTGGCATCCGGCCGTGCGGCATGGGCTTGCGCCGTCGGGGCCTGCACGGCCAGCTGACGGTACTGCCCGGCCTCGCTGAGGATTGCCTGGCCCAGTGCCAGCGGCGTGGTCGCCTCGTTGCCGGCGTAGTGATAGGTGCCCCACAGCGGCGCGCTGCAATCGAGCTGCTTGAGCACCGACAGGATCACCCGCGCGGCGTCGTCGACCGGCGTCGGGTTGCCGCGGCGGTCATCGGCCAGCAGCAGTTCCTGGGGTTGCTCGGCGCGGGTCAGGAAGCGGCCCAAGGCACCGTCGATGCTTTCGTCCAGCAACCAGCCGAAGCGCAGCAGCACATGCTGCGGGCACGCCGCACGCACGCTCTGCTCGATACGCCACAAGGCCTGGCCACGCTGGCCCAGGGGCACCGGTTCGTCCTTTTCGCTGTAGGCCGTGGCCCGCGAACCGTCGAACACCCGGTAGCTGGAAGGCTGCACCAGGGTGATCTGGTGATGCTGGCACAACTCCGCCAGCCGCTCCACTGCGCGCTCCTGCTGGGCCAGTCGCTGTTCGCTGACCGACTCGGCCTGGAACCAGTCGAAGTAATAGGCCAGGTTGACCAAGGCATCGGGGCGATGATCGTCGAGCAGCTGAGTGAGGCTGGCCGGAGCCCAGCCGTTTTCTGGCGGGCGCGGAGCCAGGAATGCGATGTCCTCCTCGGCCCCGAGACGAATCAGCGCTTGCCCAAGGGCATTGCCACCACCCAACAGCATCAGGCGCATACGCATAGAGTCAGCAGATCCGAACAGGTTGATTGAGCGAAGGGAGTCATTTTGCGGTTTCCGGGCGGGGAAGTCCAACCCTAGGGTGCGCTGCTACTAATGCGCCTCGGAGCCACCACCTCGCAGGAATATTCCTACGCCTTCGAGTGGCCAGGTCCTGCATCCAACATCAAAAAAAGTTGCCTAAATAGCTCCCTTATCTTCGAAAGTTTCACAGAAGCCCTACAGGCCAGGACAAAACAATGACAGGGAGCTATAGCGAAGAATTACACGATGTTGCTCATTTCAACTTGCATTCTCGGGACACCATTCTTGATAACAGGAGGCTACTGGTTCGGCTGTTTGCATATGCGCCACACTCAGAACCTCTGGTGCTTCAATCAGATCCACTCGTCGTTAGCGGATAAGACTGGATAACCAAGTATGGAAATCGAAACTTCAACTTTGTTGATCCTTGCCGCCACTGCATTGATGGCAGGCTTCTTCGACGCCATCGCAGGCGGCGGTGGTTTACTCACGCTTCCGGCGTTATTCATTGCTGGAGTCGATCCGCTGGCGGCAATGGCTACCAACAAGTTCCAGGCCTCCTCGGCCAGTTCTTCAGCAGTCTGGGCGTTCGCCCGCAAGCGAATGATCCAATGGCGAACAGACTGGCCAATGGCTTTGCTGTCATTCGCAGGTGGTGCGGTAGGGGCCTTGTCGATCAGCTTGCTCGACAGAGCGGTCCTGGAAGCAACTGCGCCGTTCTTGCTGATAGCAGTCGCTGCCTACTTTGCACTCAGCCCCAAGCTTGAAGATCAGGACCGCAAGCGGCGGCTGTCGTATTTCTACTTTGCGCTCGTGGTTGCTCCAGGCATTGGTTTCTATGACGGGATTTTTGGCCCGGGTACCGGTTCATTCTTCATGGTCGCCTTCACACTGCTGCTGGGGCAGCCTCTCATGCAGGCAATCTGTAGCAGCAAACTGCTCAATGCATCTTGCAACCTTGGAGCATTGTCGGTGTTTGCCTTCGGTGGGGCCATCATATGGCCTTTGGCGCTGGCCATGGCAGCCTGCGCCATCCTCGGCGCTCAACTCGGCGCTCGTTGCGCCCTCTACTTCGGGCCGCAATTGATCAAACCACTGTTGATCACAGTGTGTTGCCTGATGGCAGTGAAGTTGTTGCTGGGTGATGGTCATCCGGTAGCGGAGTGGCTGCGCGCTTACACAGCGCTGCGCTAGATATTTCACTCGATCTCGAACAGGCTGTTACGCAACGGCCCCACACTCAACCGCTCACGCACATCGTCATCGATCCGTGGATCATCCGGCTGGTACAGCCTGACCTGCCGATAGGCATTGATGCGATTGATCTCCTCCCCCAGGTACTCCCACACCACCCGGGTGCAGGCCGGGTTGCGCCGATCGCCGCTGGAGACCCCGGCCTTCAGGCCGTTCAGGCGGGTGATGCGGCTCTTGAAGCTGGGGATGAGGATGGTCTGGCTCATCTCGTTGAAGGTCAACGATTCGTAGTCGACCAGGAACATCCGGTCCTGCAACTGGAACGCCGCCCCAAGATAGCGGCAACGCACCTCGGCATGTGGGTCGGTGGCACTGGAGCGTTCCTGGCGTTCCTGGCGCTCGAACAAATAGCGGCCACGCTCCTCCCACAGGTGCACCAACGACACCAGGATGGTGCCCGGGACGGACATGCAGTTGGAGTATTCCAGGTAGTAGCCACAATAACGCGACAGGTTACCGGCGTGATCATGCAGCGGGCGGAACAGTTCGCTGATCGGGTCACCGGCCTGCTCGGCCGGTGTCGACGCACGAGCACCGATCAGGCGACTGAACTGCTCGGGCGGCAAATTCAGCTCGTAATCTTCAACGCCGAAGAAATCACCGATGCGCTTGAGGTTGTAAGCCGTCGGACGGCTCTGCCCGCTCAGGTACTTGTTGAATTGCGCACGGTTTATCGAAAGCTGGCGGCAAACTTCGGAGATAGAGCGGTAATGGCTGCACGCCAGTTTGAGGTTGGTAGCGAAATGATCGCTCATGCTTAGGGGCTCGGGTGACGCGATTGACGCCATTGTAGCATCAAGTCGCACCAAATTAGAGCAACCCGCGAAATTGTAACCGCCTTTGTCATGGCCAACCATGCGCGCCAACGAATAGCGATACGCCTGCCGTCCGCTGTTCATTCCATGCGAAGAATAAGAATCGAGGTCATTTTCCAATGCTCGAAGCACTCAACGATTTCCTTTCGGGAAAACTCCTCATCGTGCTGATCGTCGGTCTCGGCGGTTACTTCACCATCCGTTCGCGGTTCGTCCAGTTCCGCCACTTCGGCCACATGTTTGCTGTATTCAAGGAATCGCTGCGTGGCCAGGCAGGCCAGCTGAGCTCCTTCCAGGCCCTGATGCTGAGCCTAGCCGGCCGAGTTGGCGCCGGTAACATCGCCGGTGTCGGTATCGCCGTGACCCTGGGCGGCCCAGGCGCGGTGTTCTGGATGTGGGTCACTGCCCTGGTCGGCATGGCCAGCAGTTTCTTCGAATGCACCCTGGCCCAGGTCTACAAGCGCGCTGACGGCGACGGCCTGTACCGTGGCGGCCCGGCCTACTACATCCAGCACGGCCTGAAGCTCAAGAGCATGGCCATCGTGTTCTCGATCCTGCTGCTGGTCACCTATGGCTTCGCCTTCATCGGCCTGCAGTCGTACACCGTGACCCACTCGCTGCAGAATGCCTTCGCCTTCGACCCCAAGCACACCGGCATCGTCCTTGCCGTGCTGCTGGCCATCACCTTCATCGGTGGCATCAAGCGCATTGCCGCAGTGTCCGACCTGCTGGTACCGGTCAAGACCCTGGCCTACATCGGCGTGACCCTGTACGTGATCGGCACCCAGATCGACCACGTGCCAGCCATGCTGGAAACCATCTTCAAGAGCGCCTTCGGCCTTGACCCGGCGTTCGGTGGCCTGCTCGGCAGCGCCATCGTCATGGGCGTCAAGCGTGGCGTGTTCGCCAACGAAGCGGGCCTGGGCAGCGCGCCAAACGTGGCTGCCGTGGCCGCTGTGAAACACCCGGGCGCCCAGGGCGTGGTCCAGGCGTTCAGCGTGTTCCTCGACACCTTCGTGATCTGCACCTGCACCGCGCTGCTGATCCTGCTGTCGGGCTTCTACACCCCGGGCTTCGAAGGTGACGGCATCGTCCTGACCCAGAACTCGCTGGCCGCCGTGGTCGGTGACTGGGGCCGTCTGTTCGTCAGCGTGGCACTGTCGCTGTTCGTGTTCACCTGCATCCTCTACAACTACTACCTGGGTGAAAACAGCCTGCAGTTCCTCAGCCGCAACCGCTTGGTACTGCTGGTATTCCGCGCCCTGGTACTGGCGCTGGTGGTATGGGGTTCGATGCAGGACCTGTCGACCGTATTCGCCTTCGCCGACATCACCATGACCTGCCTGGCCTTCGTCAACCTGGTGGCCCTGGCACTGCTGTTCAAAGTCGGCCTGCGGGTAATGCGCGACTACGACGAACAGCGCAAGGCCGGCATCCAGCAGCCGGTGTTCGATTCGTCGAAATTCGCCGACCTGGACCTGGACCGTAACGCCTGGCCTGCCAATCCGCAGGCGGAAACCGCCACCGACGCGGCAGCTGGCCAAGTTCAGACGCAGCGCTGATATCCTCCCCTGCCTGGCCGCCCCGTCCGTGGGCGGCTGCTTCACCTCCGCTCACCGCTACGGATGTTTTCCATGCGTGCTGTCAAGAATCTTCTCGTGCTCTACACCGGTGGCACCATCGGCATGCTCGAAACCGCCGAAGGCCTGGCGCCGGCTGGCGGTTTCGACGCGCGGATGCGCGAACACCTGGCCCAGTTGACCGACGCACCCCAGGTGCAATGGACACTGCAGGAAATGAACCCGCTGCTCGACAGCGCCAACATGCAACAGCACAACTGGCTGGCGATGCGCGATGCCATCGTCGCGGCGGTGGACGCAGGCCATGACGGCGTGCTGCTGCTGCACGGTACCGACAGCCTGGCCTACAGTGCCGCAGCGCTGTCGTTCCTGTTGCTGGGCCTGCCGGTGCCGGTACTGCTGACCGGCTCGATGTTGCCGGCTGGCGCGCCGGGCAGCGATGCCTGGGGCAACCTGTGCGGGGCCTTGCGCCTGTTCGAACAGGGCCTGGAGGCTGGCGTGCAGCTGTACTTCCATGGCCAGTTGCTGCATGGCTGCCGGGCTTCGAAGCTGCGCAGCGAGGCCTTCGACGCCTTCGCTGCACTGCCGCGCCACCGTGAAGGCGAGCGTGCCGCCGAATTGCCTGCCGCCCTGAGCTATCGCCAGCAGCGTCAGCCAGTCAACCTGGCGGTGATGCCGGTGTTCCCGGGCCTGCAAGCCGGGCACCTGAAGGGATTGCTCGACAGCGGCGTGCAAGGGTTGCTGCTGGAATGCTATGGCAGTGGCACCGGGCCGTCGGATGACCAGGCGCTGCTGGAAGTGCTGCGTGCAGCGCGCCAGCGTGGTGTGCTGCTGGCTGCCATCAGCCAGTGCCCCGAAGGTTCGGTCGTGTTCGATACCTATGCGGCAGGCAACCGCCTGCGCGCGGCTGGACTGGTCAGTGCTGGCGGCATGACCCGCGAAGCGGCGCTGGGCAAGATGTTTGCGCTGCTGGGTGCCGGGCTAAACGCGGATGCAGCGGAGCAATGGTTCGCGCTGGATCTTTGCGGGGAGCGGGCCTAGGTTTCGGCCTGATCGTGGCCTCTTCGCGGCCTTGACAGGCAAGAGAAATGGCGGAAGGCAGCGGGAGTCGAACCTGCCCGGGAACGGCTGCCGTCCCCAACCGGGTTTGAAGCCCGGCCGCGCCACCGGGCGCGATTGCCTTCCTTGAACTCAGTGCCTGGCCTGCTGTTGGGCCAGTGCGCTGTCGGCGCGGATGTAGCGTTGGTCAGCCACCCGACGGGTCAGGCCGATGCGGTCGAAATACTCGAGAATCTGCACACTGCGCTTGCGACCGATGCCCAACATATCGCGAAACGCAGCAACCTGCACTACTGGCGTGTCGTTAGCCTGCCGCAGCAGCAGCTCTGCCATGCGCCTCAGCGTCACCTCAGGATAGAACAGGTCGCGCACCACCTGGTGTACCAGGCCCAGCCGGGCCAGCTTACGCAGCAACAGGCGCACATCCGCCTCCGCGCACTTTTCCTCAGTAGCCAGCGTCCGGACCCAAGGTGGGTCATATTGCCCTGCGAGCAACTTCGGCTGCAGCCGCTCCCACAGCGCGCTGTCGGCGGCGCTCAACTGCACCTTGTGATCAGGCAGATGCAGCCACGGTCCGCTGCTGGCGATCATTTCGTCATTGAGCAGCTCATCGAGCAAGCTGACAAACGCCGGGCGCTCAAGCGGCAAGGCGGCGAAGCGGCGCAGGCGGTCGCGGTCCGGGCCGAGCTGGTCAGGCTCCTGCTCATGGAAGCGCGCCAGCTGCTCGAGCACCTGCTGCCTGAGTGCTTGCCATTGGCTTCTGGCAAACAACAGCGGGCCTTGGCGCGTGGCTACCACCAACACATCATCGGGCAAGCGCCAGGTATCACGCTGGCGATTGAACTGGCGCTCCAGGCGCTGCGGGTCAAGGCCGCCGAGCGCACTGGCGAGCAAGGCCGGCAGTGCGTCCTCGAGGCCATCTGCATCACGCAGCACCTGCAGCTGGCGCAGCCTTTCTTCACTACGGCGCTGTCGACTTGGCGCGAACGGATCGAGCACCTTGCCGCCGCCCAGGGTGCGCTGCGCACGCTGGTCCCGTAGCACCAGACGGTCGCCGTGTACCGCCTGCAAGGGTGCGTTGAGCAGCAACTGGGCAAACATGCGCTGGCCGGCAGCCAGGGTTTCACCTTCAAGCAACGCCACCCGTGCCGTCACATCCTGAGTGCCAAGGTGTACATGTACCGCACGGAAATGCTCGAACAGGCGGGTTTCGCCGGGAAGCAGGCAAAGTTCGATATCGACTCGCACGCTGGGCGCATGCAGCCATTCCGGCACCAGCCAGTCGCCTCGGTGCACCTGCTCTACCGTGAGGCGCTCAGCGCTGATGTTCAACGCCACCCGCTGGCCGGCCTCGGCCACCAACGCCACCTGGTTCTGCGCGTGCAAGCCACGCACCCGTACCGGCTTGCCGGCCTTGCCCAGCAGCAATGTGTCGCCGGCACTGACACGCCCGGCCAGCGCCGTGCCGGTCACCACCACCCCGGCACCGGTCACGGCGAAGGCGCGATCGACGGCCAGGCGAAAGCCCCCGCGTGCGCTGCGTTGACGCACCCGCACTTCGGCCTCCAGCAAGGCTCGACGCAACACCTCGATACCCTGCCCGGTGATGCTCGACACGGGGAACTGCCGTGCCTTTGCGTAAGGCCCCGCCGCCAGCAACTCCCTGACCTGCGCCTGCACCTCTGCCAGACGAGCGGGCTCGACCCGGTCACATTTGCTGATCACCACCAGCGCCTGGGGAATCCCCAGCAGCTCGATGATCGCCAGGTGCTCCCGGGTCTGAGGCATCACCCCATCGTCAGCGGCCACCACCAGCAGCACCAGGTCGATGCCATGGGCGCCGGCCAGCATGTTGTGGATGAACCGCTCATGGCCCGGCACATCGATGAAGCCAGTCAATGCAGCCCCTTCGGCCAGCGCCGCGTAGCGGTAGCCGAGGTCGATGGTCATGCCACGCGCGCGCTCTTCCTGGCGCTGATCCCCGGCCTGGCCGGTGAGGGCCTGAAGCAGCGCGGTCTTGCCGTGGTCGATGTGGCCGGCGGTGCCGACGATCATTGCACGGGCCCAAGTTGTAGGGCCGGCAACTGCGCCAGCCACTGGGCCTCATCGTCGAGCTGGCGCAGGTCGAGCCACAGGGCGTCGCCAGCGATGCGCCCAAGCACCGGTACCGGCAGGTCGCGCAAGGCACGCTCCAGCACATGCAGGCTGCGCCCGCGCAGCTTCTTCGACACGAGCGGGCGCAGGCACAGCGCCGCACTGGGCAGCCGCGCCACTGGCTGGCTGCCGCTGCCGATCATGCCCAGCGCCGGCTCGACGCTGACTTGCCATTGCTCACCAAGGTG
Organism: Pseudomonas sp. NPDC086566; assembly: GCF_050280885.1. Lineage (NCBI taxonomy): Bacteria > Pseudomonadati > Pseudomonadota > Gammaproteobacteria > Pseudomonadales > Pseudomonadaceae > Pseudomonas > Pseudomonas sp. NPDC086566. The sequence goes on from NZ_JBNNWD010000010.1 coordinate 204,517, forward strand.
CGCCTTGAGCTCCGGAGCCAGGCGTTCGGCCTGGGCCTGGATCCCGGCCTGGCCGCGGGTCAGCAGGCGCAGGCTCGGCAAGCGTTCGGCCAGGCGATCAGGGTTGCGGTATAGCGCCAGCACCGCCTCGAGCGCGGCGAGGGTGATCTTGTCGACCCGCAGTGCGCGCTTGAGCGGGTTCTTCTTGATCCTGGCGATCAAGGCTTTGCTACCGACGATGATCCCGGCCTGGGGGCCGCCCAGCAGCTTGTCGCCACTGAACGTGACGATATCGGCACCATCGGCCAAGGCCTGGCGCACCGTCGGTTCGGCGGGCAGGCCCCAGCGCGTGAGGTCAAGCAGGCTGCCGCTGCCGAGGTCTTCGAGCAGTGGCAAGTCATGCTGGTGAGCGATACGCGCCAGTTCGGCAGTCGGTACCTGATGGGTAAAGCCCTGAATGCTGTAGTTGCTGCAGTGCACGCGCATCAGCAGGCCGGTGCGCGGGCCGATGGCGGCTTCATAGTCGCGGGCGTGGGTGCGGTTGGTGGTGCCGACTTCGTGAAGCTTCACCCCGGCCCTTGCCATGATGTCGGGAATGCGGAAGGCACCGCCAATCTCGATCAGTTCGCCGCGACTGATGATGCCCTCCTTGCGTGCGCCCAGGCTGTTGAGCGCCAGCAGTACGGCGGCGGCATTGTTGTTGACCACGGTGACGGCCTCGGCACCGGTCAGCTCGCGGATCAGGCCTTCGATCAGGTCGTCGCGATCGCCGCGTTTGCCGGTGGCCAGGTCGAACTCCAGGTTGAGCGGGTAGCGGGCGGCAGTCTGCATGGCCTCGACCGCCTCCTCGGGCAGCAGCGCGCGACCGAGGTTGGTGTGCAGCACGGTGCCGGTAAGGTTGAATACGCGGCGGACCTGGCTGCGTTGCTGGATCGAAAGGCGTTCGCCTGCACGACCGAGGAGGATTTCAGGGGCCAGTTCGGCGGCGCCGAGGTAGCCGTGACGGGCGGGGTCGCGCAGGTCATCGAGCAATTGGCGCAGGGTGGCCAGCACGATGTCGCGGCCGTGGCGGTCGGTCAGCGCGAGGCAGGCCGGGTGGCGCAGGAGGGTGTCGATGGAGGGTAGGCGTGGGGTGTCGCTGGCTAGGCTGGAGGACATGCAGTACTACCTTGGACTGATCCGTTGTCTTTGATGGCCCTTTCGCGGGTAAACCCGCTCCCACAGGTCCAGCGCCAGCCTTCAGGTTGCGCGGCAGCTTGTGGGAGCGGGTTTACCCGCGAAGCAGGCGACTCGGTATTACAGTGTAGACACTACCCGGGCGCGAGCAGCAGGTTGGGTGCCAGGCGATGGAAGCCCTCCTCGTCCAGCCTGATATCCAGCGCCAGACTGGCCAGGTCATCAGCCAGCGGCTCGGCCGCCGCATCGTTTTCCAGATAATGCTGCTTCAGGTAGCTTGAGCATCCCGGGCAGCATTCGGCCCGTAGCGGCGCCTTGCCCGGCGCGTGGCGGTCGTCTTCGAGGCTGGTGTAACGCAGATCCTTGCTCGATTCGCAATACACGCACTTGACCCGCACCACATGCCACTCACAGGCACACAGCGAACACGCCAGGTAACGTAGACCGTTATGCTTGCCACGGTTGCGCACCACCCCGGCCATTGCCGGCGAACCGCAGGCCGGGCACTGCGCCAGACTACCGGCGGGCTTCAGTTCAGGTACTGGCAACGCCAGCAACCAGCTCGACCAGGCTGCCTGCAAGGCGGCGCCAATGAACGGTACCAACGCCGCCGGCACCGCATCGTACTGGCCGGCCAGCAAGGCGATCCCCCAGCCCTTGCGCTGGCTGTCGTCACTGTCGCGCAGGGCCTGCAGTGCTTCGCCCAGCGCGCCATTGGCCTCGCTATCGAAGTGCAAGAGCAAGGCCTCTAACCAGACCAGCCAAGGCCCCTCCCGTACCAGGCCGTCGGCTGCCAACGGCGGCAGGCCATGACTTATGCACAAGCGCTGGCGCTCCTCGGCCACCGGCAAACTATCGGGAGGGTTATCCACAAGCTGCTGCTGGACGCGGCACAGTTGAGCGATCAGCAGCAGGTAGTCGCCAAGCGCATTGCCCTCAGCCAAGTGCTCCAGGCGTGCTGCGCGCAGTGCAAACAGATTGGGGGGCGGCAGATGCAGAAACGGCGGCATCACTGCCGACGCCTCGATCTGCCCGGGTTCGAGTATCGTGCTCAAGCGCTCATCCTTCTTTTCGCCCGTGATTGCCCGGCGTCTTGTCGCCGGTCACTTCGCGGTACCACAACTCATGGTGCTTGCGTGCCCAGGCGCGGCTGACCCAGCCATGCAGCATGGCGCCGATCGAGCCCTTGATCCAGATACCGGCGTAGATGTGCACGATGATGCTGAGGATCAGCACGAAAGCCGCCAGGGCATGGGCCAGCGCCGACAGGCGAATGACCTCGATACCGAACAGCTGGCTGAAATACGCGCGCCAGATCACCACGCCGCTGAGCAACAACACCAGCATGCACACCAGCAGTGTCCAGAACAGCAACTTCTGCCCGGCGTTGTACTTGCCGATCGGTGGCACTCCCTCCTCCTGGTTCAGCATCACCCGGTCAACGCGGCGCAGCCACAGGCGGTCGTTGGCGGTGATGAAGTTGGCGCGCCAGAAGCGCACCACCAGGCCGAGGAAGAACACGAACATCGCCACGCCCAGGAATGGGTGCAGGATGCGTGTCCATGGCCCGCCGCCAAACAGATGGCTGAGCCAGAACAGTGCCGGGTGGAACAGCGCCAGCCCGGAAAGGCCTGCCGTCATGAACAGGATGGCGACGATCCAGTGGTTGGTCCGCTCGTTGGCGTTGTAGCGCAGGATGGGTTTGTTATCGTTCATGGCCGCTGCTCCCCTTGCCCGCCGGGCTTGGTCGGGTCATAGACATGCACCGCAGGGTCCACCGTGTGCACGCTGTTATCCGGTGCCGTCGGGTGCTCGTCTTCCTCGACCCGCTGCGGGCCAACCCGCACGTAGTGGAAGAACCCGGCCAGCACCGCCGCGCCCATGGCCAACAGCGCCAGCGGTTTGGTGAAGCCCTTCCACAAGCCCACCAGCGGGCTGATCACCGGTTGGTCCGGCAGGCCGGCGTACAGCTTCGGTGTGTCGGCGTGGTGCAGCACATACATCACGTGGGTGCCGCCGACACCGTCCGGGTCGTACAGCCCGGCCTGCTCGAAGCCGCGTGACTTGAGGTCGACGATACGCTCGGCGGCATGCACCTTCATCTCCTCCTTGGTGCCGAACACGATCGCCCCGGTCGGGCAGGTCTTTACACAGGCCGGCTCCAGGCCCACGGTCACGCGGTCGGAACACAGAGTGCACTTGTACGCCTTGTGGTCCTTCTGCGAGATGCGCGGGATATTGAACGGGCAGCCGGTGATGCAGTAGCCGCAGCCGATGCAGTGGTCCTGGTTGAAGTCGACGATGCCGTTGGCATGCTTGATGATCGCGCCCGGGCTAGGGCAGGCCTTCAGGCAGCCCGGCTCGGCGCAGTGCATGCAGCCGTCCTTGCGAATCAGCCACTCCAGGTTGCCGTCGTCGCGTTCGTGCTCGGTGAAGCGCATCAGGGTCCAGGTTTCGGCGGTGAGGTCCTGGGGGTTGTCATAGGTGCCGTGGTTGTGGCCGACCTCGTCACGCAGTTCGTTCCATTCCGAGCACGCCACCTGGCAGGCCTTGCAACCGATGCACTTGGTGGTGTCGATCAGTTTGGCGACCTCGTCCAGCTGGCGTACCGAAGGCGGAACGGTGGTGGTGGCCGAGCGGGCGATGATGTCTTGGCTGGCCATCAGAGTTTCTCCACTTTGACGAGGAACGACTTGGACTCTGGCGTCTGGGTGTTGCCATCACCAAGGAACGGCACCAGGGTGTTGGTCAGGTAGCCATGCCGCGTGGTCCCGGTGAAGCCCCAGTGCAGCGGGATGCCGATCTGGTGCACCGTCTGGTTGTTGACCTGCAGCGGGCGAATCCGCTTGGTCACCACCGCCACCGCGTCGATATGGCCACGCTTGCTCGACACCCGCACCCGGTCACCGGCCTTGATGCCTTTTTCGTTGGCCAGCACCTCGCCGATCTCGACGAACTGCTCGGGCTGGGCGATGGCATTGAGGCGGCAGTGCTTGCTCCAGAAGTGGAAGTGCTCGGTCAGCCGGTAGGTGGTCGCCGCGTACGGGAACTCCTCGTGCTTGCCAAGGGTGTCCCACACGGAATCGAAGATCCGCCCGGCCGGGTTGCTGGTGGCCTTCTTGTTCTGCGGGTGCAGCGGGTTGATGCCAATCGGCGTCTCGAACGGCTCGTAGTGCTCGGGGAACGGGCCTTCGGCCATCTTGTCGATGGCGAAGAACCGTGCCACACCTTCGGGGTTCATAATGAACGGGTTCATTCCCGCCTCGGGTGGCGAGTCGACCTTGAAGTCGGGCACATCGGTGCCGGTCCAGGCCTTGCCGTTCCACCACACCAGGCGCTTCTTCTCCGGCTCCCACGGCTTGCCTTGCGGGTCGCTGGACGCGCGGTTGTAGAGGATGCGGCGGTTGGCCGGCCACGCCCAGGCCCAGTTCTGCACCTGGTGCATGCCGTACGGGTCGCTGTTGTCGCGGCGGGCCATCTGGTTGCCTTGCTCGGTCCAGCAGCCGGCGAAGATCCAGCAGCCGGAGGCGGTACTGCCGTCATCCTTGAGTTGGCCGAAGCCGGACAGCTGCTGGCCAGCCTTGATGACCGCACCGGTCGGGTCGGTGACATCAGTCACTGCCCAGCCGTTCATCTCCCTGGCCAGCTCCTCCGGTGAGGGCTCTTCAGGAATCTTGTACGGCCAGTGGATGTTCATGATGGCGTCTGGATAGGCCCCGCCTTCTGCCTGATAGCGCTGGCGCAGGCGAATGAACAGCTCGCTCATGATCTGCACGTCGGTGCGGGTCTCGCCCGGGCCGTCGGCGCCCTTCCAGTGCCACTGCAGCCAGCGGCTGCTGTTGACCAGGGAACCATCCTCCTCGGCGAAACAGGTGGTGGGCAGGCGGATCACCTCGGTCTGGATATTGGCCGTGTCGACATCGTTGAACGGCCCGGCGTTGCGCCAGAACTCCGAGGTTTCGGTGGCCAGCGGGTCCATGATCACCAGCCACTTGAGCTTGCCCAGGGCCGCAGTGACGCGGTTCTTGTCCGGTAGCGCAGCGATCGGGTTGAAGCCCTGGCACATGTAGCCGTTGACCTTGCCCTGGCTCATCATTTCGAACATGCGCAGCACGTCGTATGCCGGCACATCGAGCTTGGGCAGCCAGTCATAGCCCCAGTTGTTTTCCGCCGTCGCGTTCGGCCCATACCAGGCCTTCATCAGGCTGACGTGGAACTTGCCGTAGTTCTGCCAGTACGACAGCTGCCCCGGGCGCAGCGGCTTGGAAGCGCGCTTGTCGATATAGGCGGCGTAGTCCTGCTCGGCATCGCCTGCCAGGGTCAGGTAGCCCGGCAGTGAATTGGACAGAAGGCCGAGGTCGGTCAGGCCCTGAATGTTCGAATGCCCGCGCAGGGCGTTGACCCCGCCACCCGGCATGCCGACGTTACCCAGCAGCAACTGGACCATGGCCGCACTGCGGATGATCTGCGCGCCGATGGAATGCTGCGTCCAGCCGAGTGCGTAGAGGATCGTCATGGTCTTGCCCGGTACCGAGCAGGTGGCGATCTCTTCCCAGACTTTCATCATGGCGTCCTGCGGCATGCCGCAGGTCATGCTGGCAAGTTCCGGGGTGTAGCGGCTGTAGTGCTGTTTCATCAGCTGGTACACGCAGCGGGGGTGCTGCAAGGTCGGGTCGACTTTGGCGAAACCATCCTCGCCCAGCTCGTAGCCCCAGCCGGACTTATCCGCATACACACGCTTGGCCTCGTCGTAGCCGCTGAACAGCCCGTCCTCGAAGCCATAGCTTTCTTTAACGATGAACGACACGTCGGTGTAGTTGCGCACGTACTCGTGCTGGATCTTGTCATTGCTCAGCAGGTAGTTGATCAGCCCACCCATGAAGGCGATGTCGGTACCGGTACGGATCGGCGCGTAGTAGTCCGCCACCGAAGCGGTACGGGTAAACCGCGGGTCGACCACGATCAGCCGCGCCTGGTTGTGTGCCTTGGCCTCGGTCACCCATTTGAAGCCGCATGGATGCGCTTCTGCTGCGTTGCCACCCATTACCAGGACCAGATTCGCGTTGGCGATATCGGACCAGTGGTTGGTCATGGCGCCACGGCCGTACGTCGGGGCAAGACTTGCCACCGTCGGGCCATGTCAGACACGTGCCTGGTTATCGAACCCCAGCATGCCTGTAGCGCGGACGACCTTGTGGGTCAGGTAGCCAGCCTCGCTTGAGGCGGCGGAAGCAGCGAGGAAACCGGTGGTGAGCCAGCGGTTTACCGTTTGCCCCTGGGCATTCTTCTCGATGAAGTTCGCGTCGCGGTCCCTCTTCATCAGATCGGCAACGCGGTCGAGCGCCTCGTCCCAGCTGACCCGCACCCACTCGTTGCTGCCCGGCTTGCGCACTTCGGGGTACTTGAGGCGGCTGGGGCTGTGGATGAAGTCGAGCAGGCCGGCACCTTTCGGGCACAGGGTGCCACGGTTGACCGGGTGATCGGCGTCGCCTTCGATGTGGATGATGTTCTGTTTGACGTTCTTGCCCGCATCGCCCTGGCTGTACATGATCAGCCCGCAGCCGACCGAGCAGTAAGGGCAAGTGTTGCGGGTTTCCTTCGTATGCGCCAGCTTGAAGTGGCGCACCTGCTCGGCGAAGGCCGGCGTCGGGGCCATGCCCAACGCCGCCAGGCTCGAGCCTCCAAGGCCGACAGCGGCGACCTTGAAGAACTGCCGACGGTTGAGATCCATCGTGCACTCCTGATCAGGTTTGACGCACGGAACATGGCCGGCGCCTCTTGGTAGTCACGGTGGCGGCCAATTGATGGCCGCCAGTAGATAAGACTAGTCAAGAAACGAGAAGGTGCGATGACATGAGTCACGGGAGGGGGGATTGATTGTGTCTGGGGGTTGCGTTGGGGCTGCCGGTGTATGCCTTGAGCTCTTCAGCGCCTGTGAGATCGAGCGCCGCCCACGCGGCGCATCGCGGATAAATCCGCTCCTACATCTGTTTCGGGCCAATTCCTCCTGACAGGCCACCGCTGTCCGCCTTGTTTTTCCATTCGTAATCGAAGGTATCGCTGCTGCCGGTACACCTATGTCCAGGCATGTGCCAAGGCGGCGCACGCAAGGTCCCTGGAATAACTGGCTCGAAACGGATGTAGGAGCGGATTTATCCGCGATGCGCCGCGTGGGCGGCGCTCGATCTCATAGGCGCTGCACATGGTTTGGCGAGTACCTAGGGCTGTCAGCACACCAACTTCAGTAGAAGCAATTAGTGAGGCGGCTGGGTCTGAGGATAACGTTGAGCAGGCCCCAGTCAGTCATTGCATACGCCAATCAACACCGCGGCAGATTACGCGCCACATTGAGAGCCGCGCTGCTCTGGGCCACCGGCATGATCTCGACGGTGTTGATATTCACATGCCCCGGTTGCTCGGCAATCCAGGCCACCGTGGCGGCGATATCTTCGGGCTGGATGGCCTCCACGTCGCGGTACAGCGCTTGCACGGCATCCAGGTCACCGTTCAGGCGCACCACCGAGAAATCGGTACCCGAGCACAAGCCCGGTTCGATATTGCTCACCCGCACACGGGTGCCTGCGAGGTCGGCGCGCAGGTTGAGGCTAAACTGGCGAACGAAGGCCTTGCTGGCGCCATACACATTGCCGCCCGGGTACGGATAGGTGCCGGCGATGGACCCCATGTTGATGATCATGCCGCTATCGGCTTCCACCATCTGCGGCAGGACCTTGTGGGTCACCATGGCCAGGCCGGTGATGTTGGTGTCGATCATCTGCTGCCAGTTCTCGCTGCTGCTGGCCTGGGCACGGTCGACACCCAGCGCCAGCCCGGCATTGTTCACCAGCAGGTCAATTTGCAGCGAGGCGTCACGGACTTGTTCAAACGCCGCCTCGATCGACTGCGGATCGGTGACATCCAGCGCCAGCGCAATGAAATTGACGCCCAACTCGGCTTCCAGCGCTTGCAGCTTGTCCATGCGCCGGGCGGCGCCGATCACACGATAACCCTTGCCGATCAGGGTGCGGCAGATGGCCAGACCAAAGCCCGAAGAAGCGCCGGTCACGAATGCAGTTTTCATCAATTATCTCCTTTGAAAGGTCAGGCCAGGTACTTAACACCCAGGCTGGTAAACAGGCAGAGCATTGAGAACACCAGCGCCTTGCGCACCACTTCATTGCCTTTGCGCAGGGCCAGGGCGCTGCCCAGGTGGTTGCCGAGGATGTTGCAGGCCACCAGCGGTAGTGCCAGCAGGTAAACGACCTTGCCCGCCATGACGAACGCCACCAGCGCGCCGATGTTGGAGGCGAAGTTGAAGGTCTTGGAGTTGGCGGAGCTGGAGACCAGGTCCATGCGCAGCAGGTAGTGGAACGCGATGATGAACATGCTGCCGGTGCCGGGACCGAAGAAACCGTCGTAGAAGCCAATGGCCAGGCAGGTCAGCGGAACCACGGTGAACAGCATGCGCGGCGACAGCTCGCGCTCCTCCACCGGGCGGTCCTTGGGGGTGAGGAAGATGAGGATGCCGAACGGGATCAGCGCCAGGATGATCTTGCCCACGGTTTCCTGGGGGATCGAGACGATCAGGTGCGCGCCCAGGTAAGCCCCGAGCAATGAAAATGGCACACCGACCAGTGCCACCTGCCAGACCATCTTACTGTTGGCCAGGAAGTTGCGGATGGCCGCGAGGGTGCCCAGGGTACTGACCAGCTTCTCTTGCCCCAGGGCAACCTGCGGTGGCATGCCCACCAGCAGAAAGCCCGGCACCAGAAACAGCCCGCCACCCCCGGCGATACTGTCGACAAAGCCGGCAACGAATGCGATGGCGCCCAGCATCAGGATCGCCAGTAACCAGTGTTCCGCCCAGAAGGCGCCTAACAGTTCCATATCGGTACGTCCGTCGAGTCAGTAAAAAATCAGGAGAGCACTTCGTAGAGGTGGTCGGCCCGGACGAAATGCACGCGGTTCAGGTCGTTGACCGCGAACAGACGCAACAGCCAGCGGTCTGCGCCATCGTTCTGCGGCTCGAAGCCATCGCGGGCATGCAGCACACGCTGGTTCTTGAAGACCATGAAGTCGCCCGGCAGCAGCAGGTGTGGTTCGTCGAAGCGACGGGTTTCCAGCACGCCGCGCAAGCTGGCCAGCGCCTGCTCGGCCCGCAGGTTGAGACCGTGGGTGTTTTCGCTGTCGAAACGGCACAACCATTCACCGGCATGGCCGCGCACCAGAATCGGGAGTTCGGCCGTGCAACGGCGGTTGCCGCTAAACGAGTCAGGGCGGCGGATCTCGAACTGTGGCAGGCACAGTTCGCGCACGGTGGTTGCGGGCAATGCCGCCACCACGGCATCAAGGCTGACCAGGGTGGTGCTGATGCGCGGGTCGCAACGCATGCCAAAGAACGAGAGGTACTCCGGGCAGCACGAAGTGGCGCCAAGGGGCTCGGAAGACAGCGGCAGGTCCGGGTTGTCCACGTGATAGGAGAAGCGCAGCCGAGAGCCATGGGAGCTCTTGTGGCTGGATGAATGGCGCGACGGAATAACATGGCGGAACAGCCGGCCATCGTTTTCGCCCTCGTAGACCACCGGGTTGATCTCCATCAGGCTCTGCATGGTCAGGCTGACCAGGCACGCGACCGGCGTGCTGCGCGGGCTGAGCACACCTGAGTAAGGCGTGGGCGGAACATCACGATCCCGCGGGCAATTGCGCACGATCATGCTGGTCAGGTACGGGTCCGCGACAAAGCCACGCATCTGTTGGCACAGCGCCTTGCCCAGCACGTCCTGCGCCTGGTCCTTGAGCTGTGGATAGATTTCCTTGCTTGTCTCGAAGTCGAGCGGTGTGTTGTTCAGCAGGGTTTGCCAGGCGCTGGAGATGACCCAGGGCAGACGGATCTCCAGTGAGGCTTGAAGCTCAGCGCCTTGATGCAGGTGTGCACTTTCCATTTGCAGTGATATTCCATGTTGCGGCCTGAGGCCAGTCGGTGTCGGCGGCAGATGTTTGTGTTTTATGAAGCCGGTCACAGCGGGACGATTGAGCGACTGAAGCCGGTGAAAGCTTCGCGCATTGAATCGACGCAATCATTGTAATTACAAAAATAACATCGACTCAATGCCTTTCATGTTGCGTACAGGGCGACGATTGCATCGATCAAATCAAGCCATTGATTTCAAAAGGGTTTCTATTTTCTCAACGTGAGGCGACGTAACCCAAGCAGCTCGAGCTCTGGCAAGCGACGCTTCTCGAAGATGACGATCGGAATATCGATGCGATTCAATCGATGTAATTTACGTGTAGGAAAACACAATTACTTCCATCAGACCATTCGTGCTAGGCTTTCGCGTTCTCGCAGATTCTGGTGCCATTTCTATGTGGGTTCCTCATTACAGCGACCTGGCGCAGCCGGTCTACCTGATGATTGCCGACGCCCTGGAGCAGGACATCGGCAGTGGCCGGCTGGTGGCCGGCGATCGCTTGCCAACCCTCAAGGATCTGGCCGAGTCACTGGGCGTGACCCCCGGCACCATCGGCCGAGCCTATGACGAAGCCGCCAAGCGTGGCCTGGTGGTGGGCGAAGTCGGGCGCGGGACGTTCGTGCTGCCGCAACGTCAGGCGCAGCCCCCTGCCCCGCCTGCGCGGCCTGGGCCTGCCAGCACCGAGCGCGAAAGCGGACAGATCGACCTGTCGATCATCAAGCCCAATGACGCCCACATGACCGACTGGCTGCGCGGCGCCATCAACGAGCTGGCCGAGGCGCCCGACCTGGCCCAGGTGCTGGACTATGTCACCGAAGGCGGCCATGCGACGCACAAGCAGGCAGGTGCGGCCTGGATCAGGCGCTGGCTACCCGAAGCCCGCTGGCAGCAGGTGGTGCTGACGTCCGGCGCCCAGCATGGCTTGCTGGTGGCCATCAGCAGCCTGTCGAAGAGTGATGACGTGGTGCTGTGCGAGTCGTTCTGCTACCCAGGCATCATCTCCCTGGCCCACAGCATGGGCCGTCGCCTGCGCGGTGTGGCCATGGACGAGTTCGGCCTGATTCCCGAGGCACTGCGTGCAGCATGCCTGGAACACCGCCCTTCGCTACTGGTTTGCGTCACCACGCACCAGAACCCGACCAACTCGATCATGCCCCACGCGCGGCGCGAGGCCATTGCGCAGATCGCTCGCGAGTTCGACCTGTTCATCGTCGATGACGACATCTACGGCTTTCTCGAACCCGCCCCGGATTACCAGCCGCTTGCCGCCTATGCCCCTGAACGCTCGGTGTACCTCACCAGCCTGTCCAAAAGCGTGCTGCCGGCGCTACGCATCGGCTACCTGTACGCCCCGCCGCAAACCCTCTCGCGGCTGTCGTCGATGGTGCGCAGCAGCGTCTGGATGCCGTCGCCGTTGATGGCGCAGCTGGCCAGCAACCTGATCAACAGCGGCATGGCCGACCAGCTGGTGCAGGTGCAGCAGGAAGAAGCGGCTGCGCGCCAGCAAATGGCGGGCGAGATCCTGGGCAAGTACAGCATCCGCAGCCAGCCCAACAGCTTCCACATCTGGCTGGAACTGCCTGAGCCCTGGACCAGTGACGAGTTCGCCAATCTAGCGCGCAACAATGGTGTCACGGTGGTCAGTGGCAGCCAGTTCCTGCCCGAGCGCAGCCACGCCGTGTGCGGAGTGCGCATTGCTTTGATGGCCCCCAGCCGCCAGGAGCTGGGCTTTGCCCTGACCAAGCTGGCGAGCCTGCTGGATTCGCCAGAGCCACGGTTGTTTTACTAAACGGCAGGCATAAAAAAACCCAGGGCACATGCCCTGGGTTCTTTGGTTCCAGCCAGACGCCAGACCGTTCAATCAGAACGGAATATCGTCATCGAAGCTGTCGAAGTCAGCTGCCGGCTGCGGTGCTGGCTGCTGCGGCGCCGGGCGCTGTTGCTGCTGCGGGCGCTGGGCCTGCTGGCGTGGCGGGGCCTGGTTGTACTGTTGCTGCTGGCCGCCACCCTGGTTGTAGTTGCCGCCACCCTGATTGTACGGGTCACCGCCCTGCTGCTGGCCCTGCGGACGACCGCCGAGGAGCTGCATGGTGCCGTTGATGTCAACGATGATCTCGGTGGTGTAACGCTTGATGCCGTCCTTTTCCCACTCGCGGGTCTGCAGCTTGCCTTCGATGTAGCACTGCGAACCTTTGCGCAGGTACTCGCCGGCGATTTCGGCAACCTTGCCGAACAGCGACACACGGTGCCACTCGGTACGCTCGACCTTCTGGCCCGACTGCTTGTCGGTCCACTGCTCGCTGGTGGCCAGGCTCAGGTTGGTCACGGCGTTACCGTTGGGCAGGTAGCGGACTTCGGGATCCTGGCCACAGGTGCCGACCAGAATGACTTTGTTAACCCCACGGGCCATAACGTTCTCCTAGGCTTCGCACGCCGAAGAGGCTGGATTCACCAGTCGCTCGAGGGTCGCACGGTCCAAAATTTTCGTATCCAGTTTGATATAGATGGCGGCTTCATCTGCCACCACCACGGCGTCGGTCACACCCGGCACGGCCATCAGGCGCTCGGTCAAGCCGGCTTCCCGAACGGCCTCTGGCGTCAGCGGCATGCGCAGGCTGGTCACATAGGGCGGCTCGTTCATGCGCAAGGCGACGACCAACCAGATGGCACACAGGACTGCGCAACCAAGGAACACCATGTTCAGCCCGCCGTGCTGGAACAGCCAGCCACCGAGGATGCCTCCCAGGGCAGCGCCGAGGAACTGGCTGGTGGAATACACCCCCATCGCCGTCCCCTTGCCACCAGCAGGCGACACCTTGCTCACCAGCGAAGGCAACGAGGCCTCCAGCAGGTTGAATGCGGTAAAGAATACCACGGTGCCAATCACCAGTCCGCGCAAACCGTCAGCCCACTGCCAGAAGAACACTTCCGTCAGCAGCAGGACACTGACCGCACCGGCCAGGACGCGTTTCATCTTGCGCTTTTTTTCGCCGTAGATGATGAACGGGATCATTGCAAAAAATGAGATCAACAGCGCGGTCAGGTATACCCACCAGTGCTGCTCCTTGGGCAGCTCTCCGCGTTCGACGAAGGCCAGCGGCAGCGCGACGAAGCTGGCCATGAGGATGGCATGGAGGATGAAAATGCCCGCATCCAGGCGCAGAAGGTCCGGATGACGCAGGGTCGGGCCGAGTGCCTGGCGCGCCACACCCGACTCGCGATGCTGCAATGTGCTGTGGGTATTGGGGACGACAAAGGCAATCAGCAGGATACCCACCAGCGCTAGTCCTGCGGTAGCCAGGAACAATCCTGACAAGCCGAAGTGGCTTGTGAGCAATGGGCCGATGACCATGGCCACGGCAAACGACAAGCCGATGCTCATGCCGATCATCGCCATCGCCTTGGTCCGGTGCTGCTCGCGGGTCAGGTCCGAGAGCAAGGCCATGACCGCGGCGGAAATCGCTCCGGCGCCCTGCAGGATACGCCCGGCGATTACCCCCCAGATGGAGTCTGCCTGAGCCGCCAGCAGGCTACCCAGGGCAAAGACCACCAGCCCCAGGTAAATGACGGGCCGGCGGCCAATGCGGTCGGAAATCATCCCGAACGGGATCTGCAATACCGCCTGGGTCAGGCCATAGGCGCCTATCGCCAGGCCGATCAGCGCAGGGGTAGCGCCGGCCAGGTCCATGCCGTAGGTGGCCAGCACCGGCAAGACCATGAACATGCCCAGCATACGAAAGGCAAAGACCAGGGCCAGGCCGCCAGCAGCGCGGGTTTCGCCGCTGCTCATGCGCTCGTTGTGGGTGTCGTGCATGGATAAACCTCGTGTGAACCGGCGGCGATTCTATCAGTCCGACAGCTTGACGGCATCTACGCGACGCTTTGCCGCGTACTGGCAGCGCGCCGTATACTTCCTTGTTTATGCCCGCCGAGCGAGGCCGCAGTGGACAAGATCCTGATTCGTGGGGCACGTACCCACAACCTGAAGAACATCGACCTGACCCTGCCGCGGGACAAGCTTATCGTGATCACCGGCCTGTCCGGATCCGGCAAGTCGTCCCTGGCGTTCGACACACTCTACGCCGAGGGCCAGCGCCGCTACGTGGAATCGCTGTCGGCCTATGCCCGGCAATTCCTGTCGATGATGGAAAAGCCCGACGTCGACACGATCGAAGGCCTGTCGCCGGCGATTTCCATCGAGCAGAAGTCGACATCGCACAACCCAAGGTCGACGGTCGGCACCATCACCGAGATCTACGACTACCTGCGCCTGCTGTACGCCCGCGTCGGTACGCCGCGCTGCCCGGACCATGACATCCCACTGGAAGCGCAAACGATCAGCCAGATGGTCGACTTGGTACTGGAGCGCCCTGAAGGCAGCAAGCTGATGCTGCTGGCGCCGGTCGTGCGCGAGCGCAAGGGTGAGCACCTGGCGGTATTCGACGAGTTGCGCGCCCAGGGCTTCGTGCGTGCGCGGGTCAACGGCAAGCTTTATGAGCTCGACGAACTGCCGAAGCTGGACAAGCAGAAGAAGCACAGCATCGATGTGGTAGTGGACCGTTTCAAGGTCCGCGCCGACCTGCAACAGCGCCTGGCCGAGTCGTTCGAAACCGCGCTGAAGCTGGCCGATGGCATCGCCTTGGTAGCGCCCATGGACGACGAGCCCGGCGAAGAGATGATCTTCTCCGCGCGCTTCGCCTGCCCGGTGTGCGGCCACGCGATCAGCGAACTGGAGCCGAAGCTGTTCTCCTTCAACAACCCGGCCGGTGCCTGCCCGACCTGCGATGGCCTTGGGGTGAAGCAGTTCTTCGATACCAAGCGCCTGGTCAACAGCGAGCTGACCCTGGCCGAAGGCGCGATTCGCGGCTGGGACCGGCGCAACGTGTATTACTTCCAGATGCTCGGCTCGCTGGCCGCGCATTACGGCTTCAGCCTGGAAGAGCCGTTCGGTGAACTGTCAGCCGAGCACCAGAAGGTGATCCTGCAAGGCAGCGGCAAGCAGAGCGTCGACTTCAAGTACCTCAACGACCGCGGCGATATCGTCAAGCGCTCGCACCCGTTCGAAGGCATCGTGCCGAACCTCGAACGCCGCTATCGCGAGACCGAATCGGCCACCGTGCGTGAAGAGCTGGCCAAGTTCCTCGGCACCCAGCCCTGCCCGGATTGTCGTGGCACCCGCCTGCGCCGCGAAGCCCGCCACGTGTGGGTTGGCGAGAAGACCCTGCCGGCAGTGACCAACCTGCCGATCGGTGAGGCCAGCAGCTATTTCGGTGACCTGACCCTGACCGGCCGCCGCGGCGAGATTGCGGCAAAGATCCTCAAGGAGATCTGCGAACGCCTGCAGTTCCTGGTCAACGTCGGCCTCGACTACCTGACCCTCGATCGCAGTGCCGACACGCTGTCTGGCGGTGAGGCCCAGCGTATCCGCCTGGCCAGCCAGATTGGTGCCGGCCTGGTCGGAGTGATGTACATCCTTGACGAACCGTCCATCGGTCTTCATCAACGGGACAACGACCGCCTGCTGGCCACCCTCAACCACCTGCGCGACCTGGGTAACACGGTGATCGTGGTGGAGCACGACGAGGACGCCATACGTCTGGCCGACTACGTGGTGGACATCGGCCCAGGTGCCGGCGTGCACGGTGGCCAGATCGTTGCTGAGGGCTCGCCACAGGAGGTCATGGACCACCCAGATTCGCTGACCGGCAAGTACCTGTCCGGCCGCAAGAAGATCGTCGTGCCCGCCAAGCGCACCCCGCGCAACAAAAAACTGCAGCTCAAGCTCAAGGGCGCACGCGGCAACAACTTGCAGAACGTCGACCTTGAAATCCCGATCGGTCTGCTGACCTGCGTGACCGGCGTGTCCGGCTCGGGCAAGTCGACGCTTATCAACAACACCCTGTTCCCCCTCGCCGCCACTGCCCTCAATGGTGCAAGCACCCTGGAAGCTGCGCCGCACACCAGCATGGACGGCCTGCAGCACCTGGACAAGGTGGTGGATATCGACCAGAGCCCGATCGGCCGCACACCGCGCTCGAACCCGGCTACCTACACCGGTATCTTCACGCCGATTCGCGAACTGTTCTCCGGCGTGCCGGAATCGCGCTCGCGCGGCTACGGCCCTGGGCGCTTCTCGTTCAACGTCAAGGGTGGCCGTTGCGAGGCCTGCCAGGGCGATGGCCTGATCAAGGTCGAGATGCACTTCCTGCCGGACATCTACGTGCCCTGCGACGTTTGCAAAAGCAAGCGCTACAACCGGGAAACCCTGGAGATCAAGTACAAGGGCAAGAACATCCACGAAGTGCTGGAAATGACCATCGAGGATGCCCGTGCGTTCTTCGATGCGGTACCGGCGCTGGCGCGCAAGCTGCAGACGCTGATGGACGTGGGTCTTTCGTACATCAAGCTGGGGCAATCGGCGACCACCCTGTCCGGTGGCGAGGCGCAACGGGTGAAGCTGTCCCGCGAGCTGTCCAAGCGCGACACCGGCAAGACCTTGTACATCCTCGACGAGCCGACCACCGGCCTGCACTTCGCCGACATCCAGCAGCTGCTGGACGTGCTGCACCGCCTGCGTGACCACGGCAACACCGTGGTGGTGATCGAGCACAACCTGGATGTGATCAAGACAGCCGACTGGCTGGTGGACCTGGGGCCGGAAGGTGGTTCCAAGGGCGGGCAGATCATTGCCTGCGGTACCCCGGAAGAGCTGACCAAGATGAAACAGTCGTATACCGGGCACTACCTCAAGCCGCTGCTGGAGCGTGACCGGGCCTGACGGTTGCGGGTGACATGAAAAAAAGCCCCTGGCACCGTGAATGCCAGGGGCTTTTTCGTGAAGCTGTGGATAACTTACATCTGCGACTGCAGGTAGTTCTCCAGGCCGATGGCCTTGATCAGGCCCTGCTGCTTCTCCAGCCAGTAGGTGTGATCTTCTTCGGTGTCAGCCAGTTGCGCGCGCAGAATGTCGCGGCTGATGTAGTCCTTGTGCAGTTCGCACAATTCGATGCCTTTGCACAGCGCGCCACGCACCTTGTACTCGAGCTTGAGGTCGGCCTCGATCATTTCCGGCACGGTGCTGCCCACTTCGAGGTCGTCCGCGCGCATGTCGGGAGTGCCTTCGAGCATGAGAATACGGCGCATCAGGGCATCAGCGTGCTGCGTCTCTTCTTCCATCTCGTGGTTGATACGCTCGTAGAGCTTGGTCAGGCCCCAGTCTTCGTACATGCGCGAGTGGATGAAGTACTGGTCGCGAGCCGCCAGTTCGCCCTTCAGCAACGTGACGAGGTAGTTGATAACGTCCGGGTGACCTTGCATCGCCCTGATTCTCCCTGTGAAAACGACTAATGCACATAGTGTGAACCAGCTTTTGCGCGCGGTCACTGAAAAACGCGCAATTAGATGCAAAAAATCGGTTAAACAGTAGTGATATTCATTGAAAAACCGCCCAAATGAGGGCGGTTCTTCTTATCACTTCGACTTAGGCGAGATTCACGCCCAGTGCCTTGGCGATGCCTTCGCCGTACGCCGGGTCAGCCTTGTAGAAGTACTGCAACTGGCGCTGGATCACGTCTTCGCTGACACCCGCCATGGTGCCTGCGATGTTGCTGATCAGCAGTGCCTTCTGCTCGTCGCTCATCAGGCGGAACAGCGCACCGGCGTGGCTGTAGTAATCCTGGTCTTCGCGGTGGTCGTGGCGATCCGCCGCGCCGCTGAGGGCCAGTGCAGGTTCGGCGTGGCGTGGCGACTGCTTCGGCGCATAGGCGTAGCTGTTGGGCTCATAGTTCGGCGCGCTGCCGTAGCTGCCCATGGCCATCGAGCCATCACGCTGGTAGCTGTTCACCGGGCTGCGCGGGGCGTTCACCGGCAACTGCTGGTGGTTGGTGCCCACACGGTAGCGGTGTGCGTCGGCGTAAGCGAATACGCGGCCCTGCAGCATGCGGTCAGGCGACAGGCCGACACCCGGGACCATGTTGCTCGGGCCGAATGTTGCCTGTTCCACTTCGGCGAAGTAATTGAGCGGGTTGCGGTTGAGCTCCAGCACACCGACTTCGATCAATGGGTAGTCCTTCTGCGACCAGGTCTTGGTCACGTCGAACGGGTTCTCGTCACGGCTTGCCGCCTCGGCCTCGCTCATCACCTGAATGCATACGGTCCAGCGCGGGAAATCGCCACGCTCGATGGCCTCGAACAGGTCACGCTGGGCGTAGTCCGGGTCAGTACCGGCCAGGCGAGCTGCGTCGGCCGGAGCCAGGTTCTTGATGCCTTGCTGGGTTTTGAAGTGCCATTTGACCCAGGTGCGCTCGCCTTGGGCATTGATCAGACTGTAGGTGTGGCTGCCGAAGCCGTGCATGTGCCGGTAACCGTCCGGGATACCGCGGTCGGAGAACAGGATGGTGACCTGGTGCAGCGCCTCGGGCGAGTGCGACCAGAAGTCCCACATCATCTGGGCGTTCTTCAGGTTGGTTTGTGGGTGGCGCTTCTGGGTGTGGATAAAGTCCGGGAACTTGAGCGGGTCGCGGATGAAGAACACCGGGGTATTGTTGCCAACGATGTCCCAGTTGCCTTCCTCGGTGTAGAACTTGACCGCAAAGCCACGTGGGTCACGCTCAGTATCCGCCGAGCCACGCTCGCCGCCGACCGTCGAGAAGCGCAGGAAGGTCTCGGTCTGCTTGCCAATCTGTTCGAACAGCTTGGCACTGGTGTACGAGGTGATATCGCGGGTGACGGTGAAGGTACCGTAGGCACCCGAGCCTTTGGCGTGCACACGGCGCTCAGGGATGTTCTCACGGTTGAAGTGAGCGAGCTTCTCGATCAGGTGGAAGTCGTCGAGCAGCAGCGGGCCGCGTGGGCCTGCGGAGCGGGAATTCTGGTTGTCGGCTACAGGTGCACCGCTGGCGGTGGTGAGAATCTTGCTCATGGGCTCTCCTAATCGGTCTTCATATGCCGGCTACCGGCTTGAGAAGGAGTATCGATGAGCGGTAGCTTCAGAACAAATTCATTACATGACTTGTATCAATAGAAATAAACAATACCTACAGCTACAAAAAACCGGGCACTAGGCCCGGTTCTTTGTAGCAGACAGAACGTCTTACTCAGCAGCTTCTACAGCACCGCCGACCGGACGATCAACCAGCTCGACGTACGCCATAGGCGCGTTGTCGCCAGCGCGGAAACCGCACTTCAGGATGCGCAGGTAGCCGCCCTGACGGGTGGCGTAACGCTTGCCCAGGTCGTTGAACAGTTTGCCAACAGCGGACTTCGAACGGGTACGGTCGAAGGCCAGACGACGGTTAGCAACGCTGTCTTCCTTGGCCAGGGTGATCAGCGGCTCGGCAACGCGGCGCAGTTCCTTGGCTTTCGGCAGGGTGGTTTTGATCAGCTCGTGCTCGATCAGCGACACTGCCATGTTCTGGAACATAGCCTTGCGGTGAGAGCTGGTACGGCTCAGGTGACGTCCACTTTTACGATGACGCATGATTCATTCCTTACCAAACACTACGTTCGGTGATTACGACGATCAGGCGGTCGCCTTGTCGTCTTTCTTAAGACTTGCAGGCGGCCAGTTGTCGAGGCGCATGCCGAGAGACAGACCACGAGAGGCCAGAACGTCCTTGATTTCAGTCAGGGACTTCTTGCCCAGGTTAGGAGTCTTCAACAGCTCTACTTCGGTACGCTGAATCAGGTCGCCGATGTAGTAGATGTTCTCCGCCTTGAGGCAGTTGGCCGAACGTACAGTCAGTTCCAGGTCGTCAACCGGGCGCAGCAGGATCGGATCGATCTCGTCTTCCTGCTCGACTACGACAGGCTCGCTGTCACCTTTGAGGTCGACGAACGCGGCCAACTGCTGTTGCAGGATGGTCGCAGCGCGGCGGATAGCCTCTTCAGGATCCAGGGTGCCGTTGGTTTCCAGATCAATGACCAGCTTGTCCAGGTTGGTACGCTGTTCAACACGGGCGTTTTCGACCACATAGGCGATACGACGCACCGGGCTGAACGAAGCGTCCAGCTGCAGACGGCCAATGCTACGGCTTTCGTCTTCGTCGGTTTGACGGGAGTCAGCCGGCTCGTAACCGCGACCACGAGCTACGGTGAGCTTCATGTTCAGGGCGCCGTTGGACGCCAGGTTCGCGATTACGTGATCGGGGTTGACGATCTCGACATCGTGATCCAGCTGAATATCGGCAGCGGTAACCACCCCCGAACCCTTTTTCGACAAGGTCAGCGTAACTTCGTCACGACCGTGCAGTTTGATAGCCAGGCCTTTCAGGTTCAACAGGATTTCAATGACGTCTTCCTGAACACCTTCGATCGCGGAGTACTCGTGGAGTACGCCATCGATCTCGGCCTCGACTACTGCACAGCCAGGCATGGAGGACAACAGGATGCGGCGCAGCGCGTTGCCCAGGGTATGGCCGAAACCACGCTCGAGAGGCTCGAGCGTAATCTTGGCGCGGGTCGGACTGACTACCTGCACATCAATATGGCGGGGAGTCAGGAACTCATTTACCGAAATCTGCATGGATGCACCTATTTTCTAGCCCTTACTTGGAGTAGAGCTCGACAATCAGGTTTTCGTTGATGTCGGCAGACAGATCGCCACGAGCAGGAACGTTCTTGAAAACGCCCGACTTCTTAGCAGAATCTACGTCTACCCACTCAACGCGGCCACGCTGGGCACACAGTTCAAGGGCTTGAACAATGCGCAGCTGGTTCAGCGACTTCTCGCGAACCGCGACCACGTCACCCGGACGAACTTGGTAGGATGGAATGTTTACAGTCTTACCGTTGACGCTGATCGCTTTGTGCGAAACCAGCTGACGGGATTCGGAACGAGTCGAACCGAAGCCCATACGGTAAACGACGTTATCCAGACGGCACTCGAGCAGTTGCAGCAGGTTCTCACCGGTTGCGCCTTTTTTCGAGGCAGCAGCCTGGTAGTAACCGCGGAACTGACGCTCCAGAACACCGTAGATACGACGGACTTTTTGCTTCTCGCGCAGCTGGGTACCGTAGTCGGACTGACGGCCACGGCGCTGGCCGTGGATACCTGGGGCTGCTTCGATGTTGCACTTCGATTCCAGAGCGCGAACGCCGCTCTTCAGGAACAGGTCGGTGCCTTCACGACGAGACAGTTTGCATTTTGGACCAATGTAACGTGCCATTCTTCTGTCTCCTGATTACACGCGACGCTTCTTCGGCGGACGGCACCCGTTGTGCGGGATAGGCGTCACGTCGGTGATGCTGGCGATCTTGTAGCCGCAGCTGTTCAATGCACGAACGGCGGATTCACGACCTGGACCTGGGCCCTTGACGTTGACGTCGAGGTTCTTCAGACCATATTCCAGCGCAGCTTGACCAGCACGCTCAGCAGCGATCTGGGCTGCGAACGGGGTGGATTTGCGCGAACCACGGAAACCCGAACCACCGGAAGTAGCCCAGGACAGTGCGTTGCCCTGACGGTCGGTGATGGTCACGATGGTGTTGTTGAAAGACGCATGGATGTGGGCGATGCCATCAACCACTGTCTTTTTGACTTTTTTACGAGGACGAGCAGCAGGTTTTGCCATGTCTATATTCCTGGGCGATTACTTGCGGATCGGCTTACGCGGGCCCTTACGGGTGCGTGCGTTGGTCTTGGTGCGCTGACCGCGAACCGGCAGACCTTTACGATGACGCAGGCCGCGGTAGCAACCCAGGTCCATCAAGCGCTTGATCTTCATGTTGATGTCACGACGCAGGTCACCTTCGGTGGTGAACTTCGCGACTTCGCCACGCAGGGTTTCGATTTGCTCGTCGCTCAGATCCTTGATCTTTGCGGCTGGGTTGACACCAGCGTCTGCACAGATCTTCTGTGCAGTTGTGCGACCGACACCATAGATGTAGGTCAGCGAGATAACAGTATGCTTGTTATCTGGAATGTTGACGCCTGCAATACGGGCCATTCAGTGGGACTCCAATTGACAGCTACCTACGCCCCGGAAGCCAAGAAATAGGGCGCGAGATAATATCGCTGTAGAAACGAATAATCAACCCAGCAGCACACTAGCTGCTGGGTTTGAAGCGCAGATCACACTCAGCCTTGGCGCTGTTTGTGACGCGGTTCCGCGCTGCAGATCACTCGTACGACGCCTTCGCGACGGATGATCTTGCAGTTGCGGCACAGCTTTTTCACCGATGCACGAACTTTCATTACCGACTCCTCGAACCTTAGGGGCGTATCAGCGCAGCAGACCGCTGCCACCGTAGCCTTTCAGGTTGGCTTTCTTCATCAGGGATTCGTACTGGTGCGAAACGAGGTGCGATTGTACTTGGGACATGAAGTCCATCACAACCACTACCACAATCAGCAACGAGGTCCCGCCAAGGTAGAACGGCACATTTGCTGCCACCACCAGGAACTGGGGCAGAAGGCAGACGGCCATCATGTAAAGAGCACCGAACATGGTCAGACGAGTCAGAACGCCATCAATGTAGCGTGCGGACTGCTCACCAGGACGGATACCCGGAATAAAGGCACCGGACTTCTTCAGGTTTTCCGCTACGTCTTTCGGGTTGAACATCAACGCTGTGTAGAAGAAGCAGAAGAAAATGATCCCCGCACTAAACAGCAGAATGTTCAACGGCTGACCAGGAGCGATCGACTGCGAGATGTCCTGCAGCCAGCCCATACCTTCGGACTGACCGAACCAGGCACCCAGCGAAGCCGGGAACAGCAGAATGCTGCTCGCGAAAATGGCTGGGATAACCCCTGCCATGTTCACCTTCAGCGGCAAGTGGCTGGTCTGCGCGGCAAAGACCTTGCGGCCCTGCTGACGCTTGGCGTAGTGAACGGCGATACGACGCTGACCACGCTCAATGAACACCACGAAACCGATGATCGCTACTGCAAGCAAACCGATTGCGACCAGGGCGAAAATGTTGATATCGCCTGTGCGTGCAGACTCGAAAGACTGCCCGATTGCTCTCGGAAGACCGGCAACGATACCTGCGAAGATCAACATCGAGATACCGTTACCCACACCGCGCTCGGTGATCTGCTCACCCAGCCACATCATGAACATCGCGCCTGCCACGAAGGTGGAGACAGCAACGACATAGAAGCCGAGCCCTACAGAAAACGCCACGCCCTGGTTGGCCAGGCCAATGGACATGCCAATGGCTTGAACCAGTGCCAGGATAACGGTGCCGTAGCGGGTGTACTGGCTGATCTTGCGACGGCCAGCTTCACCTTCCTTCTTCAACTGCTCCAGTTGCGGGCTGACCGCCGTCATCAGCTGCATGATGATCGATGCCGAGATGTACGGCATGATCCCCAGTGCAAAGATGCTCATGCGCTCAAGCGCGCCACCGGAAAACATGTTGAACAAGCTAAGAATGGTCCCCTCATTCTGCCGAAACAGATCCGCCAGACGGTCTGGATTGATGCCAGGAACCGGGATATGCGCACCTATCCGATAGACGATGATCGCCATGAACAGAAAGCGCAGACGAGCCCAGAGTTCCGACATCCCGCCCTTACCGAGCGAAGAGAGAGCACCTTGCTTAGCCATTTATTCCTCGAATTTGCCGCCAGCTGCTTCGATAGCCGCACGCGCACCCTTGGTGGCTGCGATGCCCTTGATGGTGACTGCGCGAGTGACTTCGCCAGACAGCATGATTTTCACACGCTGTACGTTCTGGCCAATCACGTTGGCGTCCTTCAGGGACTGTACGGAAACCACGTCGCCTTCCACCTTGGCCAGTTCGGACAGACGCACTTCAGCGCGGTCCATGGCTTTCAGGGAAACGAAGCCGAATTTCGGCAGACGACGGTGCAGCGGCTGTTGACCGCCTTCGAAGCCAGGAGCGATCGAACCACCGGAACGGGAGGTCTGACCCTTGTGGCCACGGCCGCCGGTCTTACCCAGACCGCTACCGATACCACGACCTGGACGATGCTTCTCGCGACGGGAACCCGGCGCTGGACTCAGATCATTGAGTTTCATCGATTAACCCTCGACCTTCAGCATGTAGTAAGCCTTGTTGATCATCCCGCGGTTCTCGGGAGTATCCTGGACTTCTACAGTGTGACCGATGCGACGCAGACCCAGACCCTTAACGCACAGTTTGTGGTTAGGCAGGCGGCCCGAGACGCTCTTGATCAGCGTTACTTTTACGGTTGCCATGATTAGAAGATCTCCTCAACGCTCTTGCCGCGCTTGGCAGCAATGGACTCAGGAGATTGCATGGCTTTCAGACCCTTGAAGGTGGCGTAAACCACGTTCACTGGGTTGGTCGAACCGTAGCACTTGGCCAGGACGTTCTGAACACCAGCAACTTCCAGGACGGCACGCATTGCACCGCCGGCGATGATACCGGTACCTTCCGAAGCAGGCTGCATGTAAACCTTCGAGGCGCCGTGGGCAGCCTTGGTGGCGTACTGCAGGGTGGTGCCCTTCAGGTCAACCTGGATCATGTTGCGACGTGCAGCTTCCATGGCTTTCTGGATCGCAGCAGGTACTTCGCGCGATTTGCCACGGCCGAAACCAACGCGACCCTTGCCATCACCCACCACGGTCAGCGCGGTGAAGGTGAAGATACGGCCGCCTTTTACGGTTTTAGCTACGCGGTTAACTTGAACCAGCTTCTCGATGTAGCCTTCGTCGCGCTTTTGATCGTTATTTGCCATAACTTAGAACTCCAGCCCGCCTTCACGAGCAGCATCAGCCAGCGCTTTGACGCGGCCGTGGTACTTGAAGCCGGAACGGTCAAAGGCAACTTGAGATACACCGGCGGCTTTCGCGCGCTCAGCTACCAGCTTGCCAACCTTAGTGGCCGCGTCGATGTTGCCAGTGGCGCCATCACGCAGGTCTTTGTCCAAGGTCGAGGCGCTTGCCAGAACCTTGCTGCCGTCGGCCGAAATGACCTGGGCGTAGATGTGCTGCGAGGAGCGGAACACGCACAGGCGCACGACTTCGAGTTCGTGCATCTTGAGACGTGCTTTGCGAGCGCGACGCAGTCGAATAACTTTTTTGTCGGTCATTTGCTAGGCCCTACTTCTTCTTGGCTTCTTTACGACGGACTGCTTCGTCCGCGTAACGCACACCCTTGCCTTTGTAAGGCTCTGGCGGACGGAACCCGCGGATTTCAGCGGCCACCTGACCTACCAGCTGCTTGTCGATACCCTTGATCAGGATGTCGGTCTGGCTAGGAGTTTCAGCGGTGATGCCGGCTGGCAGTTCGTAGTCCACTGGGTGAGAGAAGCCCAGGGCCAGGTTCAGGACGGTGCCTTTGGCCTGTGCCTTGTAACCAACACCGACCAGCTGGAGCTTGCGCTCGAAGCCTTGGCTTACGCCTTGGACCATGTTGTTGACCAGAGCGCGGGTAGTACCGGCCATGGCGCGAGCTTGCTGGTCACCATTGCGAGCGACGAAACGCAGCTCACCAGACTCTTCGGTAACTTCAACAGACGAGTGAACGTTCAGTTCGAGAGTGCCTTTGGCACCCTTCACCGAAAGCTGCTGGCCGGCGAATTTGACTTCGACGCCTGCTGGCAGCTTAACGGGGTTCTTAGCGACGCGAGACATGTCTATCCCCCCTTAGAACACTGTGCAGAGAACTTCGCCGCCGACACCGGCAGCGCGCGCAGCGCGATCAGTCATCACACCTTTGTTGGTGGAGACAATAGACACGCCCAGGCCGCCACGTACTTTCGGCAGCTCAGCGACGGACTTGTACTGGCGCAGGCCTGGACGGCTGGAGCGCTTCAGTTCCTCGATGACCGGACGGCCTTCGAAGTACTTCAGTTCGATCGACAGGGAAGGCTTGGCTTCACCAGTAACCTGGTAGCCAGCGATGTAACCTTCGTCCTTCAGAACTTTGGCAACCGCGACCTTCAGGGTGGAGGAAGGCATGCTTACGACGGACTTTTCAGCCATCTGGGCATTACGGATGCGAGTTAGCATGTCCGCTAACGGGTCCTGCATACTCATGGGCTAGATGCTCCTGATACAAGAAATATTAGCCTTGCGGCTATCACAACCACCCGAGCGGGCAGGGTAAAAAACCCAGGCTCAGGTGAGCCGGTCATTCTAGACATAAGGCAGAAACGAAACAAGCCCCACGAGGGGGCTTGTTTGTTGGCGAGGTCACCGATGGTCGGAAGATTGCTCCCCTTCCATCGGGATCACACCTATAGCGATTACCAGGAGGCCTTGACCAGACCTGGTACGTCGCCGCGCATTGCAGCTTGACGCAGCATGTTACGGCCCAGGCCGAACTTACGGTATACACCGTGAGGACGACCAGTCAGGCGGCAACGGTTGCGCAGACGCGCAGCGCTGGCATCACGTGGCTGCTTCTGCAGAGCGACAACGGCAGCGAAACGCTCTTCTGGAGAGGCGTTCAGGTTGACGATGGTCGCTTTCAGCTCAGCACGCTTTTTGGCGAACTTGGCTACCGTGAGCTGACGCTTCAGCTCGCGGTTCTTCATGCTCTTCTTGGCCATTTTCCTACTCCAATCAGTTGCGGAACGGGAATTTGAATGCACGCAGCAGAGCGCGGCCTTCGTCATCCGAACGAGCAGTGGTGGTCAGGGTGATGTCCAAACCGCGCAGAGCATCGATCTTGTCGTAATCGATTTCCGGGAAGATGATCTGCTCTTTCACGCCCATGCTGTAGTTGCCACGACCATCGAAGGACTTGGCATTCAGGCCGCGGAAGTCGCGTACCCGAGGCAGGGAGATCGCCAGCAGGCGGTCCAGGAATTCGTACATCTTGTCGCTACGCAGGGTCACCTTGACGCCGATCGGCCATCCTTCACGGACTTTGAAGCCCGCGATGGATTTACGAGCGAAAGTCACGACCGGCTTTTGACCGGTGATCTTTTCCAGGTCGGCAACAGCGTGCTCGATGACTTTCTTGTCGCCGATCGCTTCGCCCAGACCCATGTTCAGGGTGATCTTGGTAACGCGCGGAACTTCCATCACGTTCGACAGCTTAAGTTCTTCCTTAAGCTTAGGAGCGATTTCGTTCCGGTAAATCTCTTTCAGTCGTGCCATGGTCTTCTACCTAGCAGTGTTCAAGCATCAACCGCTTTTTGGGTCGACTTGAAGACACGAATTTTCTTACCGTCTTCTACTTTGAAACCAACGCGGTCAGCCTTGTTGGTTTCGCCGTTGAAGATGGCAACGTTGGAAGCGTGCAGAGGCGCTTCTTTTTCGACGATACCGCCCTGAACGCCCGCCATCGGGTTAGGCTTGGTATGGCGCTTGACCAGGTTCACACCACCGACGACCAGACGGTCATCAGCCAGAACCTTCAGCACCTTACCGCGCTTACCTTTGTCTTTGCCGGCGATCACGATGATCTCGTCGTCACGACGAATCTTTTGCATGTCGGATCTCCTTACAGCACATCAGGGGCGAGCGAGACGATCTTCATGAACTTCTCAGTACGAAGTTCACGGGTCACTGGCCCGAAGATGCGAGTGCCGATCGGCTCTTGCTTGGTGTTCAGCAGAACAGCAGCGTTGCCGTCGAAACGAATGATGGAACCGTCAGCGCGACGTACACCGTGACGGGTACGGACGACAACAGCAGTCATCACTTGGCCTTTTTTGACCTTACCGCGCGGAATTGCTTCCTTGACGGTTACTTTGATGATGTCACCGATGCCGGCGTAACGGCGGTGCGAACCGCCGAGAACCTTGATGCACATGACGCGACGAGCGCCGCTGTTATCGGCCACATCGAGCATGGATTGAGTCTGAATCATAAAATTTCTCCGACCCCTAGCCCTTAGACTTCAACAGCGCGTTCGAGGACTTCAACCAGTGCCCAGGACTTGGTCTTGGCCAGCGGACGGGTTTCACGGATGGAAACCTTGTCGCCGATTTTGCACTGGTTGGATTCGTCGTGCGCGTGCAGCTTAGTCGAACGCTTAACGTATTTACCGTAGATCGGGTGCTTTACGCGACGCTCGATCAGAACGGTGATGGTCTTGTCCATTTTGTCGCTGACGACACGGCCAGTCAGCGTACGGACGGTTTTTTCAGCTTCAGCCATGATCACTTACCTGCCTGCTGGTTAAGCACAGTTTTCACGCGAGCGATGTCACGCTTAACTTGCGAGAGCAGGTGCGACTGCCCCAACTGGCCAGTTGCCTTCTGCATACGCAGATTGAACTGGTCGCGCAGCAAGCCGAGCAGTTGCTCATTCAGTTGCTGTGCAGATTTTTCACGAAGTTCATTCGCTTTCATCACATCACCGTCCGCTTAACAAAGGAGGTGGCGAGAGGCAGCTTTGCAGCAGCCAGGGCGAAAGCTTCGCGCGCCAGCTCTTCAGAAACACCCTCGATCTCGTACAGGACCTTGCCTGGCTGGATCTGGGCAACCCAGTACTCCACGGAGCCCTTACCTTTACCCATACGAACCTCGAGAGGCTTCTTGGAGATCGGCTTGTCCGGGAACACACGGATCCAGATCTTGCCGCCACGCTTGACGTGACGGGTCAGCGCACGACGTGCGGACTCGATCTGGCGAGCGGTGAGGCGACCGCGAGCAACAGCTTTCAGGGCGAATTCGCCGAAGCTGACTTTGCTACCGCGCAGTGCCAGACCACGGTTGTGGCCAGTCATCTGCTTGCGGAATTTTGTACGCTTTGGTTGCAACATTTGGCGTACCCCTTACTTAGCAGCTTTTTTACGAGGCGCTGGTGCTTGTGGTTTCAGTTCTTCTTGGCGACCACCAATAACTTCGCCTTTGAAGATCCAAACCTTCACACCGATCACACCGTAAGTGGTGTGAGCTTCGTAGGTGTTGTAGTCGATATCGGCACGCAGGGTGTGCAGCGGCACACGACCTTCGCGATACCACTCGGTACGAGCAATCTCAGCACCGCCGAGACGACCGCTCACCTGGATCTTGATGCCCTTGGCACCAATACGCATGGCGTTCTGTACGGCGCGCTTCATGGCGCGACGGAACATTACGCGGCGTTCCAGCTGCTGAGCTACGCTCTGCGCAACCAGCATAGCGTCGAGTTCCGGCTTGCGGATCTCTTCGATGTTGATGTGCACAGGCACACCCATCTGCTTGGTCAGGTCCTGACGCAGCTTCTCGACATCTTCACCTTTCTTCCCGATAACGATACCTGGACGAGCGGTGTGGATGGTGATGCGTGCAGTTTGAGCCGGACGATGAATATCGATACGGCTTACGGACGCGCTTTTTAGTTTGTCTTGGAGGTACTCACGCGTTTTCAGATCCTTCAACAGGTAATCTGCGTAAGTAGCACCGTCTGCGTACCAGACGGAGGTGTGCTCCTTGACGATTCCCAGGCGAATGCCAGTGGGATGTACTTTCTGACCCATCTGATCGACTCCGTTACTTGTCCGCAACCTTGACAGTGATATGGCAAGACCGCTTGACGATGCGATCAGCACGGCCTTTGGCACGTGGCATGATGCGCTTCAGCGAACGCCCTTCGTTGACGAAGACGGTGGAGACCTTCAGGTCATCAACGTCTGCGCCTTCGTTGTGTTCGGCGTTGGCTACGGCCGACTCGAGGACTTTCTTCATGATTTCAGCGGCTTTTTTGCTGCTGAAGGCCAACAGGTTGAGCGCTTCGCCCACCTTCTTCCCGCGGATCTGGTCGGCGACCAAGCGGGCTTTCTGGGCGGAGATGCGAGCGCCCGACAACTTAGCGGCTACTTCCATTTCCTTACCCCTTAACGCTTGGCTTTCTTGTCAGCCACGTGCCCGCGATAGGTGCGGGTACCGGCGAACTCGCCCAGTTTGTGGCCGACCATGTCTTCGTTCACGAGAACTGGGACATGCTGGCGACCGTTGTGAACCGCGATGGTCAGACCGACCATTTGTGGCAGGATCATCGAACGGCGAGACCAGGTTTTAACTGGCTTGCGATCGTTCTTCTCCACCGCCACTTCGACCTTCTTCAACAGGTGAAGATCGATAAAAGGACCTTTTTTCAGAGAACGTGGCACTGTCGTATCCCTCTAGTTACTTGCGACGACGGACGATCATGTTGTCGGTACGCTTATTACCGCGGGTCTTCGCACCCTTGGTTGGGAAGCCCCATGGCGATACCGGATGACGACCACCGGAGGTACGACCTTCACCACCACCATGTGGGTGGTCAACCGGGTTCATGGCAACACCACGAACGGTTGGGCGAACGCCGCGCCAGCGTTTGGCACCAGCTTTACCCAGCGAACGCAGGCTGTGCTCGGAGTTCGAGACTTCACCCAGGGTCGCACGGCACTCAGCCAGGACTTTACGCATTTCACCAGAGCGCAGACGCAGGGTCACGTAGACACCTTCACGAGCGATCAGCTGAGCCGAAGCACCAGCGGAACGTGCGATCTGAGCACCCTTACCCGGCTTCAGTTCGATGCCGTGAATGGTGCTACCTACTGGAATGTTGCGCAGCTGCAAGGAGTTACCGGCCTTGATTGGGGCCAGGGCACCTGCGATCAGCTGGTCGCCAGCGCTCACGCCTTTAGGGGCGATGATGTAGCGACGCTCACCGTCTGCGTAGCACAGCAGGGCGATGTGAGCAGTACGGTTTGGATCGTATTCGATACGCTCGACAGTGGCTGGGATGCCATCTTTGTCGTTGCGACGGAAGTCGACCAGACGGTAATGCTGCTTGTGACCACCACCAACGTGACGAGTGGTAATGCGGCCATTGTTGTTACGACCACCAGACTTCGATTTTTTCTCGATCAGCGGTGCGTGAGGAGCGCCTTTGTGCAGCTCCTTGTTGACCACCTTGACCACGAAACGGCGGCCAGGGGAAGTCGGTTTGCATTTAACGATTGCCATGATGCACCCCTTCCTTACTCAGCACTGCTGCTGAAATCGAGATCTTGGCCTGGCTGAAGGGAGACGATCGCCTTCTTCCAGTCATTACGCTTGCCCAGACCACGTGCGGTACGCTTGGTTTTACCCAGAACGTTAACAGTCGACACGTTTTCAACTTTTACGTTGAACAGGCCTTCGACAGCTTTCTTGATTTCCAGCTTGGTTGCATCGGTAGCAACCTTGAATACGAACTGGCCTTTTTTCTCAGCCAGAACGGTAGCCTTCTCGGAAACGTGCGGGCCAAGGAGGACTTTGAATACGCGTTCCTGGTTCATCCCAGCAGCTCCTCGAATTTCTTCACGGCCGAGACGGTGATCAACACCTTCTCGTATGCGATCAGACTGACCGGGTCGGAACCTTGAACGTCACGTACGTCGACGTGCGGCAGGTTGCGAGCAGCCAGGTACAGGTTCTGATCAACAGCGTCGGAAACGATCAGTACGTCGTTCAGACCCATGCCGTTCAGCTTGTTCAGCAGATCTTTGGTTTTCGGCGCTTCAACAGCGAAGTCCTGAACCACGACCAGACGGTCGCTACGCACCAGCTCAGCGAGGATGGAGCGCAGGGCTGCGCGGTACATCTTCTTGTTGAGCTTCTGCGAGTGATCTTGAGGACGAGCTGCGAAGGTTACACCACCGCCACGCCAGATCGGACCACGAGTGGTACCAGCACGAGCACGGCCAGTACCCTTCTGACGCCATGGGCGCTTACCGCCACCAGCCACGTCGGAACGGGTCTTCTGCTGCTTGGTGCCCTGACGGCCGCCAGCCATGTAGGCTACGACTGCTTGGTGTACCAGCGTCTCGTTGAATTCGCCACCGAAAGCCAGTTCGGAAACTTCGATCGCCTGAGCGTCATTTACATTAAGTTGCATGTCAGTATCCCCTTAACCGCGAGCCTTGACAGCTGGACGTACAACCACGTCGCCGCCAGTAGCGCCAGGAACGGCACCCTTGACGAGCAGCAGGTTGCGCTCAGCGTCTACGCGAACTACTTCCAGGGACTGAACAGTCACGCGCTCGGCGCCCATGTGACCGGACATTTTCTTGCCCTTGAACACACGACCAGGAGTCTGGCACTGGCCGATGGAACCTGGGACACGGTGCGACACGGAGTTACCGTGGGTGTTGTCCTGGCCACGGAAGTTCCAGCGCTTGATGGTACCGGCGAAGCCTTTACCTTTGGACTGACCAGTAACGTCAACCAGCTGGCCTGCAGTGAAGAGTTCAGCTTTGATCGAGTCGCCAGCCTGGAACTCGCCTTCTTCAAGACGGAACTCCCAGACACCGCGACCAGCGGCAACGTTGGCCTTGGCGAAGTGACCTGCCTGAGCGGCAGTCACACGCGAAGCACGACGCTCGCCGACAGTGACTTGCACTGCACGGTAGCCATCGGTTTCTTCAGTTTTGAACTGGGTGACACGATTCGGCTCGATCTCAATGACCGTGACCGGAATGGAGACACCTTCTTCGGTGAAAATGCGGGTCATACCGCACTTGCGACCGATTACACCAATAGTCATGTTGTAAACCTCATGAGTGTACGGGGCTTTCACCCGCTATGGCCGCCCATTTCAGAGCGTTACACGACTAGACCGAAGTCTTAGCCGAGGCTGATCTGTACTTCCACACCTGCCGCCAGATCGAGCTTCATCAGCGCGTCAACGGTTTTATCCGTTGGCTGGACGATGTCCAGAACACGCTTATGAGTGCGAATCTCGTACTGGTCACGCGCGTCTTTATTGACGTGCGGGGAGACCAGAACGGTGAAACGCTCTTTGCGGGTAGGCAGTGGAATTGGACCACGCACTTGTGCACCAGTACGTTTCGCGGTTTCCACGATTTCCTGGGTGGATTGGTCGATCAGGCGATGGTCGAAAGCCTTCAACCTGATACGGATTTGCTGATTTTGCATTGGATTTCAGACTCCAGGCTGTTCCCAACGGACGCACTACGCCCGCTAAAAGGAGGCGTGATTCTATAGACGCCCCCATTTAGTGTCAACCCAATAAAAAAAACCCCCGCTGAGCGGGGGTTTTTTCAATCGGTCGAGTGATTACTCGATGATTTTGGCTACGACGCCGGCGCCGACGGTACGACCGCCTTCACGGATAGCGAAGCGCAGACCGTCTTCCATTGCGATGGTCTTGATCAGGGTGACAGTCATCTGAATGTTGTCACCTGGCATTACCATTTCAACGCCTTCCGGCAGTTCGCAGTTACCGGTCACGTCAGTGGTACGGAAGTAGAACTGAGGACGGTAGCCTTTGAAGAACGGAGTGTGACGACCGCCTTCTTCCTTCGACAGGACGTAGACTTCTGCGGTGAACTTGGTGTGCGGCTTGACCGAACCTGGCTTGACCAGAACCTGGCCACGCTCAACGTCGTCACGCTTGGTACCACGCAGCAGAACGCCGCAGTTCTCGCCAGCACGGCCTTCGTCCAGCAGCTTGCGGAACATCTCAACACCGGTGCAGGTGGTGGTGGAGGTGTCACGCAGACCAACGATTTCCAGCGGATCCTGAACGCGGACGATACCACGCTCGATACGACCGGTAACAACGGTACCACGACCCGAGATCGAGAATACGTCTTCGATTGGCATCAGGAATGGCTGGTCGATGGCACGAACTGGCTCAGGGATGTAGGCATCCAGAGTTTCTACCAGCTTCTTGACAGCGGTAGTACCCATTTCGTTGTCATCTTTGCCTTCCAGAGCCATACGAGCCGAACCGATGATGATCGGAGTGTCGTCGCCTGGGAAGTCGTAGGTGGACAGCAGGTCGCGAACTTCCATTTCGACCAGTTCCAGCAGCTCAGCGTCGTCTACCAGGTCAGCCTTGTTCAGGAAGACCACGATGTACGGAACGCCAACCTGACGGGACAGCAGGATGTGCTCACGGGTTTGTGGCATCGGACCATCGGCGGCCGAGCAAACCAGGATCGCGCCGTCCATCTGGGCAGCACCGGTGATCATGTTCTTCACGTAGTCAGCGTGACCTGGGCAGTCAACGTGAGCGTAGTGACGAATGTTCGAGTTGTACTCGACGTGAGCGGTGTTGATGGTGATACCGCGCGCTTTTTCTTCCGGAGCCGAGTCGATCTTGTCGAACTCAACGACTGCCGAACCGAAAACTTCGGAGCAGACGCGAGTCAGAGCTGCGGTCAGAGTGGTCTTACCGTGGTCAACGTGGCCGATGGTGCCGACGTTAACGTGGGGAAGGGAACGATCAAATTTTTCTTTAGCCACGACAGTGAACCTCTTGCCTAAAGGGGATTAGCCTTGTTTTTTAACGAGTGCTTCGACGATGTTCGACGGAGCTTCGGCGTATTTGGAGAATTCCATGGAGTAGCTTGCGCGACCCTGAGACATGGAACGAACGTCGGTTGCGTAACCGAACATCTCTCCGAGCGGAACTTCAGCGCGGACGACACGGCCAGAGACCGACTCATCCATACCCTGTACCAGACCACGACGACGGTTCAGGTCACCCATCACGTCACCCAGGTAGTCTTCCGGGGTTACAACTTCGACCTTCATGATCGGCTCGAGAACCACGCCACCGCCCTTCTGGGCCAGTTGCTTGGTTGCCATCGAAGCAGCGATCTTGAACGCCATTTCGTTGGAGTCGACGTCGTGGTACGAACCATCGAATACCGCAGCCTTCAGGCCGATCAGAGGATAACCGGCAACAACGCCGTTTTTCATCTGCTCTTCGATACCCTTCTGGATCGCAGGGATGTATTCCTTAGGAATCACACCACCAACGACTTCGTTGGCGAACACCAGACCTTCGGTGATGTTGCCCTTGTCGTCCTGATCCGGCTCCGAGAAACGGATCCAGCAGTGACCGAACTGACCACGACCGCCCGACTGACGAACGAATTTGCCTTCGATTTCGACGTTGGACTTGGTGATCTTCTCGCGGTACGAAACCTGCGGCTTACCGATGTTGGCTTCGACGTTGAACTCGCGCTTCATGCGGTCAACGAGGATGTCCAGGTGCAGCTCGCCCATACCGGAGATGATGGTCTGGCCGGTTTCTTCGTCGGTCTTGACGCGGAACGACGGGTCTTCCTGGGCCAGCTTGCCCAGAGCGATACCCATCTTCTCCTGGTCAGCCTTGGTTTTCGGCTCTACGGAGAGCGAAATTACCGGCTCAGGGAAGTCCATACGCTCGAGGATGATCGGCTTGTCGGCGTTGCACAGGGTGTCACCGGTGGTGACGTCCTTCATGCCGATCAGAGCAGCGATGTCGCCTGCACGTACTTCCTTGATTTCTTCACGCTGGTTGGCGTGCATCTGCACCATACGACCAACGCGCTCTTTCTTGCCCTTGACCGAGTTGATGACGGAGTCACCGGAGGTCAGGAAGCCCGAATAAACGCGGACGAAGGTCAGAGTACCAACGAACGGGTCGGTAGCAATCTTGAATGCCAGAGCCGAGAACGGCTCGTCATCGCTGGCGTGACGCTCGTCGTACTGCTCAGGAGTGACTTCATCCTTCGGCACTTCGGCCAGATCAGGGTGGATACCCTTGATCGCAGGAATTTCGGTCGGAGCAGGCAGGAAGTCGATGACGGCGTCGAGAACCAGGGGAACGCCCTTGTTCTTGAACGACGAACCGCAGACAGCCGGAACGATCTCGCTGGCCAGGGTGCGCGCGCGCAGGCCTGCCTTGATTTCTTCGACGGTCAGCTCACCTTCTTCAAGGTACTTGTTCATCAGCTCTTCGCTGGCTTCGGCGGCGGCTTCAACCATGTTGTTGCGCCATTCGTTAGCCAAGTCGACCAGATCCGCAGGAATCTCTTCCTCACGGTAGGTAGTACCCTTGTCGTCTTCGTTCCAGTAGATGGCTTTCATCTTGATCAGGTCGACCTGACCCTGGAAGTCGTCTTCCGCACCGATAGCCAGCTGGATCGGAACCGGGGTGTGACCCAGGCGGTTCTTGATCTGGCCGACAACGCGCAGGAAGTTGGCACCGGCACGGTCCATCTTGTTCACGTAGACAACACGTGGAACGCCGTACTTGTTGGCCTGACGCCATACGGTTTCGGACTGCGGCTCAACGCCGGAGGTACCGCAGAACACAACGACCGCGCCGTCGAGTACACGCAGCGAACGCTCAACTTCAATGGTGAAGTCAACGTGGCCGGGGGTATCGATGACGTTTACGCGGTAGTTGTCGTACTGACCACGGGAACCTTTCCAGAAGGTGGTAACGGCAGCGGAGGTAATGGTGATACCGCGCTCCTGCTCCTGCACCATCCAGTCGGTGGTCGCGGCGCCGTCATGCACCTCGCCCATCTTGTGGCTCAGACCTGTGTAGAACAGGATCCGCTCGGTAGTGGTAGTCTTGCCCGCGTCAACGTGGGCGCAGATACCGATGTTACGGTAGCGGTTAATTGCTGTAGTACGAGCCATAAAGCCCTCGCAAAATAATTGATGCTTGAATTAGAAGCGGTAGTGCGAGAACGCTTTGTTGGCTTCAGCCATACGGTGCACGTCTTCACGCTTCTTGACTGCAGCACCTTTGCCTTCGGCAGCATCCAGCAGCTCACCGGCCAGGCGCAGAGCCATCGACTTCTCGCCACGCTTGCGGGCGTAGTCTACGAGCCAGCGCATTGCCAGAGCGTTACGACGGGATGGACGAACTTCAACCGGAACCTGGTAAGTGGCACCGCCGACACGGCGGGACTTTACTTCGACCAGCGGAGCGATGGCGTCGAGAGCTTTCTCGAAGATTTCCAGGGGGTCGCTGTTCTTGCGTGCTTTGACGGTATCCAGGGCACCGTAAACGATGCGCTCGGCTACGGCCTTCTTGCCGCTTTCCATCACGTGGTTCATGAACTTGGCGAGGATCTGGGATCCGTACTTCGGATCGTCAAGGATCTCACGTTTTGCTGCTACACGACGTCTTGGCATGATAAGCCCTCAAACGGTCTTCAGGTTAGCCCGGGACGTGGGTCTTCGACCCCTGCCCGACCTTACTCTTATCGACTCAAAAAAATGGATGTCTGCAAACGGCCGATTACTTCGGACGCTTGGTACCGTATTTCGAACGACCCTGGTTACGGCCTTTAACGCCCGAAGTATCCAGAGAGCCGCGAACGGTGTGGTAACGAACACCTGGCAAGTCTTTTACACGGCCGCCACGGATCAGGACGACGCTGTGCTCTTGCAGGTTGTGGCCTTCACCACCGATGTACGAGGAAACCTCGAAACCGTTGGTCAGACGCACACGGCATACTTTACGCAGTGCCGAGTTAGGTTTTTTCGGCGTGGTGGTGTACACGCGGGTGCACACGCCACGACGCTGCGGGCAGTTCTGCAGCGCAGGAACGTCGGACTTCTCGACCGAACGCTTACGCGGCTGACGTACCAGCTGGTTGATAGTTGCCATCTACTAGCTCCACTGATTGTCTTGCGACTCTATTGTCTTGCAAGAAAGCCAAAAATTGGCGAGACGGAGCCTCACCAAATTTAAGGGTACAAAAGTCTACGGAGGATCTTGCACCCAGTCAAGACGAGGCCCCGGCCCTCCTCGCCCGATCATCGGCAACATTTCGTGTCACCGAGGGTCGTTCGAGGTTTGCCGGGGCCCT
This sequence comes from Pseudomonas sp. NPDC086566, assembly GCF_050280885.1. Lineage (NCBI taxonomy): Bacteria > Pseudomonadati > Pseudomonadota > Gammaproteobacteria > Pseudomonadales > Pseudomonadaceae > Pseudomonas > Pseudomonas sp. NPDC086566. Next base: position 242,115 of record NZ_JBNNWD010000010.1, read on the forward strand.
GCCCTGTACTTAGTTGCCGCTGGAGTTCAGCGCTTCGGTCAGTGCGGCTTCCACCTCACTGGCGCTTACACGCAGCGGTTTGTCGGCATCACGGCGACGCTTGCGCTCGCTGTGGTAGGCCAGACCGGTACCAGCCGGGATCAGACGACCCACGACCACGTTCTCTTTCAGGCCGCGCAGGTAGTCGCGCTTGCCGGTTACAGCCGCTTCGGTCAGTACGCGGGTGGTTTCCTGGAAGGAAGCCGCGGAGATGAACGACTCGGTCGACAACGAGGCCTTGGTGATACCCAGCAGCACGCGGGTGTACTTGGAGACGAACTTGTCTTCCGCTGCCAGGCGCTCGTTTTCCATCAACACCTGGGTCAGTTCCATCTGGTCGCCCTTGATGAAGCTGGAGTCACCCGACTCGGCGATCTCGACCTTGCGCAGCATTTGACGCAGGATGGTCTCGATGTGCTTGTCGTTGATCTTAACGCCTTGCAGACGGTAAACGTCCTGGATCTCGTTGACGATGTACTTCGCCAGCGCGCTCACACCCAGCAGACGCAGGATGTCGTGCGGATCGCTCGGGCCGTCGGAGATGACTTCGCCGCGGTTTACCTGTTCGCCTTCGAAGACGTTCAGGTGGCGCCACTTCGGAATCAGCTCTTCGTACGGCTCGCTGCCGTCGGTCGGAGTAATGACCAGACGACGCTTGCCCTTGGTCTCCTTGCCGAACGCGATGGTGCCGCTGACTTCAGCCAGAATCGAGGCTTCCTTCGGACGGCGCGCTTCGAACAGGTCGGCAACGCGTGGCAGACCACCGGTGATGTCACGGGTCTTCGACGTTTCTTGCGGAATACGCGCGATAACGTCACCAACACCGATCTGGGCACCGTCAGCCACACCCACGAGGGCGTTGGCCGGCAGGAAGTACTGGGCAGGTACGTCGGTACCCGGCAGGTACAGATCCTTGCCAGCGGCGTCGACCATCTTGATTGCCGGACGGATTTCCTTGCCTGCGGCAGGGCGATCCTTGACGTCCATTACTTCAATGTTGGTCAAGCCGGTCAGTTCATCTGTCTGACGCTTGATGGTGATGTTCTCTTCCATGCCCACGAAGGTCACGGTACCTTTCAGCTCGGTAACGATCGGGTGGGTGTGCGGGTCCCACTTGGCGACGATGGCGCCAGCTTCGACCTTGTCACCTTCCTTGACCGAAATCACCGCACCGTAAGGCAGCTTGTAGCGCTCACGCTCACGACCGAATTCGTCGGCAATGGCCAGCTCGCCGGAACGCGATACGGCAACCAGGTTACCGTCGGCACGCTCAACCTGTTTCAGGTTGTGCAGGCGGACCATACCGCCGTTCTTCACCTGGACGCTGTCGGCAGCCGAGGTACGGCTTGCAGCACCACCGATGTGGAACGTACGCATGGTCAGCTGGGTACCCGGCTCACCGATCGACTGTGCAGCGATAACGCCGACAGCTTCACCGATGTTCACCTGGTGACCACGAGCCAGGTCGCGACCGTAGCACTTGGCGCAGATACCGAAGCGGGTTTCGCAGTTGATCGGCGAACGCACGATCACTTCGTCGATGCTGTTCAGCTCGATGAACTCGACCCACTGCTCGTCGACCAGGGTACCGGCCGGAACGATGACGTCCTCGGTGCCTGGCTTGAACACGTCACGGGCAATGACACGACCCAGTACACGCTCGCCCAGCGGCTCTACAACGTCGCCGCCTTCGATGTGCGGGGTCATCAGCAGGCCCTGGTCGGTGCCGCAGTCGATCTCGGTCACGACCAGGTCTTGCGCAACGTCTACCAGACGACGGGTCAGGTAACCGGAGTTCGCAGTCTTCAGTGCGGTATCCGCCAGACCCTTACGAGCACCGTGGGTCGAGATGAAGTACTGGAGTACGCTCAGACCTTCACGGAAGTTCGCGGTGATCGGCGTCTCGATGATCGAGCCGTCCGGCTTGGCCATCAGGCCACGCATACCAGCCAGCTGACGGATCTGGGCTGCGGAACCCCGCGCACCCGAGTCAGCCATCATGTACATCGAGTTGAAGGACTCTTGGTCGACTTCGTTGCCGTCGCGGTCGATGACCTTCTCTTTCGAGAGGTTGGCCATCATCGCCTTGGATACTTCGTCGTTCGCCTTCGACCACAAGTCGATGACCTTGTTGTACTTCTCGCCCTGGGTTACCAGGCCGGACGCGTACTGGCTCTCGATTTCCTTCACTTCGTCGGTAGCGTTACCGATGATGCGGGCTTTCTCATCCGGGATAACGAAGTCGTTAACACCGATGGAAACGCCGGAAATGGTCGAGTAGGCGAAACCGGTGTACATCAGCTGGTCAGCGAAGATAACGGTCTCTTTCAGGCCAACCACGCGGTAGCACTGGTTGATCAGCTTGGAGATCGCCTTCTTCTTCATCGGCTGGTTGACCACATCGTACGGCAGGCCTGCCGGTACAACCTGGAACAGCAGCGCACGGCCGACGGTGGTGTCGACGATGCGGGTATTCTTGACCACCGAACCGTCACGCTCTTTCACGGTTTCGTTGATACGAACCTTGATCTTCGCGTGCAGGGCAGCTTCGCCGGCGCGGAATACGCGGTCGACTTCCTGCAGGTCGGCGAATACGCGACCTTCACCCTTGGCGTTGATGGCTTCACGGGTCATGTAGTACAGACCCAGTACAACGTCCTGCGACGGAACGATGATTGGCTCACCGTTGGCTGGCGACAGGATGTTGTTGGTCGACATCATCAGCGCGCGCGCTTCGAGCTGGGCTTCCAGCGTCAGCGGCACGTGAACGGCCATCTGGTCACCGTCGAAGTCGGCGTTGTACGCGGCGCACACCAACGGGTGCAGCTGGATGGCCTTACCTTCGATCAGTACCGGTTCGAATGCCTGGATACCCAGACGGTGCAGGGTCGGTGCACGGTTAAGCAGCACGGGGTGTTCGCGAATCACTTCGGCGAGAACGTCCCACACCTCCGGCAGCTCGCGCTCGACCATCTTCTTGGCAGCCTTGATGGTGGTCGCCAGACCACGCATTTCCAGCTTGCCGAAAATGAACGGCTTGAACAGCTCGAGGGCCATCTTCTTCGGCAGACCGCACTGGTGCAGACGCAGGGTCGGGCCTACGGTAATTACCGAACGGCCGGAGTAGTCCACACGCTTACCGAGCAAGTTCTGACGGAAACGACCTTGCTTACCTTTGATCATGTCGGCCAGGGACTTCAGCGGACGCTTGTTCGAGCCAGTGATGGCGCGACCGCGACGGCCGTTGTCCAGCAGGGCGTCGACCGCTTCCTGCAGCATGCGCTTTTCGTTGCGCACGATGATGTCCGGCGCCGACAGATCGAGCAGGCGCTTCAGACGGTTGTTACGGTTGATCACCCGACGATACAGATCGTTCAGGTCGGAGGTCGCGAAGCGGCCGCCATCCAGCGGTACCAGCGGACGCAGGTCCGGCGGCAGTACTGGCAGGACGGTCAGGACCATCCACTCAGGCAGGTTACCCGAGCCCTGGAACGCTTCCATCAGCTTCAGGCGCTTGGACAGCTTCTTGATCTTGGTTTCCGAGTTGGTCTGCGGAATCTCTTCGCGCAGGCGGCCGATCTCGTGCTCCAGGTCGATAGCATGCAGCAGCTCGCGGACAGCCTCGGCACCCATGCGGGCGTCGAAGTCATCACCGAACTCTTCCAGCGCTTCGAAGTACTGCTCGTCGTTCAGCAGCTGGCCCTTCTCGAGGGTGGTCATGCCTGGGTCGATCACGACGTAGCTCTCGAAGTAGAGCACGCGCTCGATGTCACGCAGGGTCATGTCCATCAGCAGGCCGATACGGGACGGCAGCGACTTCAGGAACCAGATGTGGGCAACCGGCGAGGCCAGTTCGATGTGCGCCATGCGCTCACGACGAACCTTGGCCAGGGCAACTTCAACGCCGCACTTCTCGCAGATCACGCCACGGTGCTTGAGGCGCTTGTACTTGCCGCACAGGCACTCGTAGTCCTTGACTGGGCCAAAGATCTTGGCGCAGAACAGGCCGTCACGCTCAGGCTTGAACGTGCGGTAGTTGATGGTTTCCGGCTTCTTAACTTCACCGAACGACCACGAACGGATCATTTCAGGCGACGCCAGACCGATGCGGATGGCGTCGAACTCTTCGACTTGACCCTGGTTTTTCAGCAAATTCAGTAGGTCTTTCAAGGCCTTTCCTCCTGGCGGAGCAGGGAGCGGGCATTACCTGCCCCACTCCCCTTCGCGTCACGTGTTATTCGGTTTCCAGATCGATATCGATACCGAGCGAACGGATCTCTTTGATCAACACGTTGAAGGACTCGGGCATGCCCGGCTCCATACGGTGATCGCCATCCACGATGTTCTTGTACATCTTGGTACGGCCGTTCACGTCGTCCGACTTCACTGTGAGCATTTCTTGCAGAGTGTATGCCGCGCCGTATGCTTCCAGCGCCCACACTTCCATCTCCCCGAAACGCTGACCACCGAACTGCGCCTTACCACCCAGCGGCTGCTGGGTAACCAGGCTGTAGGAACCAGTGGAACGCGCGTGCATCTTGTCGTCCACCAAGTGGTTCAGCTTGAGCATGTACATGTAACCAACGGTCACAGGACGCTCGAACTTGTTGCCGGTACGGCCGTCGAACAGCACCATCTGGCCGCTTTCTGGCAGGTCTGCCAGTTTCAGCATGGCCTTGATCTCACGTTCCTTGGCACCGTCGAAGACTGGAGTGGCCATCGGCACGCCTTTCTTCAGGTTGTTCGCCAGGGCAATGATCTCTTCGTCGGTGAACTCGTCCAGGTTCTCCTGACGACCACCGATCTCGTTGTAGATCTCGGTGAGGAAGGTGCGCAGTTCAGCGGCTTTACGCTGCTCTTCGATCATGCGATCGATCTTCTCGCCCAGGCCTTTGGCCGCGAGGCCCAGGTGGGTTTCAAGGATCTGACCGACGTTCATACGCGAAGGTACACCCAGCGGGTTCAGTACCACGTCAACCGGAGTACCGTTGGCGTCGTGCGGCATGTCTTCTACCGGCATGATCACCGAGACGACACCCTTGTTACCGTGACGACCGGCCATCTTGTCACCCGGCTGGATGCGACGGCGGATTGCCAGGTAGACCTTGACGATCTTCAGTACGCCTGGAGCCAGGTCATCGCCCTGCTGCAGCTTGCGCTTCTTGTCTTCGAACTTGTCGTCCAGCAGACGGCGGCGGTCGACGATGTACTGCTGAGCCTTTTCCAGCTGCTCGTTCAGTGCATCTTCGGCCATGCGCAATTTGAACCACTGGCCGTGCTCCAGACCGTCCAGCACTTCGTCAGTGATCACGGTGCCTTTCTTCAGGCCCGCGCCACCGTCGACCACCTGGCCGTTCAGGGCAGCACGCAGACGCTCGAAGGTTGCACCTTCGACGATGCGGAACTCTTCGTTGAGGTCCTTGCGGATCTCGTCCAGCTGCATCTTCTCGATGGACAGGGCGCGGCTGTCGCGCTCTACGCCATCACGGGTGAAGACCTGTACGTCGATGACGGTACCCTTTGTGCCGGTCGGCACACGCAGGGAGGTGTCTTTAACGTCGCTGGCCTTTTCACCGAAGATCGCGCGCAGCAGTTTTTCTTCCGGCGTCAGCTGGGTTTCGCCCTTCGGCGTGACCTTGCCAACCAGGATGTCGCCAGCGCCGACTTCGGCACCCACGTAGACGATACCGGCTTCGTCCAGCTTGTTCAGAGCGGCTTCACCCACGTTCGGGATGTCCGCGGTGATTTCCTCTGGGCCAAGCTTGGTGTCACGCGCCACACAGGTCAGTTCCTGGATGTGGATGGTGGTGAAGCGGTCTTCCTGAACCACACGCTCGGACAGGCAGATGGAGTCTTCGAAGTTGAAGCCGTTCCACGCCATGAACGCGATGCGCATGTTCTGGCCCAGCGCCAGTTCACCCATGTCGGTGGACGGGCCGTCAGCCATGATGTCGCCACGCTGGACCTTGTCACCTTTGCTCACCAGCGGACGCTGGTTGATGCAGGTGTTCTGGTTCGAGCGGGTGTACTTGGTCAGGTTGTAGATATCCACACCTGCTTCACCGGTCTCGACTTCGTCGTCGGCTACGCGAACGACGATACGGCTGGCGTCGACCGAGTCGATCACACCACCGCGGCGAGCAACCACGCAGACACCGGAGTCACGGGCAACGTTGCGCTCCATGCCGGTACCTACCAGCGGCTTGTCAGCACGCAGGGTGGGTACAGCCTGACGCTGCATGTTCGAACCCATCAACGCACGGTTGGCGTCGTCGTGCTCGAGGAACGGAATCAGCGACGCAGCAACGGAAACTACCTGCTTCGGCGAAACGTCCATCAGGGTGACGTCTTCCGGCGCCTTAACGGTGAATTCATTCAGGTGACGAACCGCTACCAGCTCATCGATCAGCTGCTTCTTCTCGTTCATCGCAGCCGAAGCCTGAGCGATGACGTGATCCGCTTCTTCGATGGCCGACAGGAACACGATGTCATCAGTGACCACGCCTTCCTTCACCACGCGGTACGGGCTTTCAAGGAAGCCGTACTGGTTGGTGCGGGCATAGGCCGCCAGGGAGTTGATCAGACCGATGTTCGGGCCTTCAGGGGTCTCGATCGGGCACACGCGGCCGTAGTGGGTCGGGTGTACGTCACGGACTTCGAAGCCGGCGCGCTCACGGGTCAGACCACCAGGGCCGAGTGCGGAAACGCGGCGCTTGTGGGTGATCTCGGAGAGCGGGTTGTTCTGGTCCATGAACTGCGAGAGCTGGCTGGAACCGAAGAACTCTTTCACCGCCGCCGCTACCGGCTTGGCGTTGATCAGGTCCTGCGGCATCAAGCCTTCGCTTTCAGCCATCGACAGGCGTTCCTTGACCGCACGCTCAACACGTACCAGGCCAACGCGGAACTGGTTCTCGGCCATCTCGCCAACGCAACGAACGCGACGGTTACCCAGGTGGTCGATGTCGTCGACGATGCCTTTGCCGTTACGGATATCGACCAGGGTCTTCAGAACCTCGACGATATCTTCTTTGCTCAGCACGCCCGAACCTTCGATCTCGGTACGACCGATACGACGGTTGAACTTCATGCGGCCAACGGCAGACAGGTCGTAACGCTCGGCGCTGAAGAACAGGTTGTTGAACAGGGTCTCGGCAGCATCCTTGGTCGGCGGCTCGCCTGGACGCATCATGCGGTAGATCTCGACCAGGGCTTCCAGCTGGTTGCTGGTGGTGTCGATCTTCAGGGTATCCGAGATGAACGGACCGCAATCGATGTCGTTGGTGTACAGGGTCTCGATGCGGACAACCTGAGCCTTGGCGATCTTGATAAGCAGCTCGGTGGTCAGCTCGGTGTTGCACTCGGCCAGGATCTCGCCGGTAGCCGGATGAACGATGGCCTTGGCGGTGGTGCGACCGAGGACGTATTCCATCGGCACGTCCAGCTGGTTGACGCCAGCCTTCTCGAGCTGATTGACGTGGCGCGCAGTGATGCGACGACCCTGCTCGACAATGACCTTGCCAGCGCCGTCATGGATGTCCATGACCGCGACTTCACCACGCAGACGCTGAGGTACCAGTTCCAGGCTCAGCTTCTCGCCCGAAATGTGGAACACGTTGGTGGTGTAGAAGGTGTTGAGCACTTCTTCCGTGCTGTAGCCCAGCGCGCGCAGCAGCACCGAGGCCGGCAGTTTGCGGCGACGGTCGATACGCACGAACACGCAGTCTTTCGGGTCGAACTCGAAGTCCAGCCACGAACCGCGGTAAGGGATGATGCGAGCGGAGTACAGCAGCTTGCCGGAGCTGTGCGTCTTGCCACGGTCGTGGTCGAAGAACACACCAGGCGAACGGTGCAGCTGGGAAACGATTACTCGTTCGGTACCGTTGATAACGAAGGTACCGTTCTCAGTCATCAGGGGGATTTCACCCATGTAGACTTCTTGCTCTTTGATGTCCTTGATCGCTTTGTTCGACGATTCCTTGTCGAAGATGATCAGGCGCACCTTGACCCGCAGTGGGACCGCGAAGGTCACGCCACGCAGGACACATTCCTTCACATCGAAGGCGGGATCGCCCAGGCGGTAGCCTACGTACTCCAGGGCAGCATTGCCGGAGTAGCTGATGATCGGGAATACCGACTTGAAGGCCGCGTGCAGGCCGACGTCACGGAACTGATCCTTGGATGCTCCCGCTTGCAGGAATTCGCGATACGAATCCAGCTGGATGGCCAGAAGATATGGCACATCCATGACGTCCGGCAACTTGCTAAAGTCCTTGCGGATACGTTTTTTCTCAGTGTATGAGTAAGCCATCAGCGTTCCCCAGCTTGGTCACCTGCTTGTTTGGCTTCTCCCGGCGGGAGCAGCCAGAAAATCGTGCAAACCCCTTGGTTTGCGCACCCACATGGGTGTCTTGCAGCGTGCTATCGGGGCCGGCTTGACCAGCCACCAATAACGGAAAAAGGCCGGTGGCATAAGCCACCAGCCATCAGCCTTTCGCTCAACGCTCAGGCTGGCATCGCAAAGTCGAAATTACTTCAGCTCGACTTTAGCGCCTGCTTCTTCCAGCTTCTTCTTAGCGTCTTCAGCGGCTTCTTTCGAAACGCCTTCAGCTACAACCTGAGGAGCGCCGTCGACTTTCTCTTTGGCTTCTTTCAGGCCCAGACCGGTCAGTTCGCGAACGGCTTTGATCACGTTCACTTTCTTGTCGCCGGCTTCAACCAGAACAACGTTGAACTCGGTCTGCTCTTCAACAGCGGCAGCGGCGGTAGCTGGGCCAGCGGCAACAGCGGCAGCAGCGGTAACGCCGAAGGTTTCTTCCATCGCTTTGATCAGTTCAACAATTTCCAGAACGGTTTTCTGGCCGATCGCTTCGATGATTTGCTCGTTAGTCAGAGACATGACTTAAATCCTGTATTGGGGTGACAGCCTACGCAGCCATCAAATTAAACGTATGATTTTGAAAGCGTTGCGCGTGCCTTAGGCAGCAGCAGCTTCTTTCTGGTCGCGCAGAGCTGCCAGGGTACGAGCCAGCTTGCTGGTTGCACCTTGGATTACGCTCATCAGCTGTGCGATAGCCTCGTCGCGAGTTGGCAGGGTTGCCAGCACGTCGATCTGGTTAGCGGCAAGGAACTTGCCGTCAAACGCAGCTGCCTTGATCTCGAACTTGTCCTGACCCTTGGCGAACTCTTTGAACAGACGAGCGGCAGCGCCCGGGTGTTCGTTGGAGAAAGCAATCAGGGTCGGGCCTTTGAACGCGTCGTTGAGGATCGAGAATTCGGTGCCTTCAACAGCGCGCTTGAGCAGGGTGTTACGTACGACACGTACGTATACGCCAGCTTCGCGGGCCTCTTTACGGAGTCCGGTCATTGCGCCTACAGTCACACCACGGGCATCGGCCACGACAGCGGACAGAGCGACTTTGGCAGCCTCGTTGACTTCAGCGACGATGGCCTTCTTGTCTTCGAGTTTAATTGCCACGGGTTTACTCCTGGTTTTTACCGTTTCATCTGGCCGAAGCCGGATGTCGTTTTGGTGTCTGATTCGGTAAACGAATCGGGAGCACCATCTGCGTGGGCTGGGGTTTTAAGGCTCGCGCCGCCTACGGTCTTGGATAGCCCCCGCCAGGCAGGGACCCCAATTTTTGCTGGTGGCGCGACAGGTCGCGCCACCATGTTCTTACACGTTCAGCGAGCTCTGATCGATGATCAGACCTGGGCCCATGGTGGTGCTCAGGGTAACGCGCTTGACGTAGATACCTTTCGAAGAGGCCGGCTTGATACGCTTCAGGTCAGCGATCAGGGCTTCAACGTTTTCCTTCAGCTTGTCAGCTTCGAAGCCGATCTTGCCAACGGAGGTGTGGATGATACCGTTTTTGTCGGTACGGTAGCGAACCTGACCAGCCTTGGCGTTTTTGACAGCGCCGGCTACGTCTGGGGTCACGGTACCCACTTTCGGGTTAGGCATCAGGCCGCGAGGACCCAGAACCTGACCCAGCTGACCTACAACGCGCATGGCATCAGGCGATGCGATGACGACGTCATAGTTCAGGTCGCCGCCTTTCATTTCGGCAGCCAGATCGTCCATACCTACACGGTCAGCGCCGGCAGCCAGAGCGGCTTCAGCAGCTGGACCCTGGGTGAAGACAGCAACACGTACGGTCTTGCCAGTGCCGTGTGGCAGCACGGTAGCGCTACGAACGACCTGGTCGGATTTACGCGGGTCAACACCGAGGTTAACGGCGATGTCGTAGGACTCTACGAATTTGGCAGCCGGCAGCGAAGCGAGCAGAGTTGCGGCTTCTTCGAAGTTGTAGGCCTTGCCTGCTTCGATTTTCTCGGCGATTGCCTTTTGGCGCTTGGTCAGCTTAGCCATTACACACCCTCCACGTTCAGGCCCATGCTGCGGGCAGAGCCAGCGATGGTGCGTACAGCTGCGTCCAGGTCAGCGGCGGTCAGATCAGCCTGTTTAGCCTTGGCGATATCTTCCAGCTGAGCACGGGTAACGGTACCGACTTTAACGGTGTTCGGGCGAGCCGAACCACTGGTCAGGCCAGCAGCTTTCTTCAGCAGAACCGAGGCAGGGGTGCTCTTGGTCTCGAAGGTGAAGCTACGGTCGCTGTAGACAGTGATGATCACTGGAGTCGGCAGGCCGGCTTCTTGACCCTGAGTACGGGCGTTGAAGGCCTTGCAGAATTCCATGATGTTCACACCGTGTTGGCCCAGAGCTGGACCGACGGGTGGGCTTGGGTTGGCCTGGCCGGCCTTAACTTGCAGCTTGATGTAAGCCTGAATCTTCTTAGCCATGAGCTACTCCAAAATCGGGTACGAACGCCTATTGGCTCCCCGGATGACTTGCGTTTTATCCCAGTGACGACAAAACCCCGCAGCACACAGGGCTGCGGGGTATGGGATGCTTCGTCCGCCTAGACCTTTTCGACCTGGCTGAACTCGAGCTCCACCGGAGTAGAGCGACCGAAAATGAGCACCGCAACCTGCAGGCGACTCTTTTCGTAGTTAACCTCTTCGACACTACCATTGAAGTCAGCGAACGGACCGTCAATGACTCGAACCACTTCACCCGGCTCGAACAGTGTCTTCGGCTTCGGCTTGTCACTACCGTCGGCAACGCGACGCAGGATAGCTTCAGCTTCTTTATCGGTAATCGGTGCAGGCTTGTCTGCAGTACCACCGATAAAGCCCATCACACGAGGGGTATCCTTGACCAAGTGCCAGGTCCCTTCGTTCATCTCCATCTGGACCAATACATAGCCAGGGAAGAATTTGCGCTCACTTTTGCGCTTCTGGCCATTGCGCATTTCAACGACTTCTTCGGTCGGGACCAGGATCTCGCCGAAACCGTCTTCCATGCCTGCCAGCTTCACGCGCTCGATCAGAGAGCGCATTACATGCTTCTCGTAACCCGAGTAAGCATGCACAACATACCAACGCTTAGCCACGGGACACCTTTAGCCAACGATCAGGGAGACCGCCCAGCCGAGCAGGGAATCAAGACCCCACAGCAGCAGTGCCATAACCAGCACGACAGCCACAACAATCAGCGTGGTCTGGGTGGTTTCCTGGCGGGTCGGCCACACGACTTTACGGATCTCGGCACGAGCTTCCTTCGCCAGCACAAAGAACGACTTACCCTTCGCAGTCTGCAGAGCTACAAAGCCTGCGACAGCAGCCAGGGCGAGAAGTGCAAGGACGCGATACAGGATTGGAGAGGCGGAGTAATACTGATTACCCACGACACCAACAACCACCAAAGCCACTACAGCCAGCCACTTGAACAGATCAAAACGCGATTCTTGGGCTTCAGTTTTGGGGGTCATCGAGGAGGATCCTGTAAGAAGAAAGCCATCACACCGAGGTGAAATGGCAGGTCAGGAGGGAATCGAACCCCCAACCTACGGTTTTGGAGACCGTCGCTCTGCCAATTGAGCTACTGACCTGTAACGCTGTATCAGGCCGGCCATTATACCGGCCTGATCAAGTAAATCAACTACTTATTCAATAATTTTTGCTACGACGCCGGCGCCGACGGTACGACCGCCTTCACGGATAGCGAAGCGCAGACCGTCTTCCATTGCGATGGTCTTGATCAGGGTGACAGTCATCTGAATGTTGTCACCTGGCATTACCATTTCAACGCCTTCCGGCAGTTCGCAGTTACCGGTCACGTCAGTGGTACGGAAGTAGAACTGAGGACGGTAGCCTTTGAAGAACGGAGTGTGACGACCGCCTTCTTCCTTCGACAGGACGTAGACTTCTGCGGTGAACTTGGTGTGCGGCTTGACCGAACCTGGCTTGACCAGAACCTGGCCACGCTCAACGTCGTCACGCTTGGTACCACGCAGCAGAACGCCGCAGTTCTCGCCAGCACGGCCTTCGTCCAGCAGCTTGCGGAACATCTCAACACCGGTGCAGGTGGTGGTGGAGGTGTCACGCAGACCAACGATTTCCAGCGGATCCTGAACGCGGACGATACCACGCTCGATACGACCGGTAACAACGGTACCACGACCCGAGATCGAGAATACGTCTTCGATTGGCATCAGGAATGGCTGGTCGATGGCACGAACTGGCTCAGGGATGTAGGCATCCAGAGTTTCTACCAGCTTCTTGACAGCGGTAGTACCCATTTCGTTGTCATCTTTGCCTTCCAGAGCCATACGAGCCGAACCGATGATGATCGGAGTGTCGTCGCCTGGGAAGTCGTAGGTGGACAGCAGGTCGCGAACTTCCATTTCGACCAGTTCCAGCAGCTCAGCGTCGTCTACCAGGTCAGCCTTGTTCAGGAAGACCACGATGTACGGAACGCCAACCTGACGGGACAGCAGGATGTGCTCACGGGTTTGTGGCATCGGACCATCGGCGGCCGAGCAAACCAGGATCGCGCCGTCCATCTGGGCAGCACCGGTGATCATGTTCTTCACGTAGTCAGCGTGACCTGGGCAGTCAACGTGAGCGTAGTGACGAATGTTCGAGTTGTACTCGACGTGAGCGGTGTTGATGGTGATACCGCGCGCTTTTTCTTCCGGAGCCGAGTCGATCTTGTCGAACTCAACGACTGCCGAACCGAAAACTTCGGAGCAGACGCGAGTCAGAGCTGCGGTCAGAGTGGTCTTACCGTGGTCAACGTGGCCGATAGTGCCGACGTTAACGTGGGGAAGGGAACGATCAAACTTTTCCTTAGCCATCGATACAATCCTCCGCAGAAGAAAATGGTCTTACGCTGATAAAACAAAGGCAGATATTTTCATATCTGCCTTGTTTATATGGAGCTCTTGAGCGGACTTGAACCGCTGACCTCACCCTTACCAAGGGTGTGCTCTACCAACTGAGCTACAAGAGCGAAACACTTTGCGCAAAATCCAGCAAACTTGGAGCGGGTAGCGGGAATCGAACCCGCATCATCAGCTTGGAAGGCTGAGGTTCTACCACTAAACTATACCCGCGGAGCTTGCGGCTCTCGCTAAAACTGGTGGAGGGAGAAGGATTCGAACCTTCGAAGCTCTCGCAACGGATTTACAGTCCGTCCCCTTTGACCGCTCGGGAATCCCTCCAGATGTGGCCGGCATTCTATTTGTCTGCCGTCCCAGTGTCAAGCTTTTTTTCAAATTTTTTCAATCAAATCTGAAACTTAGCTGCTTTGACACTCGCTTCCAGTTCTGCCACCTGAGTGGTGTTCCCTGTGAAGCGGGCGCCATTCTATCAAGCTATTCACCAGTTGCAATACCCTGGCAGAAAATAATTTTATGTTTTAAGTCTTTGAAATCGTTGGAAAGAGTCTCGAGCACGGTTTGGTCCAGCAAACGCTCGCTTTCCGGGGAGATCTTGAGCCAGGCACCTTCGGCACCAGGCAACTGGCCAGCCACCGGCACAGCATTGATATCCAGGCTTAGCAGGCGCTGTCGCAGCGCATCGAGTTGATCGCGAGCCATCAGGCCACCTACCACCAGGCATTCATCGCGTCGTCGGGCCGGTGCAGATGCGCCAGTCTCCTTGAGCAGACGGATCTCTTGCTGATTTCCTTTGTACAACGACAACGGCGCGACATCCTTCGCCTTCAGCGGGGCTTCCTGTTGGTGCCAGACGTAATAGAAGACGTTAAGCACCAGCAACAGCAGAAACAACCAACGCATAAGCACCTCAGTCCAGTGGACAGGCCATGGCCAGGCCGACAAATACCAGGTCAGGGACTACCCTGCCCTGCGGCGCCGCCTCGCGCACCAGCGGCGCATCCCCTCCCGTCAGGAATACCGTGAAGTCTTCACCCCACAAAGCCCGAGCCTGCTCGAGCTGCGTGCGGGCAAAACCCTGCAGCATCAATACACAACCGCGTTCTACCGCTTCGACTGTGGAGCGCCCTGGCGCAAGGCTGCTCAGAGCCCGCTCAGCCGAAGCGTCGTCGTAGCGAATACGGCGGGTATGCGTCCGCAGTTGGCTACGCATGAGCGGCATACCTGGGCAGATGTAGCCCCCCAGGTGTTCGCCATCGGCCGATACAAAGTCGGCCTTGGCCGCTGTGCCCAGATCAATGACCAGGCAGGCCCCCTTGGCGAGATGGAAAGCACCCAATACCGCGAGCCAGCGATCCATGCCGAGGCGCTGGTAATCGTCATAACCATTGCGCACACCTGCCATTTGTTGCGCAGGCTCTGCAACCCGGGCAACCACAGCAAAAGCCTTGGCGATCAGCGCACAGAGGGCGGCTGTTTCATCCTCGCTACGCACACTGACGATTCGACAGCCGGTTAGACGCAATGATTGCAGGGCCGCGACCTCGCCTACCAGGGCCTGGTCCGAATCGACAATGCCACCACCGACAATGGTGGCGTCGGCAGCATGAATGACACGCCACTTGATGAAGCTGTTACCGCAATCGAGCTCAAGAATCATCACGCAACCTCAAACTGAGCTCACCACCACTGAAGCTCTTTTCCACACCGTCGACTTCAAGGCGCAATCCACCCTGCCCGTCCACCCCCAGCACTACACCATCGATACGGGTGGCACCGGCGACGAGCGACACATTACGCCCCTGCCACAGGTGCGACTGCTCCCACTCTTCCTGGAAGGCCGCAAAACCGTAGCGCCGATGACGGGCCAATTCATGCTGCAGTTGCCGGCTGAGCATGGCCACCAGGCGATTGCGATCAATTGTCACTCCAATCTCACGCCGCATCGAGGTCCACTGCTGATCGACCTGCTCATTGACCTGCATGTTCACATTGATGCCGATGCCAAGCACCACATGGCAGACGTCTGCTGGATCGCCCACTAACTCAAGAAGAATACCGGTGATCTTCTGCCCGCGAACCAAGACATCGTTGGGCCACTTCAACCCCACGTCCTTTACACCAAACGCCTGCAGCGTGCGCATCACGGCCAACCCGACCACCAGGCTGAGCCCCTCCAACTGACGCATGCCACCGTCTACGCGCAAAACCAGGCTGTAATAGAGGTTTTCTGCGAATGGGCTAATCCATGTGCGTCCTCGCCGGCCACGCCCAGCACTCTGGCGCTCGGCCAGGACCAGGAAGGGTGCTGATTGCCCTTCACTGGCAAGCCGCAGGCCTTCGGCGTTGGTCGAATCGATTGTTTCATGGATGAAAACGGGCCAGCACTCACCCTCGCTGAGCTCAGCAATCGCCTGAGCATCAAGCAAGCTCAGCGGCGCAACCAACTGGTAACCACGCCCTCGAACTTTATGAATGGTGAGGTTCAGCTCACTTTCCAGATGTTGCAGCTGCTTCCAAACGGCGCTGCGACTCACCCCGAGGGCCGCCCCCAAGGCTTCTCCGGAATGGAACCGGCCATCCTTGAGGAGATTCAACAACTTCAGCATGCCAGTCTCGACTTGGAATAAGGCTGGCATGATAGCTAGGGGTCGTTGGCTTGCATAGGAAAAGGGCTGCGCACGGGTGCGACAATTGCCTGCATTCAGGCCAGAAAGACAAAACCCCTACCTGCATGCGCAGATAGGGGTTTTGCGAAATGAATCTTGACGATGACCTACTCTCACATGGGGAAACCCCACACT
>NZ_JBNNWD010000011.1:0-216636 GCF_050280885.1 Pseudomonas sp. NPDC086566
TTGCCAGCAGGTAAAAATCATACTCCTCATTCGTCACCTTGAACTTCGACATGGAAAAACTACTAAGCTTTACCTCATGAAGCGGCTTACTGTTCACATCAGCATCATATTGAATTTTTTCCAAACCATACTCAGCACCGAAATCCCCCATCAGGTATTTGCCACCTTCAACATACACCTGCCGCTCGACTACCTTCTCAACAAAAGCCTCAACCCTTTCAGGATCCACTTGCGGAGCACTAGCTACATTGCTGCTGACTTCCTGTCCGCACCCAGCAATAGCTGAAGCGACCAAAACGAGACTAATATTCAGATATGCCCTCATACTTCCCCCCACCTAAAATCAAATTCACTGCAATCAGGGCCAAAACTACAGCGCTCAGGGAAATTGGGGTTATCACCGTAATTCAGCCTATAGTATTCGGTGTTATTCATAGTAAGCGCATACCCCCAACTGCTTTCCAACCTGATAACCTTTCGAATGGCGTACAATTCGTCCTTCGCCCTGCGAAGATCATCATCGCGATCGAACCCAATTTGCAGGAACTCTATCAAGCTCTGTTCTTGCCGTTTTTCTACAATTGCCTCATCTCCCTCGCCGGCTTGGCTACCACCATCAACTGTTACGCGGCACAGCACCTTTCGCCACTCGACAAGGGTTTGAATACTTCTCAGAACCCAAACCACCGCTTCTTTTCGCTGCTGAAAGAAATCAGGTACGAGATTCTCCCCCATATTATTCGGGTCCTGATAATCCAGTTTGCCATGCCTAGTCAGCAGATAAATCAAGATACCTTTAGATTCCGGAGTATAGGCAAGTAACTCAAAGCGACGAGAAATAGTATTTTTTGCCAACATATTTCTCCGACGAGATGTGGCAATCTGGTCTTTAGCACTACCAGCAAATTCAATCAACGCATTTGATAAATCACCAGCCACCTTCGACAAGTCTTTACCAAACTGCGCATATCGCGCATAAAGTTCAAAACCCACGCCAATGAGCCCAACCACACATGCCCTGCTATAGATAGCAAACGCGTCTTTATCGACAATAGAAAAGAACCCATAATCCAATCGATGAAGCTGATACACCAACCACGCCCCAAACTCCGCAATCGAGTTAGTACCCACCTCAAAAATAAGCCCGCCCTTGGCCCCGTAGCCCCAACAGAGGCTGGCAGCAACATGAAAGCAAAACTTGCCGTTAATGAACGTGCAGTGAAACTTCCCACTCGCGCCAACACCTGCCAACCCGCCTATGCTCTGCGCAATCGTGCAAAAGTCCGTGAACTCGCCACTGGACATCAGCATGCCCGCTGTCCAGTGCTCCGGGTCGATCGGCCCTGCCGGTTTCAACCACTGCAAGCTGCCTTTCAGGCTGCCCTCTGCCCGAGCCCCTGCAAATCCCTGACCGGTAAGCTTCAGCCCCTCGTCCTCGGCATCCATCTGCTGGTGGAACACCGCCCCTTTGGTGCGCCGCGTTTCGAAGCGCGGCAGCCGCCCACCCGGCTGGCCGGCCAGCATCTGCTTGTCGCCTTTGACCACCACCTGCAACTGGCCTTCCAGCACTACCGACGCACCGATGAAGCCGGTCAGCTCCGGCTCGATCAACAAGCGCATCCGGCCCATGTCGAAGGTTTGGCCATCACCGTGGGCGTAGGCCAGCGACCAGCCCAGGCGATCCGGTACGAAGGCCTGGGTGCCAACCGTTGCCGAGGCGATGGAGAAGCTGGCCTTGGCAGCGACATTGACCGCTGCCTGGCCCTTGGCGGGGTCGAACTCGGCACTGGCGCCCACGTTGGAAACAAGGCGCATGAACTGGGCGCCGGCCGAAAAATCGATGTTCTCGCTACCAAACAGCGCGCCGCTGGTCGTTGCACTTTCGTTCCAGCTGTCCGCCCAGTCGAACAGCGTCAGGTCCTTTTGCAAGTCCTCCGGGTTGAAGTCAGCACCGGTCCACTTCAGCACGTCGGCCAGTTCAAGCTTCAGCTTCCGCCACTCCAGGTTCAGCAACTGTTGCCGTAACAGCTGCGTATCAATGCGGGTATTGCCGCGTTTGTCCTTGCGGATAAAACTTTGCTGGCCGGTTTTCTTATCTTTGGCCTTGAGCGACTTGCTGCTTAGCTTTCCACCCTGCTTGTTTGCGTCGTAAAAGCTCTTTTTCACATAGGCATAGCGAATGGGCTTCTTGCCCCGCTTGCCCTTGCTGTTCTGGCCGCTGATCGGCAGCAGCTCGACCACGTCCTCGTAGGCCATGCCGTTTTGCGAGAACGTGCCCAGCTTCTCGTGTATCGCCTTGCGCTGTTCATCCACATTGTCTTCGGCAGCGGCAATTGCGATTTCGTGTTGGTCCCGCGCCAGCGCCGAAAGGCCTTTCAGCGAACCGGCCATGTAGGCCTCAAGCACTTCCTGATACCTGGCTTGCGCCTCGTGGAAGTTGCTGATGCTGGCCTGCATGCCACGCCAGTGGGTTTCAAACCTGCCGGCCTCCATGCCGGCAAGGAATACCAGCTCCTCGGTGTCGGGGCGGAAGTAGCACTGCGCGGCTTTCTGGTAGGCAACCACTACAGTGCTCTCTCTACTGGTCACCCCTTCTGCGTGCGGTGCTTCTGCCTGGCTATCGTTGGTGGACTCCATGTTCACTCCATCGTCAGTTTGAGAGCCTGTGACTCAAGCTCGTAACGAGAGCCCTCGCTACCATCTTCTGCCAACAGGCGGGGGCTGGTAGATGCAGTACTGCTTGCCACACCCGAGCAGGGCCAGGTGTGGTTCAGGGTGGTTTCATAGCAGGAAGCGGACAGACGCATGAGCCCGGTTATCACCCCATACGAAGTCCGCAGAGGCATCACCATGGATGTGTTGGCTATGGTTGAAGATCAAGCGTGCGGTTTCAGACATAACGACCTCTGAACGGAAACTGCATTTCCCAACTCCTCTGCGACAACTTGGCGCCGAAAGGAGGAGAATTTCCGTTTACATTGGCCTGTAATTTGTTGATAGTCCATGCGAGGCGGGCGATTAGGAAGGTTCCCACATAGCAGGGTAGTTTTTCCTACAAAATAAGCCCGGATTTGATTAGATTAGGCGGCGATCAATGTACGAAACCCCACCGCTATTCTTGTAAAAAAGCCACAACCCGCTCCGCCGCCGCCTGCAAATGCTGCTCATGGCTGAACCCCGAGGCCTTCAACGGCTTCAGGTCATGGTCCCCCGCCACTAGCCAGCTCACCTCGATCGCCGACGACAACGCATACCCCGCCACCGCCTCGCGGTTACCCAGCGCATCGCGCTCGCCCTGCACGATCAAGGTCGGCGTTTTCAACTCGGCCAAATGCTCCACTCGCGGCTTCTCGGGCTTGCCCACCGCGTAGAACGGATAACCCAGGCACACCAGCGCATCCGCACCCAATTCGTCGGCCAACAGGCTGGCCATGCGACCGCCCATGGACTTGCCACCCACTGCCAGCTTACCCGCGACCAAAGGTCGCACCTGCCGGTACACCTCGCGCCAGCATTCCAGCAACACCTTCTGCGGGTTCGGCGGCCGCTTGCCGCCGGTAACCCTGCGCTCGGCCATGTACGGGAACTCGAAGCGCACTACCGCTACCCCAAGTGCCGCAAGCCTTTGCGCCATTTCGTCCATGAACCCGCTGTCCATCGGCGCACCTGCGCCATGGGCCAGGATCAGGCAGCCCTTGTAGCCGTCTTTGCCTTCAACCTGCGGAGGATCGCAGCGCAAGCCTGGGACATTTCCGACCTGCGCCCATTGATCCCCGTCAATACCGGCACTTTGCCCATTACTCATGCTTGCCTCGCTGTAAAGCCTGCCAATAACCGTGGATGGGAACCCATACATGAACACAACCAGCAGTACCGCCTATAACTACAAGGTGGTCCGCCAATTCGCCATCATGACGGTGGTGTGGGGAATCGTCGGGATGGGGCTCGGCGTCTTCATCGCCGCCCAGCTCGCCTGGCCTTCCCTCAACTTCGACCTCCCCTGGACCAGCTTCGGCCGCCTGCGACCGCTGCATACCAATGCGGTGATCTTTGCATTCGGCGGCTGCGCGCTGTTTGCCACCTCCTATTATTCGGTGCAACGCACCTGCCAGACCACCCTGTTCGCGCCAAAACTGGCGGCGTTCAGCTTCTGGGGCTGGCAACTGGTGATCCTGCTGGCGGCCATCACCCTGCCGCTGGGCTACACCAGCTCCAAGGAATACGCCGAGCTGGAATGGCCGATCGACATCCTCATCACCATCGTCTGGGTCAGCTACGCCATCGTGTTCTTCGGCACGCTGATGAAGCGCACCACCAAGCACATCTACGTCGGCAACTGGTTCTTCGGCGCCTTCATCCTCACCGTGGCGCTGCTGCACATCGTCAACAACCTGGAGCTGCCGGTCAGCCTGACCAAGTCGTACTCGGTGTACGCCGGTGCCACCGACGCCATGGTGCAATGGTGGTACGGCCACAACGCGGTAGGCTTCTTCCTCACCGCCGGCTTCCTCGGGATGATGTACTACTACGTGCCCAAGCAGGCCGAGCGCCCGGTGTATTCCTATCGCCTGTCGATCGTTCACTTCTGGGCACTGATCACCCTGTACATCTGGGCAGGCCCGCACCACCTGCACTACACCGCCCTGCCGGACTGGGCGCAGTCGCTGGGCATGGTGATGTCGCTGATCCTGCTGGCGCCAAGCTGGGGCGGCATGATCAACGGCATGATGACCCTGTCGGGGGCCTGGCACAAACTGCGCAGCGACCCGATCCTGCGTTTCCTGGTGGTGTCGCTGGCGTTCTACGGCATGTCCACCTTCGAAGGCCCGATGATGGCCATCAAGACGGTCAACGCCTTGTCCCACTACACCGACTGGACCATCGGCCACGTGCATGCCGGCGCCCTCGGCTGGGTGGCGATGATCTCGATCGGTGCGCTGTACCACACCATCCCGAAAGTGTTCGGCAAGCAGCAGATGCACAGCCTGGGCCTGATCAACGCGCATTTCTGGCTGGCGACCATCGGCACCGTGCTGTACATCGCCTCGATGTGGGTCAACGGCATCGCCCAGGGCCTGATGTGGCGCGCAGTCAACAGCGACGGCACGCTCACCTACTCGTTCGTTGAAACCCTGGTGGCCAGCCACCCAGGCTTCATCGTGCGCTTCGTCGGCGGCGCGATCTTCCTCAGCGGCATGTTCCTGATGGCCTGGAACACCTGGCGCACCGTGCGTTCGCCGGCGCTCGACGCCGCCCCTGCGAACGCCCAGCTGGCTTGAGGAGACATGACTGATGAAACATGAAGTCATCGAGAAAAACGTAGGCCTCCTGGCCTTGCTGATGGTGTTTGCCGTGAGCATCGGCGGCCTGACCCAGATCGTCCCGCTGTTCTTCCAGGACGTCACCAACAAGCCGGTCGAAGGCATGAAGCCCTACACCGCGCTGCAACTGGAAGGCCGCGACATCTACATCCGCGAAGGCTGCGTCGGCTGCCATTCGCAGATGATCCGCCCGTTCCGCGCCGAAACCGAACGCTACGGCCACTACTCGGTCGCCGGTGAAAGCGTCTGGGACCACCCGTTCCTGTGGGGCTCCAAGCGCACCGGCCCGGACCTGGCCCGCGTCGGTGGCCGCTACTCGGACGACTGGCACCGCGCGCACCTGTACAACCCGCGCAACGTGGTACCGGAATCGAAGATGCCGTCCTACCCGTGGCTGGTCGCGGAAAAGGTCGACAACAGCCACACCGACACCAAGATGCGCACCCTGCGCACCTTGGGCGTGCCGTACACCGACGAGGACATCGCCGGCGCCCGTGACGCGGTCAAGGGCAAGACCGAGATGGACGCGCTGGTCGCCTACCTGCAGGTGCTTGGCACCGCCATCAAGAACAAGAGGTAAACCACCATGGAAATGGACATCGGCATGATCCGTGGGCTGGGCACCCTGGTGGTGATGATCGCCTTCATCGGCCTCTCACTGTGGGTGTTCAACCGACGCCGCGACCATGATTTCGCCGAAGCGCGCCTGCTGCCCTTCGTCGACGACCGCCTGCCCCCTGCCGGGCAGGAACCTGCTGCCATGACTGCGGCTGTGAGGAGCAAAGCGCAATGACCACCTTCTGGAGTACCTATATCAGTGTACTGACCATCGGCAGCCTGATCGGCCTGGCGTGGCTGTTGCTGTCGACCCGCAAGGGCCAGAGCAACAGCACCACCGACCAGACCATGGGGCACAGCTTCGATGGCATCGAGGAGTACGACAACCCGCTGCCCAAGTGGTGGTTCTGGCTGTTCGTCGGCACCCTGGTGTTCGGCGCCGGTTACCTGGTGCTGTACCCGGGCCTGGGCAACTGGAAGGGCATCCTGCCCGGCTATGAGAATGGCTGGACCGGTGCCAACGAGTGGCAGAAGGAGATGGAAAAGGCCGACGCCAGGTTCGGCCCGATCTTCGCCAAGTACGCGGCCATGCCGGTAGAGGAAGTCGCCAAGGACCCTCAAGCGCTGAAAATGGGCAGCCGCCTGTTCGCCTCCAACTGCTCGGTGTGCCACGGCTCGGATGCCAAGGGCGCCTACGGCTTCCCCAACCTGACCGACAACGACTGGCGCTGGGGCGGCGAGCCGGAGACCATCAAGGCTTCGATCATGAATGGCCGCCACGGCGTGATGCCGGCCTGGGCCGAGGTGATCGGGGAGCAGGGCGTGGCGGATGTCGCTGCGTTCGTGCTGAGCAACCTCGATGGCCGCAGCCTGCCGGAAGGGGTCAAGGCCGACCCGGTCAAGGGCAAGGAAATCTTCGCCGGCAACTGCGTGGCCTGCCACGGGCCTGAAGGCAAAGGCACCCCGGCCATGGGCGCGCCGAACCTGACCCATCCGCAGGCGTTCATCTATGGGTCGAGCTTTGCCCAGTTGCAGCAGACCATTCGCTATGGGCGCCAGGGGCAGATGCCGGCCCAGGCGGAGATCCAGGGCAATGACAAGGTGCACCTGCTGGCGGCCTATGTGTACAGCCTGTCGCAGAACGATGCCGCCGAAAAGCTGACCGCCCAGTAAAACCCTCGGGGCCGCCTTGCGGCCCCTCTCCCCGCTCTACCCCCGCCCTTGCACCCCCTCCGAACAGAACTAAGCTTGTTGCCACAGCGGCTTCGCTCCGAAAGGTCCGAAGCAGACGCGGCGCACAGCCTGATGCCGCCCGCAAAAAAAGCTTGACCAATCGATCAGAAAAAGATGAAAAACGGTACACATTACAAATATTTATTTGTGTACAATCGTCCCGACCCTCTCGCCGCGGGACACCGGCGGAAGGGCCCGGACACGGGTCGGCGCACGGATCCTTGCGTTGTCATAACCCACGCGGTTATCGATACCGGCGCCGATTTTTCGACCAACAAGAACACCAAAACCGTGGAACCTTAGCATGAGCACAGCAATCAGTCCGACTGCTTATAACTATAAGGTCGTCCGCCAGTTCGCCATCATGACGGTG
This sequence comes from Pseudomonas sp. NPDC086566, assembly GCF_050280885.1. Taxonomy (NCBI): domain Bacteria; kingdom Pseudomonadati; phylum Pseudomonadota; class Gammaproteobacteria; order Pseudomonadales; family Pseudomonadaceae; genus Pseudomonas; species Pseudomonas sp. NPDC086566. Next base: position 7,486 of record NZ_JBNNWD010000011.1, read on the forward strand.
GTCTGGGGGATCCTTGGCATGGGCCTGGGCGTCTTCATCGCCTCGCAGCTGGTGTGGCCGCAACTGAACCTGGACCTGCCCTGGACCAGCTTCGGCCGCCTGCGCCCGCTGCACACCAACCTGGTCATCTTCGCCTTCGGTGGCTGTGCGCTGTTCGGCACCAGTTACTACGTGGTGCAGCGCACCTGCCAGACCCGGCTGATCTCCGACAGCATGGCCGCCTTCACCTTCTGGGGTTGGCAGGCGGTGATCGTCGGCGCGCTGATCACCCTGCCGATGGGCTTCACCACCACCAAGGAATACGCCGAGCTGGAATGGCCGCTGGCGATCCTGCTGGCCATCGTCTGGGTCACCTACGGGCTGGTGTTCTTCGGCACCATCGTCAAGCGCAAGACCAAGCACATCTATGTCGGCAACTGGTTCTACGGCGCCTTCATAGTGGTCACCGCGATGCTGCACATCGTCAACCACATTTCGCTGCCGGTGAGCCTGTTCAAGTCGTACTCGGCCTATGCCGGTGCCACCGACGCGATGATCCAGTGGTGGTACGGCCACAACGCGGTGGGCTTCTTCCTCACCACCGGCTTCCTCGGGATGATGTACTACTTCGTGCCCAAGCAGGCTGAACGGCCGATCTACTCCTATCGCCTGTCGATCGTGCACTTCTGGGCACTGATCACCCTGTACATCTGGGCCGGCCCGCACCACCTGCACTACACCGCGCTGCCCGACTGGGCGCAATCGCTGGGCATGGTGATGTCGATCATCCTGCTGGCACCGAGCTGGGGCGGCATGATCAACGGCATGATGACCCTGTCGGGCGCCTGGCACAAACTGCGCACCGACCCGATCCTGCGCTTTTTGGTGGTGTCGCTGGCGTTCTACGGCATGTCCACCTTCGAAGGCCCGATGATGGCCATCAAGACCGTCAACTCGCTGTCGCACTACACCGACTGGACCATCGGCCACGTGCACGCCGGCGCCCTCGGCTGGGTGGCGATGATCTCGATCGGCGCGGTCTACCACATGATTCCGAAACTCTACGGCCGCGAGCAGATGCACAGCGTCGGCCTGATCAACGCGCACTTCTGGCTGGCGACCATCGGCACTGTGCTGTACATCGCCTCGATGTGGGTCAACGGCATCACCCAGGGCCTGATGTGGCGCGCCATCAACGATGACGGCACGCTCACCTACTCCTTCGTCGAAGCCCTGCAAGCCAGCCACCCTGGCTATATCGTCCGCGCCCTGGGCGGTGCGTTCTTCGCCACCGGCATGCTGCTGATGGCCTACAACGTGTTCCGCACCGTGCGTGCCGCCAACCCGGTACAGGCCGAGGAAGCCGCCAAGATCGTCGTCGTGGGAGCGCACTGATGAAGCATGAAGCCGTCGAGAAGAACATAGGCCTGCTGGCCTTCTTCATGGTCATCGCCGTGAGCGTCGGTGGCCTGACCCAGATCGTCCCGCTGTTTTTCCAGGACGTCACCAACAAGCCGGTCGAAGGCATGAAACCGCGCACCGCGCTGGAAGTCGAAGGCCGCGACATCTACATCCGTGAAGGCTGCGTTGGCTGCCACTCGCAGATGATCCGCCCGTTCCGCGCCGAAACCGAACGCTATGGCCACTACTCGGTCGCTGGCGAAAGCGTCTGGGACCACCCGTTCCTGTGGGGCTCCAAGCGCACCGGCCCGGACCTGGCCCGCGTCGGTGGGCGCTACTCCGATGACTGGCACCGCGCACACCTGTACAACCCGCGCAACGTGGTACCGGAATCGAAGATGCCGGCCTACCCGTGGCTGGTCGAGAACAAGCTCGATGGCAAGGACACCGCGAAGAAGCTGGAAGTACTGCGTACCTTGGGCACGCCCTACAGCGACGCCGACATCGCCGGCGCCCGCGACGCGGTCAAGGGCAAGACCGAAATGGACGCGCTGGTCGCGTACCTGCAGGGTCTTGGCACCATCATCAAAAGCAAACGGTGACGCTGATGGATATCGGGATGATTCGCGGCCTGGGCACCGTCGTGGTGATGGTGGCCTTCGTGGGCCTGGCGCTGTGGGTGTTCAACCCACGGCGCAAGAAGGACTTCGACGAAGCGACCCAGCTGCCCTTCGCGGATGATCCCGAGGCCAGCAAGCACGTCGAGCAAGCAAAAGCTTCTGGGAGCAAACAACAATGACAACCTTCTGGAGTCTGTACGTTACCGTCCTGACCCTGGGCACCATCTTCTCGCTGACCTGGCTGCTGCTGTCGACCCGCAAGGGCCAGCGCGAAGAGGCCACCGACGAGACCGTCGGGCATGCCTTCGATGGCATCGAGGAGTACGACAACCCGCTGCCGAAATGGTGGTTCTGGCTGTTCGTCGGCACCATCGTCTTCGCCCTTGGCTACCTGGTGCTGTACCCGGGCCTGGGCAACTGGAAAGGCATCCTGCCGGGCTATTCGTACCTGGACAACGACAAGCAGACCGAATTCTCCAACGGCCAGCCGGGGTGGACCGGCGTGCACGAGTGGGAAAAGGAAATGGCCAAGGCCAACGCACGCTTCGGGCCGATCTTCGCCAAGTTCGCGGCGATGCCGATCGAAGAGGTCGCCAAGGACCCGCAAGCGCTGAAGATGGGCGCACGCCTGTTCGCCTCGAACTGCTCGGTGTGCCACGGCTCCGATGCCAAGGGCGCCTATGGCTTCCCCAACCTTACCGACAACGACTGGCGCTGGGGCGGCGAGCCGGAAACCATCAAGACCACCATCATGGGCGGCCGCCATGGCGTGATGCCAGCCTGGGGTGAAGTGCTGGGCGAACAGGGCGTTGCCGATGTCGCCGCGTTCGTCACCAGCAAACTCGATGGCCGCAGCCTGCCGGAAGGCGCCAAGGCCGATGCCGAGAACGGCCAGAAGCTGTTCGCCGCCAACTGCGTTGCCTGCCACGGGCCTGAGGGCAAGGGCACCCCGGCCATGGGCGCGCCGAACCTGACCCACCCGCAGGCGTTCATCTACGGTTCGAGCTTTGCCCAGCTGCAGCAGACCATTCGCTATGGCCGCCAGGGGCAGATGCCGGCGCAGGAGCAGCTTCAGGGTAACGACAAGGTGCACTTGCTGGCGGCTTATGTGTACAGCCTGTCGCACCAGGCTGAACCGGCCCAGCAGGCAGAGTAAGGCAGGCCTGGCCTCTCGCGGATAAATCCGCTCCTACATACACACGCGGTCCCTGTAGGAGCGGATTCATCCGCGAAGAGGCCGGCAAATGCAGCACAAGCTGACCTGGATCAATTGACACTCGCCATAACACGATTCACACCACGAACCCAACGCGACTAAAGGTCGCAGCGCGATCCCATACCGCCACCAGCGGCGTATCATGGATCGCATAGCGCTAGCAGCATGCGCGAGACTGTGGCCGGCACGCACTGGCCGCGGCGTTTCTCCACTGCCGTGGGACTTGATGATGAGCAAGCAAATTCCGGTACATGACGTCACCCCGCCTGCCAGCAAAGGGAAGGATTCCGTCGACCTCTACGCCTCTCGCGAAAAAATCTATACCCGCGCCTTCACCGGCATCTTCCGCAGGCTGCGGATGGTCGGCGGGGCCGTGCTGTTCCTGCTCTACTTCGGCACCGTGTGGCTGAACTGGGGTGGCCACCAGGCCGTGTGGTGGAACCTGCCGGAGCGCAAGTTCTACATCTTCGGCGCCACCATCTGGCCCCAGGACTTCATCCTGCTGTCGGGCATTCTCATCGTCGCCGCCTTCGGCCTGTTCTTCATCACTGTATTCGCCGGGCGCGTGTGGTGCGGCTACACCTGCCCGCAAAGCGTGTGGACATGGATCTTCATGTGGTGCGAAAAAGTCACCGAGGGTGACCGCAACCAGCGCATGAAGCTTGACCGCTCGCCCATGAGCGGCAACAAGTTCCTGCGCAAGTTCGCCAAGCACAGCCTGTGGCTGCTGATCGGCTTCGTCACCGGCATGACCTTCGTCGGTTACTTCTCCCCGATCCGCGAGCTGTTTACCGAGTTTTTCACTGGCCAAGCCGATGGCTGGGCCTACTTCTGGGTCGGCTTCTTCACCCTGGCCACCTACGGCAACGCTGGCTGGCTGCGCGAGCAGGTGTGCGTGTACATGTGCCCCTATGCGCGCTTCCAGAGCGTGATGTTCGACAAGGACACCCTGATCGTCTCGTACGACCCGCGCCGCGGCGAAACCCGCGGCCCGCGCAAGAAAGACGCCGACTACAAGGCCATGGGCCTGGGCGACTGCATCGACTGCACCATGTGCGTGCAGGTCTGCCCCACCGGAATCGACATTCGCGATGGCCTGCAGATCGAGTGCATCGGCTGCGCGGCGTGCATCGATGCCTGCGACAGCATCATGGACAAGATGAACTACCCCAAAGGCCTGATCAGCTACACCACCGAGCACAACCTCTCGGGCCAGAAGACCCACATGCTGCGCCCTCGCCTGATCGGCTATGCCGTGGTGCTGCTGGTGATGATCATCGCCCTGGGCACGGCCTTCGCCACCCGTTCGCTGGTCGGTTTCGACGTCAGCAAGGACCGCGTGCTGTACCGCGAGAACGCCCAAGGCCGGATCGAGAACGTATACAGCCTCAAGGTCATGAACAAGGACCAGCGCGACCACGTCTACGTGCTGGACGCCACCGGCCTGCCCGACCTGCGCCTGGAAGGCCAGCGCGAGATCCGCGTGGCCGCCGGCGATATTGTCAGCCTGCCGGTACAGCTGTCGATTGCGCCTGAGAAGCTGCCATCCACCACCAACGAAATCACCTTCATCCTCAACAGCGCCGACGACAGTGCTGCCAAGGTTGAAGCCAAGAGCCGCTTCATCGGCCCACAGATCCGCTGACAGAGAGAACACTGACAATGCCTGCCGCCACCGCCGCCAGCCCTTGGTACAAGCACCTCTGGCCCTGGATCATCATCGGCATTCTGACCACCTCGGTGTGCCTGAGCCTGACCATGGTCAGCATCGCCGTGCACAACCCGGACAACCTGGTCAACGACAACTACTACGAAGCGGGCAAAGGCATCAACCGCTCGCTGGACCGCGAGCTGCTGGCCCAGACCCTCAACCTCAAGGCCAGCGTGCACCTGGATGAGCTGACCGGCGAGGCGGAGGTGCGCCTGAGCGGCAACAGCGATCCGCAAAGCCTGGAGCTCAACCTGATTTCGCCGACCCAGCCGGACAGGGACCGCAAAGTACTGCTCAGCCGGGTCGAGCGCGGGCGCTATATCGGGCAGCTGGAGGACAAGGTCGACGGACGCCGGTTCGTCGAACTGCTGGGTAGCCAGGACGAGCATGTGTGGCGGTTGTTCGAGGAAGAGAAGGTCGAGCATGGCGTGACCTTGCAGCTGGGTGACGAAGCGCTCCAGGGAGCCGAACACCAGTAACCGCACCACCGCCTCCCCCTGTGGGAGCGGGTTTACCCGCGAATGCGCCAGATCAGGCAAAGCTGTTTTCAGGCCTGCCGCATTCGCGGGTGAACCCGCTCCCACAGGTACCGCGCTCAGGCAGACGATTTGTGTAAGGCAATGATGTGATGACCCAACCCACCCCCTGCTACCACTGCGCCCTGCCCGTCCCCACCGGTAGCCGCTTCACCGCCGTGGTCCTCGGCGAGCCCCGGCAGTTCTGCTGCCCCGGCTGCCAGGCGGTGGCCGAGTCCATCGTCGCCAGCGGCCTTGAGCACTACTACCAGCACCGCAGCGACAGCAGCGCCAACCCCGAGGCACTGCCGAAACAACTGCAAGATGAGCTGGCCCTGTACGACCGCAGCGATGTCCAGCAGAACTTCGTCCGCCATACGGGCGACCTGGCCGAGGCCACCTTGCTGGTCGAAGGCATCAGTTGCGCCGCCTGCGGCTGGCTGATCGAAAAGCACCTGCGCAATCTGCCTGGCGTCGCCGAAGCCCGCCTGAACCTGTCCAACCACCGCCTGTTGCTCAACTGGGACGACCACCAGCTACCGCTGTCGCGGCTGTTCGCCGAACTGCGCCAGATCGGCTACGCCGCCCACCCGTACCAGCCCGACCAGGCCGCCGAACAGCTTGCCAGGGACAACCGCAGCGCCTTGCGCCGCCTGGGCGTGGCCGGCCTGCTGTGGTTCCAGGCGATGATGGCAACGATGGCCACCTGGCCGGAGTTCAACATCGACCTGTCGCCGGAAATGCACACCATCCTGCGCTGGGTCGCGCTGTTCCTGACCATTCCCATCGTGTTCTACAGTTGCGCGCCATTCTTCAAAGGCGCCGCGCGCGACCTGCGTACCCGCCACCTGACCATGGACGTGTCGGTGTCGCTGGCCATCGGCCTGGCCTTTGGCGCCGGCATCTGGACGGCCGTGACCGGCAGCGGCGAGTTGTATTTCGATACCGTCGGCATGTTCGCCCTGTTCCTGCTGACCGGCCGCTATCTCGAGCGCCGCGCCCGCGAGCGCACGGCCGCAGCCACCGCGCAGCTGGTCAACCTGCTACCGGCCTCGTGCCTGCGCCTGGACAGCTACGGGCGGGCCGAACGCATCCTGCTCGGCGAACTGCAGCGTGGCGACACCGTGCAGGTACTGCCCGGTGCGGTGATCCCGGCGGACGGACGCATCGTCGAAGGGCGCTCCAGCGTCGACGAATCGCTGCTGACCGGTGAGTATCTGCCACAACCACGGCGCGTCGGCGAGCACGTCACCGGCGGCACGCTGAACGTCGAGAGCACACTGAACGTTGAGGTCGAAGCGCTCGGCCATGACTCGCGGCTGTCGGCCATCGTCCGCCTGCTTGAGCGCGCGCAGACGGAAAAGCCACGGCTGGCGGAAATCGCCGACCGCGCCTCGCAGTACTTCCTGCTGTTCTCGCTCCTGGCCGCCGTGGCCATCGGCCTGTGGTGGTGGTACCTGGACCCGGCGCGGGCCTTCTGGATCGTCCTGGCCATGCTGGTGGCGACCTGCCCGTGCGCGCTCTCGCTGGCCACCCCGACCGCACTCACTGCCGCCACCGGAACGCTGCACAAGCTCGGCCTGTTGGTCACCCGTGGCCATGTACTTGAGGGCCTGAACCAGATCGACACGGTGATTTTCGACAAGACCGGCACCCTGACCGAGGGCCGCCTGACCCTGCGCAGCATTCGCCCATTGGCAACGCTGCCGGCCGACCGTTGCCTGGCCCTTGCCGCCGCCCTCGAAAACCGCTCCGAGCACCCGATTGCGCGCGCCTTTGGCCGCACCGCAGCGGCCGCCGACGACGTGCAGACAGTCCCGGGGCTCGGGCTTGAAGGCCGGGTCGACGGCCAGCCGCTGCGCATTGGCCAGGCCACGTTTGTCTGCGCCCTGAGCGGCACCGAGATCCCCACCGTGCCGGAACCGCGTGGTCAATGGTTGCTGCTGGGCGACCAGCAGGGGCCACTCGCCTGGTTCGGCCTCGATGATCGCCTGCGCGAGGATGCCCCAGCCCTGCTCGCTGCCTGCCAGGCACGCGGCTGGCGTACCTTGCTGCTGTCCGGCGACAGCTCGCCGATGGTCGCCGAGGTGGCCGCGCAACTGGGCATCGACCAAGCCATCGGCGGCCTGCGCCCGGACGACAAGCTGGACCGCCTCAAGGCCCTGCAGGCCGCCGGGCGCAAGGTGCTGATGCTCGGCGACGGGGTCAACGACGTGCCCGTGCTGGCCGCTGCCGACATCAGCATTGCCATGGGCAGCGCCACGGACCTTGCCAAGACCAGCGCCGATGCGGTGCTGCTGTCCAACCGCCTGCAGGCACTGGTACAGGCCTTCGACCTGGCCCGCCGTACCCGCCGCAACATCCTCGAGAACCTGCTCTGGGCAACCCTGTATAATGGCCTCATGTTGCCGTTCGCCGCGCTTGGCTGGGTCACCCCGGTATGGGCGGCCATCGGCATGTCGGTCAGTTCGCTGATCGTGGTGCTCAATGCCCTGCGCCTGACCCGCCTGCCGGCGGTGGCAGGCCTGGCGGCGAACGACACAGCCGCTCACGGAAGGAAGTCGCCATGCCCGCCCTCTATGTGATGATCCCTGCCGCCCTGCTGTTGGTTGGCGTGGCCGTCTACATCTTCTTCTGGGCGGTGGACAGCGGCCAGTACGATGACCTCGAGAGCCCGGCCCACAGCATCCTGTTCGATGATCAGGACCCGCGCCATCAGGCGGCGGTCAAACCCGAAGAAACCGCAGCGCCCGACGACAAGGCAGCGCCACCCCGTGCCTGACCTGGTGCCCCTGCTCGGCTCGGCCCTGGTGCTCGGCCTGCTCGGTGGCGGCCACTGCCTGGGCATGTGTGGCGGCCTGATGGGCGCGCTGACCCTGGCCATTCCCCCCGAGCAACGCGGCCGGCGGCTGCGCCTGCTGATGGCCTACAACCTGGGGCGCATCCTCAGCTATGCCTGCGCCGGCCTGCTGCTCGGCCTGGCTGGCTGGGCACTGGCCAGCAGCTCGGCGGCCATGGCGCTGCGCGTGGTGGCGGCGCTGCTGCTGATCGCCATGGGGCTGTACCTGGCCGGCTGGTGGAGCGGCCTGACCCGCATCGAAGCGCTGGGCCGTGGGCTGTGGCGGCATATCCAGCCAGCCGCTTCGCGCCTTATGCCGGTCTCCAGCGTGCCCCGTGCACTGCTATTGGGGGCACTGTGGGGCTGGTTGCCGTGCGGCCTGGTCTACAGCACTTTGCTGTGGGCAGCCAGCCAGGGCAACGCCGGCTACAGCGCAGCGTTGATGCTGGCATTCGGGCTGGGCACATGGCCCATCTTGCTCGCCACCGGCCTGGCGGCGGAGCGGGTAAACGCCGTGTTGAGACGGCGTAGCGTGCGCATGGCCGGTGGTGTATTGGTGATCCTGTTTGGTATCTGGACCTTGCCCGGCCCGCACCAGCATTGGCTCATGGGCCACTGATGGACGCTTGATACAAATCAACACACTTTCCTACAGACAGCCATAGACTCCGGACACTGCTGCATCATCCGGGGACTCCCACATGCTCGCCGACCTACGCTGGGATGCCGACCTGATCCGCCGCTACGATCTCGCCGGCCCACGCTACACCTCCTACCCGACCGCCGTGCAACTGCACAGTGAGGTAGGTTCGTTCGACCTGCTCCACGCCCTGCGCGAGAGCCGCCGGGCCGTGCGCCCGCTTTCGCTGTACGTGCACGTGCCGTTCTGCGCCAACATCTGCTACTACTGCGCCTGCAACAAGGTCATCACCAAGGATCGCGGCCGCGCTGCGCCTTACCTGCAACGCCTGGAGCAGGAGATCCAGCTGATCGCCTGCCACCTGGCGCCTAAACAGCGCGTTGAGCAGCTGCATTTCGGCGGCGGCACGCCGACCTTCCTCAGCCACGTCGAACTCCGCCAGCTGATGGCTACCTTGCGCAAGCACTTCAACTTGCTGGACGACGACTCCGGCGACTACGGCATCGAGATCGACCCGCGCGAGGCCGACTGGTCGACCATGGGCCTGCTCCGCGAGCTGGGCTTCAACCGTGTCAGCCTCGGCGTGCAGGACCTCGACCCGGCCGTTCAGCGCGCGGTCAACCGCTTGCAGAGCCTGGAGCAGACCCGCACCCTGATCGAGGCCGCGCGCACCCTGCAGTTTCGTTCGGTCAGCCTCGACCTGATCTACGGCCTGCCCAAACAGACCGTGGAGGGCTTTGCCCGCACCGTCGACGAAGTGATCCGCCTGCAACCCGACCGTCTGTCAGTGTTCAACTACGCCCACCTGCCCGAACGCTTCATGCCGCAGCGGCGCATCGACAGCAACGACCTGCCGGCACCGGCGGTCAAGCTCGAGATGCTGCGCAACACCATCGAACAGCTGACCGCCGCCGGCTATCGCTACATCGGCATGGATCACTTCGCCCTGCCTGACGACGAACTGGCGATTGCCCAGGAAGAAGGCACCCTGCAGCGCAACTTCCAGGGTTACACCACCCATGGTCATTGCGACCTGATCGGCCTGGGCGTATCGGCGATCAGCCAGATCGGCGACCTCTACTGCCAGAACAGCAGCGACCTCAATACCTATCAGGACACCCTGTCCAACGCCCAGCTGGCGACCCAGCGCGGACTGGTCTGCAACCACGACGACCGCTTGCGGCGGGCCGTGATCCAGCAGCTGATCTGCCATTTCGAACTGGACTTCGAACCGATCGAGGAAGCGTTCAGCATCGATTTTCGCGGCTATTTCAACGACCTCTGGCCAGCTCTGCAGACCCTGCAGCGCGATGGCCTGATCAGCCTGGACGACACGGGCATCCGTATCCTTCCGGCCGGGCGCCTGCTGGCACGCTCGGTGTGCATGGTGTTCGATGCCTACCTGGCGATGCATAACCGCCAGCGCTTCTCACGGGTAATCTGATCACGGAGTCAATCGACCACATGGACAAGCCCCCCAGGGCAGGCACACTATGGGCTGACAAGGACTCCCGGCATTTTCCCGCCGGGGTTTCGCCAGTTCGCTTCAAAGTAGCGCAGACTGGCCTACACCCTCGGTCGTGAGTTACCCTTACGACTTATGTGTGCTTTCCCACAAGGATCGATTCAAATGTCCGAGCCAGTCAAACTGCGCGCCCACAACCAGGCCCATTGCAAGGATTGCAGCCTGGCCCCCCTGTGCCTGCCTCTTTCGCTCAACCTCGAAGACATGGATGCACTGGATGAAATCGTCAAACGCGGACGCCCGCTGAAGAAAGGCGAGTTCCTGTTCCGCCAGGGTGACAATTTCGGCTCGGTTTATGCCGTACGCTCCGGCGCCCTCAAGACCTTCAGCCTGAGCGACAGCGGTGAAGAACAGATCACCGGCTTCCACTTGCCCAGCGAGCTGGTCGGCCTGTCCGGCATGGACACCGAGGCCTACCCGGTGTCGGCCCAGGCCCAGGAAACCACTTCGGTTTGCGAGATCCCCTTCGAGCGCCTCGATGAGCTCTCCGTTCAACTGCCACAGCTGCGTCGCCAGTTGATGCGGGTGATGAGCCGCGAAATTCGCGACGACCAGCAGATGATGCTGTTGTTGTCGAAGAAGACCGCCGACGAACGCATCGCCACGTTCCTGGTCAACCTGTCCGCACGCTTCCGCGCCCGCGGTTACTCGGCCAACCAGTTCCGCCTGAGCATGTCGCGCAACGAAATCGGCAACTACCTGGGCCTGGCGGTGGAAACCGTGTCGCGGGTATTCACCCGTTTCCAGCAGAACGGCCTGATTCGCGCCGAAGGCAAGGAAGTGCACATCCTCGACCCGATCCAGCTGTGTGCGCTGGCCGGTGGTGCAATCGAGGCCTGAGGCCGGCGTTTAGCGGGTATACTTGGGCATTCGTTTTCCCAGGATACCCGCAACAATGCACAGCGACGCCTTCGACCTCAAAGCCCTGATCCGCCCGGTAGTGGACTTCCCCAAGCCCGGCGTGATCTTTCGCGACATCACCCCGCTGTTCCAGTCGCCGCGCGGGCTGCGTTACGTGGCCGACCAGTTCATCGAGCGTTATGTAGAGGCTGAGTTCAGCCACATCGGCGCCATGGACGCACGCGGCTTCCTGATCGGCTCGATCATCGCCCACCAGTTGAACAAGCCGCTGATCCTGTTCCGCAAACAGGGCAAGCTGCCGGCCGACGTATTGAGCGAGGGCTACCAGACCGAGTACGGCGAAGCCTTCCTGGAAGTGCATGCCGACAGCCTGTGCGAAGGCGATTCGGTGTTGATCTTCGATGACCTGATTGCCACCGGCGGCACCCTGCTGGCGGCCGCCAACCTGGTGCGTCGCACCGGCGCCCAAGTGTTCGAGGCGGCGGCGATCATCGACCTGCCCGAGCTGGATGGCTCGCGCCGGTTGCAGGCGGCCGGAGTGCCGACCTTCTGCCTGACCGAGTTTTCCCTGAGCGAATACTGAGTTGCTGGCTGGGGCCGCTGTGCAGCCCCAGCCAATCACAGCGAGATCGGCTTGCGCCCGGCAAAGGCATGGGCCAGCGTTCCGCCGTCAACCAGCTCCAGCTCCCCGCCCAGCGGTACGCCATGGGCGATCCGCGACGCCACCAGCCCTTTCTCGTTCAGCAACTGGGCGATGTAATGCGCGGTCGCCTCACCTTCCACGGTCGGGTTGGTCGCCAGGATCACCTCGGTGAAGCTGCCCTGCTCCTCGATCCGCGCCATCAGCTGCGGCACACCGATGGCCTCTGGCCCCAGGCCATCGAGCGGCGACAAGTGCCCCTTGAGCACGAAGTAACGCCCGCGATAGCCGGTCTGCTCCACCGCGTACACATCCATTGGCCCTTCCACCACACACAGCTGCGTGTCGTCACGGCGCGGGTCGCTGCACTGCGGGCACAGCTCCTGCTCGGTCAGGGTCCGGCACTGGCGGCAATGCCCTACCCCTTCCATGGCCTGGCTCAACGCCTGGGCTAGGCGCAGGCCGCCGCTGCGGTCACGTTCGAGCAGCTGCAGGGCCATGCGCTGGGCGGTTTTCTGGCCGACGCCCGGGAGGGTGCGCAGGGCGTCGATCAGTTGGCGGATCAGGGGGCTGAAGCTCATGGGTAAGGCCTGACAAATCAATAAGAGCCGGTTTATACCCACCAGTGCCTGTTGCGTCAAATCAACGCTGGATCGCCAGGCTTGTCACCCTTGCCCGAACGCACGGCCAGCACCGCCACCAGCGAGATGGCCACCGTCGCCAGCAGGTACAACGCCACCGGTAGCCAGCTGCCGTTGTAGCGGCTGAGCAGGAAAGTGGCGATCAACGGCGCGGTACCGCCAGCCAGGGCGGCGCCCAGCTGATAACCCAGGGTGATGCCGGTGTAACGCACCCGAGTGGAGAAGATTTCCGAACTCATGGTTCCAAGCACGGCGGTCACCGGTGCCCACAGCACGCCGAAGGCAATCACGGTCGCCAGCATCAGGCCCCAGGTGGTACGGGTGTCAAGCAGCTTGAAGTACGGCACGATGAACGCAGCGATCAGCAGAATGCCGGCGATGTACACCGCCTTGCGCCCGACCTTGTCCGACAGCCAGCCCATGGCCGGGATCATCAGCGACGCGACCGCCGCGCCGACCATCACTGCATTGAGGGTACTGACCTTGTCGTAGCCCAGCGTGGTGACCGCGTAGCTGACAACGAAGGTCGAGAAAATATAGAACGGCGCCGTTTCCACCACTTTCAGGCCAGCGGCAATCAGCACTTCGCGCCAGTGATCGCGCAAGGTTTCGACCAGCGGCATTTTCGCCACGTTGCCGGAAGCCTTGGCTTTCTTGAAGTCCGGCGTTTCGTCCAGACCGTGGCGAATCCACAGGCCGAGGAACACCAGCCCGGCGCTGAGTACGAACGGCACACGCCAGCCCCAGCTCATGAACTGCTCCTCCGGCAGCATGGCCATCAGGCTTACGGCCATGGTCGCCAGCAGCATACCCACTGTCACGCCCACCTGCGGCACGCTGCCGAACAGGCCCTTGCGATTGGCTGGGGCATATTCATAGGCCAGCAGCAGCGCACCACCCCACTCGCCGCCAATGCCCAGGCCCTGTATCACGCGCAGGGTGATCAGCAGCACCGGCGCCCACACGCCGATGTGCTCATAGGTTGGCAGGCAACCGATCAGCACGGTTGCGCCGCCCATCAGTGACAAGGTGATGACCAGGGTCTTCTTGCGCCCGATGCGGTCGCCGATGTGGGCAAACAGCACGCCACCGATGGGCCGCACAAAAAAGGTCAGGGAAAACGACAGATAGGCCAGCAGCAGCCCGACTACCGGGTCGAATGTGGGGAAGAACAGCTTGTTGAAGACCAGGGCGGCGGCGGTGCCGTAGAGGAAATAGTCGAACCATTCGATGGAGCTGCCGGTAAGGCTGGCGACCAAGGCTCGGCCACGCCCCTGGGTAGCTGAGGGGGTTGCACTGGAAGGCGTCATTCGAGTCTCCGTATTTTTGATGTTATGTCGGCGAGCACAGCACAAAAGAGCAACCGGGTTGCACCATTGCGAGCGAATCTTATTCAAACCTTTTAAAAAGGTGCAACCTTGATTAAACGATTAATCATTTATTATTTTGGAATTAATAACGAAATGCCCCGTTTTGGTTCATTCAAACAGCAGAAACACCCACTAACACCAAAAGAGTGCGCGACTGACTCATGAGTCACCGAATAGCCTGCCAATACACATGCTTTTGAGTTGCACCCGGTTGCACCTTTGTCAAAAAAGCCCTTAAGCTAAAAAACGAGAACAACAAACACACCGCGAGGCAGTCAATGAACGTGCTTTTAATCGGTTACGGGCGAATGGGCGGCGCGCTGGGCGATGCCTGGCTCAAGGGCGGCCTGGTCGAACGCCTGACCATCGTCGACCCAGGGTTGAGTGCGAACGCCGCAGCAGGCCACTACACCCGACTGCAGGATGTACCCGCCGATCAGGCATTCGAACTGATCGTGCTGGCAGTCAAGCCGGCTTACGCCAGCAGCGCGCTCGCCGGGCTGAATGATCGACAGTGCAGTCGGGCCACTGTGGTCTCGGTAGCTGCGGGCGTTACCGAGGCCAGCCTGAGCGACGCCATCGGCCAGCGTTGCCCGGTGGTGCGAGCCATGCCTAATACTCCGGTACTGCTGGGGGCCGGTTGCACAGGGCTGTATGCAGGTGCGCAGCTCGATAGCAAACGCAAGGCCGTGATAGGCCGCCTGTTCGAGGCGGTAGGTGCGGCTTACTGGGTGGATGAGGAACAGCTACTGGATGCGGTGACGGCCATCAGCGGCAGCGGCCCGGCGTATTACCATCTGTTCAGCGAGGCTCTTGCCGAGGCGGGCGTGAAGTTGGGACTGGACGCTGAACTGGCACGAAAACTGGCAGCGCAGACTGCGTTCGGCGCTGCAACTTTGCAACATCAGGCTCATGCCAATTTCACCGAACTGCGCGTCGCGGTAACTTCCCCCAATGGCACTACCGCTGCGGCCATTGAAGTATTTGAAAGCCAGCACAAACTTCGGCAACTGGTGGAACAGGCAACTTCCGCTGCGCATCGACGCTCGGTGGAACTGTCGAAAGGAGACTGATTGAACAACGTGTAATTGTTCAATCATTCAAATAAAAAAGCCGCCACTGGAAACCCAATGGCGGCTCTCTTGAATTGCCGAAGCGTTAGAACGGCATCTTGAAGCCCGGTGGCAATTGCATGCCAGCGGTCATGCTGCCCATCTTGTCCTGGCTGTTCTGCTCGATCTTGCGCACGGCGTCGTTCAGCGCAGCGGCGATCAGGTCTTCCAGGACTTCCTTGTCGTCCTCGTCGGTCGACATCAGGCTCTGGTCGATGCTGACACGCTTGACGTCGTGACGGCCGGTCATCACCACGCTCACCAGGCCACCACCGGACTGGCCGGTGACTTCGGCGTTGGCCAGCTCTTCCTGCATCTTCTGCATCTTTTCCTGCATCTGCTGGGCCTGCTTCATCAGGCCGGCCATGCCACCTTTCATCATGGGGTATACCTCGATTGGGTCGTGTGATGCGGCCCGGCGAGGGGCCGGCCGCATGGTTATCGATTACTGGCCCTGGCTGACCAGGGCTTCTACAGGCTCAATAGTATCCTGTCGCACCGTGGCACCGAACTGCTTGATCATCTGCTGGATCAACGGATCCTGCTCGATCGACAGCACGGCGTCCTGCTGGCGCTCGGCACGCTTGCGCGAGGCTGCCTGGGCCGGGGTTTCCTGCTCGGGGCGGATCAGCTCGATCCGCAGGTTCAAGGTGCGCCCCAGATGCTGGTTGAGCGCCTCGTTCAACCGGCGTTGCTGGGTGGCATTGAACAGCGCACCCTGACCAGGGTCCAGGTGCAGCAGCCAGTCGTCACCGTCGACAGCCATCAGCGTACAGTTTGCCGCGATGTTGCCTGTCATCCCGGACACAGGCAACTGTGGGAACAATTCCAGCCATTGCAAGGCCAGGCCGGTCGCCGGCCGGGCAGCTGGCAGCGGCTCGGGCGCGGCTGCCGGGGCATCTTCCTGAACGTGTTCCGCCAGCTCGTCCAGGTAGCTGAAGCCTACCGGATCACTTTCGCCAGCGTAGTAGTCCTCATCCATCGGCGGCTCGTCGTCGCGCTCCATACCCGCCGAAGCGTAGGCGGATGGGTCGAACGGTGGCTCGTCGTAGGAAGGCTGGGCGCTTTGCGCGGCAGCTACCGGGGCCGGGGCCGGAGCGGCGACGGGCGCGGGCGGCGCAGCGGGCTCCTCCCAGGGTAGATCGATGACCTCCTCCACCGCCACCGGCTCAGGCGCTACAACCTCGGGCTCAGGTTCAGGAACCGGCTCCTCGACCGGCGCGACCTCGGCCTGCGGGGCCGAGGCCACGGGCGCAGGTTGCGCCGGCGCTAAGGCAGGCGCTGCGGCAGCAACGGCTTGCGCTGCCACCGGGGTTGCCGGATCAGCTGTGGCCTGGCTGATCCCCACTGGCTTTAGCACCGGCTTCGGCGCGTCGTCACTATCTGCCGGGCGGAACGCCAGCATGCGTAGCAGGACCATTTCGAAACCGCCTCGCGGGTCCGGCGCCAAGGGCAGGTCGCGGCGGCCGATCAGGCCCATCTGATAGTAGAACTGCACATCTTCGGCCGGTAACGCCGAGGCCAGTGCCAGCACCCGGTCGCGATCGCCCTGACCGTTATCCACCGCCTCGGGCAAGGCCTGGGCGATGGCGACGCGGTGCAGCACATTGAGCATTTCGGCCAGCACGCCGCCCCAGTCCGGCCCTTGCTCGGCAAGGTTGCGGACGGCTTCGAGCAGCGCACGCGCATCGCCTTCGAGCAGCGCCTGCAGCACACCATAGACCTGGCCGTGATCGAGGCTGCCGAGCATGGCACGCACATCGGCCGCCAGCACCTTGCCTTCGCCAAAGGCAATGGCCTGGTCAGTCAGGCTCATGGCATCACGCATCGAACCGTCGGCAGCACGGCCGAGCAACCACAGGGCATCCGGCTCGAACGGTACGTTCTCGGCCTGCAGCACGTGGCTCAGGTGCTCGACCACCCGCTCGGGGCTCATGTTCTTCAACGAGAACTGCAGGCAGCGCGACAGGATGGTCGCAGGCAGCTTCTGCGGGTCGGTGGTGGCAAGGATGAACTTGACGTAGGGCGGCGGCTCTTCCAGCGTCTTGAGCAAGGCGTTGAACGAGTGGGTGGAGAGCATGTGCACTTCGTCGATCAGGTAGACCTTGAAGCGCCCACGGCTTGGCGCGTACTGCACGTTATCGAGCAGTTCGCGGGTATCTTCGACCTTGGTGCGGCTCGCGGCGTCGATCTCGATCAGATCGACGAAGCGGCCCTCGTCAATCTCCCGGCATACCGAACACGTGCCGCAGGGCGTGGACGTGATACCGGTCTCGCAGTTGAGGCATTTGGCTATGATTCGTGCAATGGTGGTCTTGCCCACACCCCGGGTGCCGGTGAACAGATAGGCGTGGTGCAGGCGCTGGTTGTCCAAGGCATTGATCAAGGCCTTGAGCACATGGGCCTGGCCGACCATTTCGCGGAACGAGCGCGGACGCCATTTACGTGCAAGAACCTGATAACTCATCGAAAAACCATCGCAGCCTGATCGAGCGGAAGATCGCTAATGCTAGCGGAGCGGGGGCAAAATTGCACCCTGCGCGGCTCGTCTAAGCTAAGCAACGGGCGCACTGTTCAAGGAGGATATGCATTGCGACGACTGCTGGCTCTGCTCATGCTCTGGACCACGCACAGCCTGGCGGAGCTGCCGGTGCTGCGTTTCTCCGTGGCCGAGAGCTGGAGTATGCCGTTGGTGCGGATCGAAGGCGACCAGCCGGTGGAGGGCCTGGTATTCGACCTTATCCAGGCACTGGCCCGAGAGGCTGGGGTACGCCCGGAGTACCACGTGATGGCCCGCCTGCGCATGCAACAGGCGATGGACGCGGGCGATATCGATGTCCGCTGCTATGTGAGCAGCCAATGGTTCAATGATCGGCCGGGAAATTTCGTCTGGAGCATTCCGCTGATTCATCAGCGCGATGTCTTGGTCGGGCGCCCGGGCGACGCAGCCCCTGCCCGCCCCGAACAGCTGCCACCCCAGGCGATCGGCACGGTGCTGGGCTACGCCTACGGCACACTGGAGCCATTGTTCGCCCAAGGGCGCCTGCAGCGAGAGGACAGCCGCAGCCAGCAACTGGCGCTGCAGAAGCTACAGGTTGGCCGGTATCAACATGCGGTGAGCAATGAGCTGTCGGTGGCATGGTTCAACCAGGGCTTACCGGCCGGGCAGCGGCTCCAGGTGCAGGCGGTGCTGGAGGAACAGGCGCTGGGGTGCATGGTGAGGAATGATCCGGCGATACCGACCCAGGGGATTTTGCGGGCGTTGGTACGGATGAGGGAGTCGGGGGAAGTTGAGCGGATTGTGCGGCGGTATGGGGCGACAGGGTATTCGGGGGAGGTTTTGCGGGTTCGGCCTTGAGTCTGGACCAGGCCGCTGGGCGCATGCCTGAATGTCTGGGCCTCCAGGTGCCTGCCACAAAGTTTCAGCGTTTGTGAGATCGAGCGCCGCCCGCGCGGCGCTTCGCGGGGCAAGCCCGCTCCCACAGTCTGTTTCGGGCCATTCCTCTGTACAAGTACCGGTGTCGGCCTTGGTGCATGATTGGAAATCAAAGGGAAAGCGGGTGAGCCCAACTCAATATCGAATGGAACAAACAAGGCGGACAGTGGAGGCCTCACAGGAATAACTGGCCTGAAACAGACTGTGGGAGCGGGCTTGCCCCGCGAAGCGCCGCGCGGGCGGCGCTCGATCTCGCAGGCGCTGAAGCTGTTGTGGCAAGTACCTGCCAGCCCTCACACAATCTCTTCCGTTCAACAGCCGCCACCAACGCATCCGCCTGACCACAGGCAATCTGCATCGCCCGCAAGCCATGCTGGAGCAATTGCCTCGTCTCTTCATCCTCGATGCGATCCAGCGCCCGCCCGCTGTCGCTGTAGGCAAACATCAGATAATGGGAGACGTTCATCAGCACGTATTCCATCGGGACAATGCCCTCGCTGATGGCGCGAGACAGGACCTTGCCTGGCTGAGGATCGAGGTTGTGAGGTGGATCTGGAACAATCTTTTTCATAACAGCTCCGTGTTTATTGTGCTGCGCTCCTCTTGCTTCCACGCATGAGGGTGGCAGCTGTACACGGGGTGGAAGACCAGGTACACGGCGATCCCGGCAGGTACGGATACCTCCCGCGCACAGCTGCCATAACGACAACCGCCAGTGTACTTGCTGGGCTTCCACACCCGATCACTGAACCGACAGCGACCACAAAATGCTAAAGGGCAGGCTTCCCAGGGACAATCAGACGGGTGGCGACAGGTTGCGTAGGATAAATCTTCAGAAAAGGAATGCGTGTAGGAAATTTCCCCTTTTAAAGCAGGAGATTTCCAGGTGCACGCCGCAGCCCTTGAAATATCGGAAAATCAAAGCCACCGAGACTACAACCACATCCGAAGCGAACGATTTCCCCAAGAAAGGAAACAGAACAAAATAGCTGTACAGCCGCGCGCACTATCGAATAAGGAAGCCTCATGCGTCAGGACGACCGTGACAATCTTGAACTCGACAGGCTTCTGATCGAGAACCACAAACTCAGAGCCGAAGCCAGTAAATTTCTGGCTGAAGCGAGCAAACTCAAACGGGAGACATTCTGGTATCCGTACGTAGTCGGCTCAGCCGCACTGGGGGCGATAGGCACAATCATCAGCCTTCTGACCAGATAACTACCAGCTAACTAGCTATAAGAGGAAGCTCATGCATCGGTCAATCCAGGAAATTCGCGAGCAATTTCACCATGATCTCGAGGCAATGGAAGAGGACATGCGCAGAGCCAGGAACGTATCCATATGGCAAGAGGTGCTGCCTTTCTGCCTGGGCGCGGGATTCACTTTGACCTTGATAGTTGTCGGCACATTGATCATGCGACACCTGTAGCCAAGTGATACCGAGGGGGATGAATCCGAATGCCGGGCCGACTGCAATTTTCCGACCCCGGAAATGGAGGCGGCCCCACCAGCCACACCCCGGCACTCGATGTTCCCGCTATGGCTGCTCCCTTCCGGGCCTGACCAGGTAGCATGCAAGGCATGCTCGGTAATCAATGCGGGCCTTACGGGGCAAGGGTTTCAGGCTGGTGCGGTAGCAAGATATCTCCCCGTGCGGACACACAGCACGGTCGCTTAAAACTTGGGGTGTAGTCAGCACTGTCACACTTTGCTGTAACACTTTGGTGTCACACCCATGGCCTACATCATCAGACGCGAAGCCGTCTATTACCTGAATCTCAGGCTACCCAAGCATCTCTTCCCGAGGTGTCACACTTTGCGTTTGAGTCTGAACATCAGGCATCGGCAGAGTGCCTTGTTCCTCGCTGCATCCATCGTTCAACGGCTACATGTCCACCTCAGCGAGCACCCGCTAACAGACCTTCAGACGCTTCGTGCGCTGTGTTCGCAGTGGCGGGACTCAGCCCCCACACCAGCCATTCCTGTAACACAACGGGCGACTTCGACGGCCCCAGTGAAGGCCGGACACGACAGCCCTACCCTCGCTGCCCTATCGAAGCTCTATATAGAAGAAGGGAAACGCGGTGGCACATGGCGGCAAGTCAGTGCGGATGAAGTCGAGCGTGCCCTAGCCGATCTGTTCGAGCTGATTGGAGATATGCCACCTAAGGCCTTCGATGCCCACCAAGCCCGACTACTGAAAGAAAGACTCAGCCGCTGCCCCCAGTACTTCGGCCTACGTCCCGAATTCAAGGGGAAAACGATGAGGCAGGTGGTTGAGTCAAGCAGCACCTACAAAACCATCACCGCAGTCACGGTGAACAATCGGCTACGCAAGCTAACGGCCTTCATAAACTGGTGCAAATCGAACGGGTACGTCACCGAGAATCCCTTGGCTGGCATGAAAGTCATGACGAGATCGGCCAAAGAAGCTCGCCTGTCATTTGACCGCCGCGACCTGGCAGCACTACTGAACCATGAGGCGCTGCGGAAAGAATCACGCAAGCACCCATGGCGCTACTGGCTTCCTTTAATTGGACGAGCTACCGGGGCACGACTGGAAGAGCTATGTCAGTTGAGAGTCGATGATTTCATCGAGCAACAGGGCATTCAGTGCATCCGTATTGATGACAGTCGTGACGGGCAGAACCTGAAGAACGCCAGCAGTCGTCGCATGCTCCCTCTCCACCCCACCCTGCTGGACCTGGGCCTGCTTCAGCATGTTGAATCGGTCAAAGCTACCGGCGCTGATCGCTTATTCCCTGAGCTAGAAGCAGTGCGAGGCAAGCTCGGCCATGCTCCGTCTAAGTGGTTCGGTCGCTACAAGACAAAGCTAGGTATCACCGACCCTCGCAAGACCTTTCACAGCTTCCGCCACACGCTCATTGATGACCTACGTGACGCAGGAGTCCAGGACTCGCTGATCAAGCGGATTGCAGGACACGAGGACGGCGCGGTTACGTTCAGCATCTACGGCAGCCGCAGCCCTCTGAGGGCGATGGCTGAGGCTCTTAAGAGCATCGATCTACCGGCCTAGCACGGCTCGATTTCCCGTCCTGGCTCGCTGGGGCGCGCAGGTTGTACATACGTCTACTCATTTACTCATTTACTCACTTGCGTAAGTACTCAAGTGAGTAAGCACTCACTGAGGTACGTGGATGGGTAGGTACGTGCGTGCTCAATCACGTAGGTACGTAGGTACGTAGGTGCTTGTGCAATTAATCAATTTAGTAAGCAAGTAAGCAAGTAAGCAAGTAAGCAAGTAAGCAAGTAAGCAAGTTGCATTTAAAATTTAATTCGCAAAACCCGTTGACATAGAACTATCAAACGACAAGAATTTCACCCCACCGAAGGGCATCACGGACAATTACCTAAAAACGCAACAAGCTCAGACAAGCAAAAACCTCAAAAAGACATAAAGCAGAAATGACCCGCACTGAAGATAGATCCTGGAAATTAGATATCACTAAACCAGATCAAATCAACGAACAAACTCGCCCATAATATTATCTACCTATAGAACCCAACATGAACACATCCAAAATAGACAATGCCAACTGCACTGACTGCACCCCTGAAAAACTATCAGCGATCGTTTATGCATTCCGCTCACCATACTGCGCAATCAATACAGAACCTGACATTTACAGGCAGTATCAAATGTATTTCCTGATGACAAATGAATTGGAAATCACAGGATGCACTTATGAGCCTTCAATTCAAGACAGGCAGCATTGCGTTGCTGCTAGCGACAGTGAATGTGATTTCATCTTGCAGTTTCAGATCAATTGGCCGAACTGCAATCCGTCCTACTCACAGCTGGAAATTTTTCGAAGCTACTACAAAGCCCGGGAAGCAATGTTTAAAATCAAGCAAGGCCATCCCAAAAAGAAGCGTCGAGAGCACATTGCTAAAGTAGAAATCCTGAGAAACCTTCCCTGACAATTAGAACACGGTGCGAGGACTAGCAGTGAGAGCATAGCCATCTAGTCCAAGCACTCTTAGCTTGAACTATATTTAATAAAGCACCTAGAATTTAGCGATGACACCCGACAACCTATCCAACATTAGCTGGATCAGGCCAGACACCACCTCGCTTAACAAATCTGTCGAAAATAAAGCATGGTTACGAACGCTACGCCATCAAGCCCACCTGAACACAAGGTTATTGAACTTCGCAAATCTGGCTTATCTATCAAAAAAATCATGGAAATGACAGGTCTGCCAGAGCGCCGAGTCAAAGAGCTTTCCAAAAGTGTAGAAAAACCGAAGAAAGCCCCAAAGATTTCTACCAAATCAGCCACCCCCTCCACTAAGTCTATCGAGAGGGTGTTCACGCTAGCAAGCCGCAACCACGGAATTCGCGACTATGAATTCCGAAGCATATTACATGAGGAATATGGCAGCTCTTGGGATACTTCCAAAGGCTGCTACATCAGCAACTATAGCAGCACCACAATCAAGTGGATTAAATCACAAGTTCAAGAGCGAGCGGCTGGAAGAGCCACCAATGTAATCTTTGTGATGGATTGGGTTGACGAAAAATCTCCACGGTCTGGTTTCAACCTCCTTTGCAGCGCAGCCAATGACCTGATGAGCAGGATTGCGGAGTATGTCACTGAATACATGGCGGTACATGGCACCAGGGATGGGGATGATAGCGAAGCCGCTGTACTGGCACGGAGAAAGCAACGCTATGCCGCAACTCAGCATCTCCTTAAGCTTACGGTTCCAGGATACGGACCAGAACCCCTCGAAAAGCTTATGGACAGGAGCGTAAGGCTGATCGGTGAACTTGAGGGATGCCCCGACATACCGATCTCAAAATCCGTTCACGAAAAGTTAAAACCTGACGAGAAAGACTACTTCCCCGAGCCTTCTCGCCAAGACCACTTTCTTGACTATGCCGAGGCACAGGGTTGGATCTGAGCCATCGCAAGCTTAGCAGTTAATAAATATTCTCATTTGTCCGAAATTCTTAAATCACACCCACCATACTAAGTGTACGGTAGATTCCGGACACGTTATTGCACAAGGGAAACATACCTATTGTGGCGTAAACGCCACGGATAACTTATGGGTGCCCAGAGCACGATAAACAACACTAATCAATTGAGAGAGGGAGGGCAGCCCCCTCCAACCTCAAGAAAAACAAACTATACATTCTAAGCTGTGACGTAAACGTCACGACAAATTGAACCTGTGCCGAAGGCACGCTAAGCAACTCTATATGGAGTAGGGGAAGGAGGGCAGCACCCTCCCCCACTGTAAGAAGACACTACTTGAACATATTAATCCGTGACGCGCCGCGTCACATGAAATACTCAGAACTGCAAGCTTGGAAATGGTGGGGCTTTGGTTCCTGCCCCACACCCTCTACCACAACATATAACATCCACTAGGAGGAGAATCAACCAACTCCAGATCCGACTACAGCCGCTGGGTTAAGCGACCATGGCGGAGATCACCCAGACACCTCTCCATTCGCTCGTCAAGAGCACCGACTAATTTCTTGTGCATTGAGTACTTGACCCGAAACTCAAGAGCCATAGCAATTTTCTGTGCCTGCCACCATGCGTGAGCTTCATACGGGTCATCGAAGTAGCTGTACTTATCTCCACATTGCACCGTAAAGCGTCGCAGGGAGGGCGACCAGCCCACAAATGGGACATCCTGCATTGTAGGGTCTGGGTAAGAGCGTTTCTTGGCCCCTCCAGTGCAGAAAAACTTATTGACTTCCTGGGGAACGAACAAGCAGGTATCCGGGCCGTAGTCGGTGTTGCCGATCACGAGGATATCTTTGTCCAAACACCAAGAGGCATTACTAACATCATACCCATACTGCTCCCGTGACCAACATACAAAGTGCTGAAAGCTCTCGAAGCTCGACCTTGCATCAGCATACCCTGGATTGGCAAGCTTCCTCGTACTGGATTTGCAGCGCTCCATCATCTGGCCGTATCTGCTCGCACTGAGGCTGCGATAGGTGATTGTCTCCCCTACCCCTGGCTCCGACCAGTGCTTCAGCCACCGACCATTAAGCTCTCTATCGTACTTAACCCTGACGCTCCGTTGCTTCATACAACTTGCCCCATCGAGTCCAAGCAAGCCACGTCTAGGGCTACTAACGACGACATGGTAAGTTTGACATGTCGACAGCCCGTACCACAGCTACCGCAGTGGCACGACGAGATGATCGACGATATCGAATGCCTCTCCCTCAGCACTGTACGGATTGCGATATAGAGGTTACCCGTGAAACCCCGCGCCAAGATCGGCAGAAGCCACAGATCTAAAGCCTCCTCCACCAGACTCATCACGTACTCAGAATTAATATCGCCTTTAACCTTCACCCTCATGTTGACGCCCCTTCAGTAAAAAAATGTCGATAGGAATTAGCGAGGCGGCCTAATGCCACTTCGTCGTTTCCGCAGAACTTACTGACTTACTGACTTACTGCCGGCTAGCATCAACCGAGGCGGGGCTTACTGGAGGGACTTACTGACACGGACTTACTAATTGTCTTGCGGACTTGCGATGACTCGAACCGAAACATTTACCAAAGACCAAGATCCACGTCAAGCTCAAATTAATTTTTTACTCCCATGGCACCAACTTACTCAGGCCTGGGCTTGATCCCAAGAACCCTAGGCTCACCCACCATCTTCGAAACAGACGTGCTGTGAAACCTGGAGGTAGGGATTTGATCACCAGCGATCCTGCTTCAATTCAGGTCCAGTTTCAGGAAGCATTCGCAGATCGGTGCGGCTTGGCCAGGACGTACATGTCCCGCATCGAGACGGGTGGCGCCAACCCATCCATCAACGCTATCAAGGTGTTGGCTGACGCATTGGGCGTAAGTATCTCCGACCTGTTCGAAGGCCTGTAATACCCGCAAAGAACTATAAGAAAACTGCCATTTAACTACCTTCCACCACTGCATCCACCCGTCCTTCAGGCATGGATCCTGATCGCAAGCCCCGAATTCCTTGGCATTGCGGGGGATTGGGCTTAGCCACACGCCCCTGCCGACCTTAAACCACAAGAACTGAATGGTTATGCAGTATCCCCTTGCAAATCCCAACCGCTTTCAGAAGTCAGCCTTGGTAAAGGTTTGAGTCAGACCCGTTTCTGACGAAGTTACATGGAGGGTTTCCCCTGCTACCGCAAACGTTAGTGCAGCATCCCACTCACCGTCCCGCCAACGTCCCCAATTGGCAGTGTCAGTGAAGAAGGCTGACCAGATGATCCGATCTCCGACCACCTTGCTCTTGTAACGAAAACGATCACCATCAGGACGTTTGTAGCTTATTTCGGGTACCTCACCCAGTCGCATCGTTTTCATAGTGCCTGCTGGCCGCCCCATCTCCATGGCTATCGCTGCCTTACAGAGTTGATCAGAGCTGAATCCACCCGCGTGGACGTAGCCTGGTAGAGCGATGACTACAGCTAGAAGTGCTTTATGCACATTCATAAGAATCCTTCCTTTATTTTTGTCGGGTTGATGGGTTCTAGCACATACGCGACCTACTGTTCACTGTGTGGTTTAGGGTGTACTTGAGGTGCTACAGGTGCAACGGTATGAAAGGTGCGGATAGTGCCCTCGAAACCGTGTCATTAAATACCTTTACCAACCTTATATGACACATTAATATGTGATACACCCAAACTGTCACAGAGCAACCTACTATGTTCATCCGTGCTTATCTTCGGGCATCCACCTCCGAACAGGACGGGACACGGGCCAAGCAATCGTTGATCGACTTCGCTGCTGAGCAAGGTCATAAGATCGCAGCGTTCTACATCGAGAACGCCAGCGGCGCCAAACTTGAACGCCCCCAGTTGTTCCGCCTTCTGGACGACAGCCACGAAGGTGACGTGCTGTTGATCGAAGGGGTAGATCGGTTATCCAGGCTAAGTCAGGACGATTGGGCATTGCTGAAGGCTAGGATCGCGGCCAAGAAGGTGACTGTAGTGTCCGTTGACCTAAGCACCAGTCACGCGGCCTTGAAGCCAGCCGAGGGAATGGATGACTTCACCAAGGGGATGATTGCAGCTGTGAACGGCATGTTGCTGGACATACTCGCAGTGGTAGCACGCAAAGATTACGAAGACCGCCGCCGACGTCAGGCCCAGGGCATCGCTACAGCCAAAGCAGATGGTGCATACAAAGGCCGTCCAGCTAATCTTGACCTGCACAAGCGAGTTAGTGAACTACTGGCAGACGGAAAGAGCATCCGGAAGGTGGCCGAGCTGTTGAAGTGCAGTACCACGACGGTACAGAAGGTTCGCCAGTTGAACGCCCTGGAGGCAGCACACGAAGCGTTCAGGAAAGAATACGCAATCCTCGATGAGAAGATTGAGCAATCCCACATGCCCAACGGCCCTGATCTCACTGAGGCGGATTACCAACCCTGGATGGACAAGAAAGAGGCGCTGGAGAAGGCCGGCCAAGTACCCCAGGAGTAAGGAGTGGATACATTCAAGCACCACTGGAACAGGGTGCTGTAAACCCCTACGCTGCGGTATCAGCCCCAGAATTAGCAAACCATGGAAGACCGGGACGCAGCAATAGCGAACACGTTGGAGTTGCTGCATATGAACCAGACTGCCTTGAGGGCAGCGATAGAGGAAGTCAGTACGTGGGCTAGCCAGCGAGGATCTGTGAATGTCCACGACAGCACAATGGCCTGTCTCCAGGCCCTCGACACTAACGCGGATGCCATTACGTCTGCGATAGAAAGCTTCCGCAACTAACCCCTTCAGTGGGGCATTTCATCGCCTGCGATATTTGCCGATTCTGGCTGTCGGCATCAACTTGGCACGGTAATGGCTCTTAATCCCGACCACCTGTTATAAGGTTTTCACCGACTCGCCCGCTCCCGATCTGATAGTCCGTAATAGGCTATTCGAGTGCCACTTCCGCCAAGACAAGGTGCCGGGAAAATTTGCAAATAAACCCCTAGATTATCCGACCGGAAAAATTAGCAGCTAGACTTGGTATGGAACCAATCATGGCCATGATGGGCTGCCTGGACATTCATCAAAAGGCGATCCCCGAAAGGATCGCATGGCCATGAATAACTCGCCCCCCCGTAGGCCGCAGCAAGAGTTTCGCTGAAGGGGTCAAAGCTCAAGCTCACGACCTATTTCCCAGATCAAATTGAAACTGGCCACCTAGCTATCGCCCATTCAGCTAAAACTTTAGTTCGCTGCTCAATTGACTTCGGATTCCAACCAGCCCACTTATCGGCCAATGCTCTCGGAGTAGTAAACATCGACTCTTTTTTATATCTGGCTTTTTTCACATTATACGGCGAATCTTGGAGAGAGGAATTCAATGGCGAGGATAACGGCACAACATTCGCCAAAAGATCCTTCATATGCTTATGCTGCTCCTTATTAAAAACTTTTGCCCATTCAGACCCTTCCCCTAAAGTCTGTGGGAGAATATGTTCTATAGTTGGCAACAATGGAGGGTTATCCCCCTTCAAGCTTTGATCATACTCGACCAAGATATACCCACAAACATTCGCCCTCGCCAAAGCCCTTTTCTCAATCGCACCCTTGACGTCACCATCACTAGGCCACTGAATAGTTGGCCGTGCTTTAATCTGCCGCTTAAACTCACTGACATTGTGATTTTTCATTTGCCCCCATAGCCCCTTGAATACGGCATGCAATCCTGTCGGCTCCAACCCAACGATAGCTCGCCGAATCAAAAACGATTCCAATGCGTCCAGAAGCTCAACCACAGTTTTCTCTTTGATGGAGGATCGTTCATACTCAAGAAGCATCGACATAACATATGGATATACTGAAGCTGGGCGACGTAGGCGTACCAAGCGATCTAATCGCCTGGAAATTTCCTTACTACCCGATTGATAACCTGTCTGATCAATGGCCAAAAATGGCCCTTGAAGAGGCTTCATATCGTTGATCATCTGCTCTGGCGCTAACCCCTTCCAAGAAGTCCTGAGTTGCATGAATAGCTCCGACTTCCTGGTATTGCTATCTTGAATCAGGCAATAGGGAAAGAAGAAGTGCTCCGCCCTGCCGACAAAAGCAGCTTCAAAAGGACTCCAAATGTGATCAAAAACACGCTGAGCATTAACAGGATCTTCTGCCAAACTCGCAAACACCTCATTCCTTACAAGATCAACAACACCAACCTTCACGCCTCTAAAATTCAATCTTTCAAAAATCTTTGTCGCAGCCGATGCATCAGTTAGTTTAAGATGCACAAAGGAAAGATGCCCAGTTACAATCCCAAGCATTTCACGCAGATGCTCCAATGAATTATCAGGATCTACGCTTAACTCCGACTTAATATGCCGCAGTATGCGTTCATACTGACTTAGAAGTTCACCTTCTGCACTCCCACTTGGCGGAGGTAGAAGTAACTGGACGTCAGCCAACTTATCTTGCAAAATCGACGGGCTATTTATACGATCCCAAATAATTCTAAACTGGCTACGATCAGCGAACGCCGGAACGATTCTAGTTGTGATTTCAAGGCCACGTCGAGAGGGCAGCAGTAGATAAAGACGCACAAGCTCAAGGGCCTCGTCCTTATCAAACGAAGCAATGCATTCCACCAAAGCCATTACGAACACATACAAAGTAAGTATTCGTTGTTGCCCATCAACTATCTCCAGGGCTCGCATACGACCTACAGCATTCCCCCTAAATGGTTTTTCATAAGCAACGATAGCCCCCATGAATTGGGTTTCTTCTACTCCTGACCTTACCTGGTCTATGTCAGCCAAAAGCTCAGCTAATTGCTTATTTTTCCAAACGTAGCTCCGCTGAAAAATCGGAATGTGAATTTGATCCGCATCCCTAATAAGCCCCTCAAAATTCTGTTCATCCTGACTATCTGTTATCCAATCCGACATTGCGACTCCTGCTTGACAACAACCCATATCCATATTGTACGTTTGACATCGAAGCTCTTCTCAGCATCGAGTTCGTGCTAGCTACGCCTTATTATTGATTCGGTATCGAACCATGCGATCACAATCACTGCTGACTTAAAAAGCCTTGTAGATCGCCGCCCACTGCTTCCAAGTGCAAAGAAAAATAGGCATAAACACTTATTCATGCCTACTGGGCAATATAGCAGAATGCCACTCATGGCGGAATCGCACATTGCTCGTGAGGGATGCAGGGGAGGATCCTATGCAAGAACGAAGCGCAGCAGGGAACCATCCTCTATGCCTCACCCCCCCTCAAAATCCACGCACGTTACTATGGACATCTATGAGTCATTCTTTGAGCAGCGCTGCGATGGTTTCTTGCGGCCCCCTCCACCATACTGCTCAAAAGTAATCACAACTGATGTATGCCCTATAATGGCTTGCGCATTACTTGTCGATCACGGCGTGCTGTGCGGCGCGAAGCGTCCATCAGTGAAACCTAGGCTTTCAGGAAATGGCTTCAAGCACCGAAGGTCAGGTGGCCACTTTTCCGCTGATTCCCGCCCCTTTACACAACTCACCAACACAGGTGCTGGTCAGTAAAAATTACTTAGCCATTGCGAACATAAGTCCAGCTTAATTTATTAACAGGTCCCACTGACGTCTAAACTCCTTAAAAATCTCTGCAAGATTGGTTTCATAAACCTTTACCAGGGCTGCAATATCCTCATCATCAAGTACCATCATGTATCCTCGCCTATCTTGAGCTGTATCCTTACAACGCTGCAACAGAAGCGCCCTATCCTGAATAGATCGACATACTAAAATACCAACTTGACCTCTACTAGGACTGAATCTAGACGACAGCTGATCAATTTCAGGGTTACCTAATTCCTTACCATAATTCTTGCACTCCACAAAAATCAGCGGCGCGCAGTAGTGCAAAGAAAGCCATGAAAAAAAGCCGGTTTTAGCTTCGTTGGTGTATGTAATATCAACCCTCTTACGCCCCGCATGCAACTGCGTCTGTTTTTTCGGATTGCATAGCGAGGGATAGAAAATAACTGAAAAAATCTTTTCAATCACCTTCTCGTACTTATCTGCGTCATCTTTGCCTGGCAGCAGCGCCCTCAACTCTGACACCAAAGAAGACAAATCAGGGAGCTCATTACCTTCGACTTCTGAAAACTGCTCCTGGGTCATCGGAGCAGAGACCTTTGTCGCTTTATATTCCCTATACTCATCGAGCACTCGAGGTCGAACCTGAGTCTCCCTTACAGCGGCCAGTTTATCCTTTCCAAACCTAGCCATTAACGCTTTCTTGGTAACTCGTTCTCGACCACTACTCAATACCTCGACTAAATCAGAGCGGGCACTGAGATGTTCTTGCTGCATTTGAGGCAAGAGAAAGTGGCGGTAGTACTCTTCAAACTTATAGCCCAGACGCTGCCTAACAAGTATTTTCGGAACCAAGATTACTTTACCGAAAGAAGTAACGGGCAGCGGAACTAACCCCGTATCCCACCGCCCTTTCTCGGCATTCCAGATAGGTCCTGAATCAACACCCGGAGTTAGGGGGATGCCGTAAAAATCGCACATATCTTGCGTATATTTGATTAGTGGACCACGAAGAATATTACAGATGGCATCCGATATCATATCTGTTCCGATACCCGGGATTAATAGCGCCGTATCCTCCAAGTCTTTCAACAATCCGGTCCTCACTGCTGCGCTTTGGCTTAGTGCTCCCCAAACACTTTTGGCAGACCCACTTCCAAATCCATGTCCGCGCGACTCATTGGCTGAATACCCCAGGTGAAATTCATTCCGCTCGTTGAGTGAGGACAATAGGTTTTGAGCCTTTTGATTGCTCCCATCCCGAATTAACGTCAGAACCTCTTCAAAGAATGTCTGCAAAAGCGATGCAAGCTCATTCCCCCATGGACTATTCAAGTCCTTTATAGCGCTTGGCTCTAAGAAAACCGGTAAGTCTGTATCCAACTTTATATCTAGAAAGTCCAAGTAAGGCTGGGTGAGGCCAAGATTGAAGTATTCTGAAAATCGCATCATTCCCTCGATGACGTAGGGGCAAAATTGAACGATAGCGAGAGTACAGGCATTTTGCTATGCCTAAAAATTTGACGTCAAGATACAGGCAGAAGGCGAGAATGCAGCCAGTATGGCAAATCAATCATTGGAGGCAGGGTGATCCGAAGCTAGAATAGGTGCATGGTGCACCACTACGATGTGCCTAAGCACTGGTCCACTTCGAGATTTCAAGCGAGGTAAGTCCTTTAAATTCAAGGACTTAAAGAATGGAGGCGGCCCCACCAGCCACACCCCGGCACTCGATGTTCCCGCTATGGCTGCTCCCTTCCGGGCCTGACCAGGTTAACGGGTAATCAATGCGGGGGGACCGATGGGGCCACCACTACGCGGCTCGCCAAGCAGCGAGCCGCGCCATTGTACCGGTCTGGGGCGAAGATACAACCTCTGCGCAAGAAAAAGTCATCATTTCTCAATGACTTGTCCAGATTGCACGGCGGCCTTCGCCATCAGACGGTGATGCCATGCTCCGCCAGGAAGGCCACGAAGGCTTCCTCATCCAGCACCTTCACCCCCAGCTCACTGGCCTTGGCCAGCTTGGAGCCGGCGCCAGGGCCGGCGACCACGCAGTGGGTCTTGCCAGACACCGAACCGGCCACCTTGGCGCCCAGACCTTCCAGCTTCTCCTTGGCGACGTCACGACTGAAGCACTCCAGGGACCCTGTCAGCACCCAGGTCTGCCCGGCGAGCGGCAGGCCTTCGGCCACCTTCTTCTCGCTGCTCCAGTGCATGCCAAAGGCCAACAGCTGGGCCTCGATATCACGGGCCAGCTTCTGGTTGGCCTCATCCCTGAAGAACTCGCGCACCGCTTCGGCCTGTTTCGCCGCCAGGGCCTGGCGCAGGTCGATACCGTCAGCGGCGATGATCTTGTCGAGGCTATCGAGTTTGGCCACCAGCTTCTCGGCACCGGTCGGGCCGACCGAAGCGATATCCAGCTTGGCGATCATGCCGGCAAGGGTAGTGCTGGCGGCGAACTCGGCAGCCAGCTCGCCTTCATCCTGCAGCTGCATGCCACAGGCCAGCAACTGCTCGATGACCTTGCGGTTGTGCTCGTCTTCGAAAAAGTTGTGGATCTCATGGGCGACTTCAAGGCCGATGTCCGGCAGATAAGTCAGCACCTGTGGCAGCGCCTGCTGCACACGTTCGAGGCTGCCCAGCGAGCGCGCCAGGACCTTGGCGGTTTCCTCGCCGACATCCGGAATGCCCAGGGCGTAGATGAAGCGCGCCAGGCTCGGGCGCTTGCTGGCCTCGATGGCGTCCAGCAACTTCTTGCTGGAAACTTCGGCAAAGCCCTCGAGGCCCACGATCTGATCGAATTCCAGTTTGTACAAATCGGCCGGCGAGCTGATCAGCCCTTCATCCACCAGCTGCTCGACACTCTTCTCGCCCAGGCCATCGATGTCCATGGCACGACGGGAGACATAGTGAATGATCGCCTGCTTGAGCTGGGCAGCGCAGGCCAGGCGGCCGACGCAGCGGTACACCGCACCTTCACTGGTGGTTTCCTTGCCCTTGCTACGCTTGACCAGCTGGGTACGTTCGACCTGTGAACCGCACACCGGGCATTCGCTGGGCACGTGCACCGGGCGCGCATCTTCGGGGCGACGCTCGAGCACCACTTGCATGACTTGCGGGATCACATCACCGGCACGGCGGATGATCACCGTGTCACCAATGCGCAGCCCCAGCCGGGCAATTTCGTCCATGTTGTGAAGGGTGGCGTTGGACACTGTCACGCCCGCCACCTTGACCGGCCTCAGGCGTGCCACCGGCGTGACCGCGCCGGTTCGGCCGACCTGAAACTCTACGTCCAGCACTTCGGTGAGTTCTTCCATGGCCGGGAACTTGTGGGCAATCGCCCAGCGTGGCTCACGCGCGCGGAAGCCCAGCTCGCGCTGTGCAGCCAGGCTGTTGACCTTGAATACCACGCCGTCGATTTCGTACGGCAGGCTGTTGCGGCGCTCGCCGATGTCGCGGTAATAGGCCAGGCATTCTTCGATACCGGCGGCATGCCTGAGTTCGCGGCTGATCGGCAGGCCCCACTGCTTGAGCTGTTCAAGGATGCCGATGTGGCTTTCGCCGATGCTCGCGGAAACCTGCCCGACGCCGTAGCAGCAGAACTCCAGTGGGCGCCCGGCAGTGATTTTCGAATCGAGCTGGCGCAGGCTGCCGGCAGCGGCGTTGCGCGGGTTGGCGAAGGTCTTGCCGCCAGCTTCCGCCTGGGCGGCATTGAGGCGGTCGAAGCCGGCCTTGCTCATGTACACCTCGCCACGCACTTCGAGCACGGCAGGCCAGCCCTCGCCCTGCAGTTTCAGCGGGATGTTGCGCACGGTGCGCACATTGGCGCTGATGTCCTCGCCGGTGGTGCCGTCGCCACGGGTGGCACCCTGCACAAGCTGGCCGTCACGGTAGAGCAGGCTCACCGCCAGGCCATCGAGCTTCGGCTCACAACTGAAGTCCACCGTGCCGGGCTGGTCGAGCCCATCCACCACGCGGCGACCGAACTCGCGCAGGTCGGCTTCTTCGAAAGCATTACCGAGGCTGAGCATCGGCACTTCGTGACGAACCTGGCTGAAGGCAGCCAGGGCAGCACCGCCGACACGTTGGGTAGGCGAGTCAGGGGTAACCAGATGCGGATGCTCGGCCTCGAGCGCCTTGAGCTCATTGAACAGGCGATCGTACTCGGCATCGGGCACGCTCGGCTCGTCGAGCACGTAGTAGCGGTAATTGTGCTGGTCCAGCTCGGCGCGCAGTTCGTGGATTCGGGTTTCGGCGGTCATTTTCAGGTTCTCTTGCAAAGCAAAAGAGCAGCCCAGGGCTGCTCTTGCACTTGAAACAGGGTGGGCGAGACCGAGGCCAGGTCCGCCCACTTGGGCACATCAGCGCTTCTGGGTCAGCGCACGGCGCTCGAATTCGACGATGCGCTGCCGGTAGTGCTCGATGGTCTGGGCTGTCAGCACGCTGCGCTGATCGTCCTTCAGTTCGCCATTGAGCTCGTGGGCCAGCTTGCGCGCTGCCGCCACCATCACGTCGAAGGCTTGCTTCGGATGACGCGGGCCTGGCAGGCCGAGGAAGAAGCTCACCGCACGGGTGCTGAAATGGTCGATGTCGTCCAGGTCGAAGATGCCCGGCTTGACAGCGTTGGCCATGGAGAACAGCACCTCACCATGACCGGCCATGCTTTCGTGGCGATGGAAGATATCCATTTCACCAAAACGCAGGCCGCTTTCAAGGATGTTCTGCAGCAGGGCCGGCCCTTTGAAACCACCTTCATCGCGGGAAATCACGCTGATCACCAGCACTTCCTCGACCGGTGGCAACTCCTTGGCTGCGTTGCCCGTGGCAGCGAAGCCGTTATTGCGGGTGGTGTCGGCGGCGAGATCTTCCTCGGCATCGGCGAACAGGTCGGGCTCGCGTGGTTCGGCGGCCAGGTTCAAGTCGCCCTGCTGTGCTTCTGCCACACGTTTGCCGCGCTTGCTGGCCTTGGCCGGCTTGGGCTCACGCTCACGCTCACGTGCTGGCGCACTGACCGAGGGCAGGTCGGTTTCGTCCAGTTCAGGCTCCTTCTGGGTTTCCAGCACCCGCGACGGGCCGAGCACTTCAGCGCTGCCCTCTTCGTCCGGCAGGTTGGAATAACTGCGATCCAGACGGAATTTCAGCTTGCCTTTTCCGCCGCGCATGCGGCGCCAGCCGTCGAAAAGAATACCGGCGATGACAATGACGCCGATGACGATCAGCCACTCGCGCAGACCGATTTCCATGTAATCCCGTGCCTCTATAAAAATATGCTTGAAAACAAAGGGTTCAAAGCCCTTTAACACGTGGCGCCAACTCTATGTTCTGACAGGCGTTTTACCCACGCAAAAAACGAGTGACATTAAGCTAGCACGACCAAAGACAACTTTACACCGTCTGTCGCACATGACAGGGTCATTTGCCTGTTGTTTTCGCCCTATCATCGCTCATCAGGCCTCCACCATGGCCAGGGCCTCCTCCACATCAACTGCAACAAGACGTGAACAACCAGGTTCATGCATGGTCACCCCCATCAATTGATCCGCCATCTCCATGGCAATCTTGTTATGGGTGATGTAGATGAACTGCACGCTTTCACTCATTTCCTTGACCAGGCGGGCGTACCGCCCGACGTTGGCATCGTCCAGCGGCGCATCGACCTCGTCGAGCATGCAGAACGGTGCGGGGTTCAACTTGAAGATGGCAAACACCAGCGCCAATGCGGTCAGTGCCTTCTCGCCGCCGGACAGCAGATGGATGGTGCTGTTCTTCTTGCCCGGCGGGCGCGCCATGATCGCCACCCCTGTATCGAGTAGATCTTCGCCCGTCAGTTCCAGATAAGCGCTGCCACCACCGAAAACTTTTGGAAAAAGTGCCTGCAATCCGGCATTTATCTGATCAAAGGTATCCTTGAAGCGGTTGCGGGTTTCCTTGTCGATCTTGCGGATGACGTTTTCCAGGGTGTCCAGGGCCTCGACCAGATCGGCGTCCTGGGCGTCGAGGTAACGCTTGCGCTCGGACTGCTGCTCGTACTCCTCGATGGCCGCCAGGTTGATTGCCCCCAGGCGCTGGATGCGGCCTTCCATCTGCTCCAGTTCCTGCTCGGTGCCCTGCTCGCTGGCATCGGCCTCGACGGTGGCGAGCACACCCTGCAAATCGTAGCCGTCAGCCAGCAATTGTTCCTGCAAGGTCTTGCGGCGGATGTCCAGGCCCTGGTTTTCCAGGCGCATCTGCTCCAGTTGGCCGCGCAACAGCTGGGCTTGCTGCTCGGCCTGGGTGCGGCGCTTTTCGGCATCGCGCAGTGCGCGGTCGGCTTCATCCATGTGCAGGCGCGCCAGGCGCATTTCTTCATCGACGCTCATGCGCCGCTCCAGCAGCTCTTCGAGCTTCAGGCGCAGTTCTTCGAGCGGCGCCTCACCTTCTTCGAGGTTCAGGCTCAGCTGCTCCTGGCGTTCGCTCAGACGCGCGGCTTGTTGCTCCAGGCGCTCCAAGGCCTGGCGGGTGGAGTCGTACTGGGCGCGCAGCGAGCCCAGGCGCACGGCCAGCTGATGGGCGTGGTCCTTGTGGTGACGGGCTTCCTGGCGGATACGGTCAAGGCCTTCGCGCAGGGTGTCGCGGCGCGCCATCAGCTGTTCGCGCTGCTCGGTGTCCTGAGCCATCAGGTCCAGTGCTTCCTGCAGCACCAGGCGCGCCTCGCCCAACTGTTCCTGCTCCAGGGCACGCTGCTCCTGGAGTTCAATCAGCTCTTCCTGCAGGCGGCGGCGGCGCAGCTCCATCTGCTCGGCGCGTGCACGGCCGGCAGAAAGGCTGGCCTTGAGCTCACCGTGCTGGCGGCTTTCTTCCTGGGTGCGGCGGCGCAGTTGCTCACGCTGCTCTTCAAGGCCCAGCTGCTGCTCGCGGGTAGCCTGAAGCTGCTGTTCCACCTGCTCCAGCGCGGCTTCAAACTCCAGCTGCTGCTGCCCCAGGCGCTCGATCTCCTGGCCGCGGGCCAACACGCCACCTTGTGCCTCGCCACCCCGGCTGACGCGTAGGAAATGGCGGCCAACCCAGTAGCCGTCACGGCTGACCAGGCTCTGCCCTTCGCCCAGCGCTGCGCGCCGGGCCAGGGCCTCGGCAAGGTCTTCAACGGGCAGCACCCGGCCCAGCCACGGACTCAAATCGGTGCGCCCCTCGACCTTGTCGAGCAAGCTGCCAGGGTGACGTTCGCTGTCGCCAGCCGCCAGCAACAGGCGCAATTCGCCCTGCTCCAGGCCGTTGAAATCCAGCCCGGCAAAATCGTCCAGCAGCACGGCCTGCAA
Source organism: Pseudomonas sp. NPDC086566 (assembly GCF_050280885.1). NCBI lineage: Bacteria > Pseudomonadati > Pseudomonadota > Gammaproteobacteria > Pseudomonadales > Pseudomonadaceae > Pseudomonas > Pseudomonas sp. NPDC086566. Next base: position 44,830 of record NZ_JBNNWD010000011.1, read on the forward strand.
ATCGGCACCGAGCACGGTTTCCACCGCCAGCTCCCACCCCGGCTCCACGCGCAGGCCCTCCGCCAGGCGCGGGCGCTGCTCCAGGCCTTGCTCGCGCAGCCAATCGACGGCGCCACCACCCGGCTCCAGTGCGGCCTGCTGCAGCGCCTCCAACGAGGCCAGACGGCCGCCAAGACGTTGCAGGTCACCCTGCTGCTGTTGCTGGGCGCTGGTCGCTTGCTGCAACTGCTCGCGCACGCTTTCCAGGCGCTCGACCACCTGTTCTTCCGACAACTGCAACTCTTCGAGCAGCATCTCGCTGCTGGCCAGTTGCTCGGAGAGTTCGAGCAGGGAGGCATCCTGTGGTTGCGCACCCAGTTGCTCGCCCTCCTCTGCCAGCTTGCGCTGGCGCTCGGCAATGCGTTCCAGGCTGGCCTCCAGTTGCAGCAGGCGCGCCTGCTGCACTTCGGCCTGGCGCCGCGGTTCGGCAGAGCGGGTATTGAAAGCGTCCCACTGCTCCTGCCAGCCGTGCATGCCCAGCTCGGCCTCTTCGAGGGTGGCGGCAGCTTCTTCGGCGGCGGCCAGGGTCAGTTCCTGCTCGGGCTCGAGCATCGCCAGCTCTTCACCCAGGGTGGCCAGCAAGGTGCGGTCATGCCCCAGGTGTGATTCGGTTTCCAGGCGGGTGCGCTCGGCTTCCTTGAGGTCGTCCTGCAACTGGCGCAGGCGCTGCTGGCCGTGCTGGATACTCTGCTCTACCCGGGCGATGTCACCCGCCACCGAATAGAAGCGGCCCTGCACCTGGTTGAAGCGCTCGGACAATTCATGATGGCCGTCGCGCAGCCGCTCGATGCTGGCATCGGCATTGCGCTGCTCGGCGACCAGCGCCTCATGAGCGACATCCTGATCGCCGATCACGCTCTCGCGCTGGCGCACACGCTCGTCCAGATCACGCCAGCGCAAGGCCGACAGGCGCGCCTTGAGCTGGCGTTCCTGGGCCTTGTATTCGCGATATTTCTCGGCGGCCTGGGCCTGGCGGTGCAGGCGCTCAAGCTGGCGCTCCAGCTCTTCGCGCAGGTCGGTCAGGCGCGCCAGGTTCTCCTGGGTGCGGCGGATGCGGCTTTCGGTCTCGCGGCGGCGCTCTTTGTACTTGGAGATGCCGGCCGCCTCTTCGATGAAGTTGCGCAGCTCTTCGGGCTTGGCCTCGATCAGCTTGGAGATCATGCCCTGCTCGATGATCGAGTAGCTGCGCGGCCCCAGGCCGGTGCCGAGGAAAATGTCGGTGATGTCCCGGCGGCGACACTTGGTGCCGTTCAGGTAGTAACTGTTCTGCCCGTCGCGGGTGACCTTGCGGCGGATGGAAATTTCGGCGTAGGCGGCATATTCGCCCACCAAGGTGGTTTCACTGTTGTCGAACACCAGTTCGATGCTCGCCTGGCTCACCGGCTTGCGGCTGGTGGAGCCGTTGAAGATGACGTCGGTCATCGACTCGCCACGCAGGTTCTTCGCCGAACTTTCGCCCATCACCCAACGCACTGCGTCGATGATGTTGGACTTGCCGCAGCCGTTGGGGCCGACCACCGCCGCCATGTTGCTGGGGAAGTTGACCGTGGTCGGGTCGACGAACGACTTGAACCCGGCCAGGCGAATGCACTTCAGGCGCATCGGTCAGCCTCGGGCCAACGCCGCCAGTACCAGTTCGCAGCTGCGCTGGCCATAGGCGGTGAGCACCTCGCGGATTCGCGGCAGGTCACGCGCCACTACGGCTTCGAGCAGGCGGGCGAACAGGTCGAGGTAGTCGTCCATGCTGGCCTGGCGTTGGTCCAGGGCCAGGTAGTAGGCGCGGCTCATGGCCGGCTGAAGGTTCTCTACGGTTTCCTGCAGATAGGGGTTGTCAGCAAAAGGATAGGCAGCGCGCATCACCGCGAAGCTCTCGGCGACGAACACCTTGATGTCCTGGCGCTCGCGAGCCTGCTGCAGGCGTTGCTGGATGTCCAGGAACGGGCGCAGGTCGGCTTCCAGGCGCCATTTCTGGGCAACAGCGTTGCCCAGCAGGATGTAGAACTCGCCCATCAAGGTGCACAGGCTGCGCACGCTGCGCTCGTCCAGTTCAGTGACATGAGCGCCACGTCGCGGCAGGATCGCAACCAGATGGCGACGTTCGAGGATCAACAACGCTTCGCGCACCGAGCCGCGGCTGACGCTGAGGGCCTGGGTGACCTTCTGCTCCTGGATACGCTCACCCGGCGCAAGTTCGCCGCGGATGATGCGTTCGGCCAGGTAGTCGGCAATCTGCTCGGAGAGGCTGTCCGGCGCCTTGAACGTCATGGTTTTCCTTCAAAATCATTGAACTGGGCACAAGGGAGCGATTGTAGCGCACTTGCCCGGCGCACGCGCAGAGGGGCACGGCGCTTTATTTGCCCTGCCAGCCCGTCTGCGACACGGCGCGATCTATGCTTGTGATATGGGCGCTGCGTTCGGCTGGGCGTTGACATGCGCATTTTCCTGACCTTTGAGTCAGAAAAATATTGACCACCGCGACAGGTCTGCTTATTGTCCGCCCAACAACAATAAAACCATTGCGAGGCCATCCCCGTGATCCAGTTTCTCGTCAACCAGGAGCTGCGTAGTGAGCACGCCCTGGACCCAAACATGACGGTGCTGCAGTACCTGCGTGAGCACCTGGGCAAACCCGGCACCAAGGAAGGCTGCGCCAGTGGCGACTGTGGCGCCTGTACCGTGGTGGTTGGCGAACTCGTCCCGGACGAACAGGGCGAGGACAGCCTGCGCTACCGCAGCCTGAACGCCTGCCTGACCTTCGTTTCATCACTGCACGGCAAGCAACTGATCAGCGTCGAAGGCCTCAAGCACAACGGCCAACTGCACAGCGTGCAACAGGCCATGGCCGATTGCCATGGTTCGCAATGCGGCTTCTGCACGCCCGGTTTCGTCATGTCGCTGTTCGCCCTGCAGAAGAACAGCCAGGGCGCTGACCTGCATCAGGCCCAGGAAGCCCTGGCCGGCAACCTGTGCCGCTGCACCGGCTATCGCCCGATCCTCGACGCCGCCGAGCAAAGCTGCCGCCAGCCGTGCCGCGACCAGTTCGACGCCCAGCAAGAACAGACCATCGCCCGTCTCAAGGCCATTGCGCCTACCCAGACCGGCGAACTCAACAGTGGCGACAAGCGCTGCCTGGTGCCGCTGACCGTGGCCGACCTGGCCGACCTGTACAGCTCGCACCCTGAAGCCCGCCTGCTGGCCGGTGGTACCGACCTGGCGCTGGAGGTCACCCAGTTCCACAAGACCCTGCCGGTGATGATCTACGTAGGCCACGTCGCCGAACTCAAGCGCATCGACAAGACCGCCAGCCACCTGGAAATCGGCGCCGCCACCCCGCTCACCGACTGCTACGGCGCACTCAACGAGGAATACCCGGACTTCGGCGCCCTGCTGCACCGCTTCGCCTCGCTGCAAATCCGCAACCAGGGCACCCTCGGCGGCAACATCGGCAACGCCTCGCCGATCGGCGATTCGCCGCCCCTGCTGATCGCTCTGGATGCGCAGGTGGTGCTGCGCCAGGGCGAGCGCCAGCGGGTGATGCCACTGGAAGACTACTTCATCGACTACCGCATCACTGCCCGCCAGGACAGCGAATTCATCGAGAAGATCATCGTGCCACGCGCCAGCAACGACTGGGCCTTCCGTGCCTATAAAGTGTCCAAACGCCTGGATGACGACATCTCCGCTGTCTGCGGCGCCTTCAACCTGAGCATCGAAGACGGTGTGGTCAGCGGCGTGCGTATCGCCTTCGGTGGCATGGCGGCGATTCCCAAGCGCGCCCGCGCCTGCGAAGCCGCCCTGCGCGGCAAGCCGTGGAACCAGGCCAGCATCGAGCGTGCCTGCCAGGCCCTGGCCGAAGACTTCACCCCGCTCAGCGACTTCCGCGCCAGCAAGGAGTACCGCCTGCTGACCGCGCAAAACCTGTTGCGCAAGTACTACATCGAACAGCAAACGCCCTACATCGAGACCCGGGTGACCGACTATGTCTAACCATCACGCAGCCAAGAGCCAGGCCGAGATGGCCGAACTGTTCAGCCAGGACCTGACCACCGGGGTCGGCCGCAGCGTCAAGCACGACAGTGCCGACAAGCATGTGTCGGGCGAAGCGGTATACATTGACGACCGCCTGGAATTCCCCAATCAACTGCACGTCTATGCGCGCACCGCAGACCGCGCCCATGCGCGCATCCTGCGCATCGACACCTCGCCCTGCTACGCCTTCGAAGGCGTGCGCATCGCCATTACCCACGAAGACATTCCAGGGCTGAAGGACATCGGCCCGGTGGTGGCCGGCGACCCGCTGCTAGCCATCGACAAGGTCGAATTCTTCGGCCAACCGGTGCTCGCCGTGGCGGCTTGCGATCTCGACACCGCACGCCGAGCGGCCATGGCCGCCATCGTCGAATACGAAGACCTGGAGCCGGTGCTGGATGTGGTCGATGCCTTGCGCAAGAAGCACTTCGTGCTCGACAGCCACACCCACCAGCGCGGCGACTCGGCCGCAGCCCTGGCCAGCGCCCCGCACCGCCTGCAAGGCACCCTGCACATCGGCGGCCAGGAACACTTCTACCTGGAAACCCAGATTTCCTCGGTGATGCCCACCGAGGACGGCGGCATGATCGTCTACTGCTCCACGCAAAACCCCACCGAAGTGCAGAAGCTGGTCGCCGAAGTGCTCGATGTGCCAATGAACAAGGTGGTACTGGACATGCGCCGCATGGGCGGCGGCTTCGGCGGCAAGGAAACCCAGGCGGCCAGCCCGGCCTGCCTGTGCGCGGTGATCGCCCGCCTGACAGGGCAACCGACCAAGATGCGCCTGCCCCGGGTCGAAGACATGACCATGACCGGCAAGCGCCACCCGTTCTACGTGGAGTACGACGTCGGCTTCGACGACGACGGCCGCCTGCACGGCATCAACCTCGACCTGGCCGGCAACTGTGGCTACTCGCCCGACCTGTCCGGTTCGATCGTCGACCGCGCCATGTTCCACTCCGACAACGCCTATTACCTGGGCGATGCCACCGTGCACGGCCACCGCTGCAAGACCAACACCGCCTCCAACACCGCCTACCGCGGCTTCGGTGGCCCGCAGGGGATGGTCGCCATCGAGCAGGTGATGGACCACATCGCCCGCCACCTGGGCCGCGACCCGCTGGCCGTGCGCAAGGCCAACTATTACGGCAAGACCGAGCGCAACGTCACCCACTACTACCAGACCGTCGAGCACAACATGCTCGAAGAAATGACTGCCGAGCTCGAAGCCAGCAGCGACTACGCCGAACGCCGCGAGTCGATCCGCCGCTTCAATGCCAACAGCCCGGTGCTGAAGAAGGGCCTGGCGCTGACCCCGGTCAAGTTCGGTATTTCGTTCACCGCCACCTTCCTCAACCAGGCCGGTGCGCTGATCCACATCTACACCGACGGCAGCATTCACCTGAACCACGGCGGTACCGAGATGGGCCAGGGCCTGAACACCAAGGTGGCACAGGTGGTGGCACAGGTCTTCCAGGTCGATTTCAGCCGCATCCAGATCACCGCCACCAATACCGACAAGGTACCCAATACCTCGCCAACCGCAGCTTCGAGTGGCGCCGACCTGAACGGCAAGGCCGCGCAGAACGCCGCCGAGATCCTCAAGAAGCGCCTCACCGAATTTGCCGCGCGGCACTACCAGGTGACCGAGGAAGATGTCGAGTTCCGCAACGGCCATGTGCGCGTGCGCGACCAGATCGTCAGCTTCGAGCAACTGGTGCAGCAGGCGTACTTCGCCCAGGTTTCGCTGTCGAGCACCGGCTTCTACCGCACGCCGAAGATCTACTACGACCGCAGCCAGGCACGCGGCCGGCCGTTCTACTACTTCGCCTTCGGGGCTGCCTGCGTGGAAGTGATCGTCGACACCCTGACCGGCGAGTACAAGATGCTGCGCGCCGACATCCTGCATGACGTGGGCGACTCGCTGAACCCGGCCATCGACATCGGCCAGGTCGAGGGCGGCTTCATCCAGGGCATGGGCTGGCTGACCACCGAAGAACTGGTATGGAACGCCAAGGGCAAGTTGATGACCAACGGCCCGGCCAGCTACAAGATCCCGGCAGTGGCGGACATGCCGCTGGACCTGCGGGTGAAGCTGGTCGAAAACCGCAAGAACCCGGAAGACACCGTGTTCCACTCCAAGGCCGTGGGCGAACCGCCGTTCATGCTCGGCATCGCCGCCTGGTGCGCCCTCAAGGACGCCGTGGCCAGCATCGCCGACTACCGCGTGCAGCCACAGGTGGATGCGCCGGCGACGCCGGAGCGGGTGTTGTGGGGTTGTGAGCAGATGCGCAAGGCGGTGGCCCAGCAGCAACCGACTGAACAGGAACTGGAAACCGTCACCCACTGACAACGCAGGCCCCTGTGGGAGCGGGTTCACCCGCGAATACGATAGTGGCCTTACCGCCGCCTTCGCGGGTAAACCCGCTCCCACAAGGACTGAGAGAGGCTGAATCATGCACCAATGGATCAACGCCCTCGCCGACCACCAGTCCCGCGGCGAAGCCTGCGTGCTGGTGACCATCATCGAGGAGCGCGGCTCGACCCCGCGCAACGCCGGTTCGAAGATGGTCGTCAGCGCCACCGGCCTGTTCGACACCATCGGCGGCGGCCACCTGGAATACAAGGCCCTGCACATCGCCCGGCAGATGCTCGAAGAGCACCGCAACACCCCGCACCTGGAGCGCTTCAGCCTCGGTGCCAGCCTCGGCCAGTGCTGCGGTGGGGCCACCGTGCTGCTGTTCGAGCCCATGGCTGCTGTGCAGGCAGAGATCGCCGTGTTCGGCGCGGGCCATGTCGGCCGCGCTCTGGTACCCTTGCTCGCCGCGCTGCCCTGCCGGGTGCGCTGGATCGACTCGCGTGAACAGGAATTCCCCGAACTCATCCCCAACGGGGTGAGCAAGGTCGTCAGTGAGGAGCCGGTTGACGAAGTCGCAGACCTGCCGCCAGGCAGCTACTGCATCGTCATGACCCACAACCACCAGCTCGACCTGGAACTGACCGCCGCCATTCTCAAGCGCAACGATTTCACCTGGTTCGGCCTGATCGGCTCGAAGACCAAGCGGGTCAAGTTCGAGCACCGCCTGCGCGAGCGCGGCTACGACGATGCGCTGCTGGCGCGCATGCGCTGCCCGATGGGCCTGCCCGAGGTCAAGGGCAAGCTGCCGATCGAGATTGCCGTGTCCATCGCCGGCGAAATCATTGCCACCTACAACGCCTGCTTCGGCCAGCACGACGCTGCCGCCAATGCCGGCCCCATTGCCCAGTTGCTGCCGCCTTCCCGCCGCAGCCAAGCCATTTGACGAGTGAGTTATGACCGTTACCCGCAAAGCCTACCGTGCCGCCATCCTGCACAGCATCGCCGACCCGGCCGAGGTAGGCCTGGACGCTTCCCATGAGTATTTCGAGGACGGCCTGCTGGTGATCGACGATGGCCGCATCAGCGCCGTCGGCCCCGCCAGCGAGCTGCTACCGAGCCTGGCGGCCGACATGGAAGTGGTGCATTACCAGGACGCGCTGATCACCCCGGGTTTCATTGATACCCATATCCACTTCCCGCAGACCGGCATGATCGGCTCCTACGGCGAGCAACTGCTGGACTGGCTCAATACCTACACCTTCCCTTGCGAAAAACAGTTCGCCGACAAGGATCACGCCGACAAGGTGGCGAAGATCTTCCTCAAGGAGCTGCTGCGCAACGGCACCACCACTGCCCTGGTGTTCGGCAGCGTGCACCCGCAGTCGGTCAATGCCCTGTTCGAAGAAGCCGAGCGCCTGGACCTGCGAATGATTGCCGGCAAGGTGATGATGGACCGCAACGCCCCGGACTACCTGACCGACACCGCCGAGTCCGGCTACACCGAGAGCAAGCAGTTGATCGAACGCTGGCACGGCAAGGGCCGCCTGCACTACGCCGTGACCCCACGCTTCGCCCCGACCAGCACACCGGAGCAATTAACCCTGGCCGGTCAGCTGCTGAAGGAATACCCGGGCCTGTACATGCACACCCACCTTTCCGAGAACCTCAAGGAAATCGACTGGGTCAAGGCGTTGTTCCCTGAGCAGAAGGGCTACCTGGACGTCTACGACCACTTCGAGCTGCTCAGCGAGCGCTCGGTGTTCGCCCACGGCGTGCACCTGTGCGACAGCGAATGCCAGCGCCTGGCCGAAACCGGCTCGGCCGTGGCCTTCTGCCCCACCTCCAACCTGTTCCTCGGCAGCGGCCTGTTCAACCTGCCCCAGGCTGAGCGCTTCAAGGTCAACGTGGGCCTGGGCACGGACGTTGGCGCTGGCACCAGCTTCTCGCTGCTCAACACCTTGAACGAGGCCTACAAAGTGATGCAGCTGCAAGGCGCGCGCCTGCACCCGTACAAATCGCTGTACCTGGCCACCCTAGGTGGCGCTCGCGCCTTGCGCCTGGACGACCGTATCGGCAGCCTGCGCCCGGGCAACGACGCCGACTTCGTGGTACTTGACTACAAGGCCACGCCGCTGCTGGACTACCGCATTCAGCAGTCCGGCAGCATCGAAGAAACCCTGTTCGTGCTGACCACCCTGGGCGACGACCGCACCGTACGCGAAACCTACGCCGCCGGGCGTTGCGTGCACCAGCGCTAAGGTTGTTTCGCCAGCGCCCGGTACAGCGCGCCGCCGATCGCAGCTCCGATCAGCGGCGCCACCCAGAACAGCCACAGCTGCTGCAGGGCCCAGCCGCCGACGAACAACGCCGGCCCCGTGCTACGCGCGGGGTTCACTGAGGTATTGGTCACCGGGATCGAGATCAGGTGGATCAGGGTCAGGGCCAGGCCGATGGCGATCGGCGCGAAGCCTGCCGGGGCACGCGCATCAGTGGCACCCATGATCACTACCAGGAACATTGCGGTCATCACCACTTCACTGATGAAGCCCGCGCCCAGTGTGTAGCCACCGGGCGAATGGTCAGCGTAGCCGTTGGACGCCAGGCCCGCGGACAGTTCGAATCCGGTCTTGCCACTGGCAATGAGGTAGATCACGCCAGCCGCCAGGATGGCGCCGATCACCTGGGCAATCACGTAGGGCAACAGCTCTTTGGCCGGGAAGCGGCCACCGACCACCAGCCCGAACGACACGGCGGGGTTGAGATGACAACCGGAGATATGACCGATGGCGAAGGCCATGGTCAGGACGGTGAGACCGAAGGCGAAGGCGACACCGAGCACACCGATGCCGACCGGAGAACTGGCTGCGAGTACGGCACTGCCACAACCACCCAGAACCAACCAGAAGGTGCCGACCAGCTCGGCCCCCATCCGTGTACCCAGAGACATGGTCATCGACCTATCCTCAAGAAGTGGAACGCAATGGATGCGCAAGCCCAACTGCTTGATGAAGGTTTGCTCACAAGAATTTAGCAGAGCTTTGGCTATTGGCCAGTAACCAAACAGGGCCGCAGAGCGGCCCTTTCAATACCTAGGTCAGGATCAGCCCTTGGCCGACACCTTTGGTTTCTTCAGCAGGTGCGAGAACACCGCGTGCAGGTCGTCCGAGGCGCTTTCCTCGTCAAGGTTCAGCTTGCTGTCGATGTGGTCCATGTGGTGCATCATCAGGCTGACCGCCTGTTCGGCATCGCGCGCCTCGATGGCATCGATCAGCTGCATGTGCTCGTCATACGAGCAATGCGACCGGGTGCCGGTTTCGTACTGGGCAATGATCAGCGAGGTCTGCGAGACCAGGCTGCGCTGGAAGCTCACCAAGGGTGCATTGCCAGCGGCCTCGGCCAGCTTGAGGTGGAACTCGCCGGAAAGTCTGATGCCGGCACCGCGGTCGCCACGCGAGAAGCTGTCACGCTCCTCGCGCACCATCTGGCGCAGTTCGTTGAGCTGCTCCAGCGTCGCGTGCTGCACGGCCAGCTCGGTGATGGCGCGTTCGACCATGCGCCGCGAGAAGAATACCTGGCGGGCCTCTTCCACCGTCGGGCTGGCCACCACCGCACCGCGATTGGGCCGCAGCAGCACCACGCTTTCGTGAGCAAGGCGCGACAGGGCGCGGCGGATGATGGTGCGGCTGACGCCAAAGATCTCGCCCAGCGCTTCCTCGCTCAACTTGGTGCCCGGCGCCAATCGCTGCTCGAGGATAGCCTCGAAGATGTGCGCGTAGACGATGTCGTCCTGGGTACCACTGCGGCCGGCCTTGCCAGTGCGCGCAGGTTTTTTCAGAGGTTGCAGCTGTTCGTTCATGGGCTCTCGAGGCACGAAGAGAAAGTATGGCGCCATTGTACACAGGCTGAGGCGATTCCGCAGGGGGCGTTTTACCTATATAGCCGTTGTACGACGCATTGCGCGTACAAAACATAAAACATTATTTGCATTCTTTGTACACAAAAGCATAATCCACCGAGCAACATCTTGACCCGTGAGTCAACAAAACGCGTCAGACGTCTGCCTTCCCTCGAGGAGCCACCAAGTGCATTGCTCAGGACCCTGGCTCCCACAACAACAAGAAAGACTTGAGGAGTACTCGCTGTGGAAAGCCGCAAATCCGAAGCCCCTACGCTGGATCTCGCGCCACCGCTCGAAACGAGCTGGCTGGAGCGGATTTTCAAACTCAAGCAACACGGCAGCACCGTCAAAACCGAACTGATCGCCGGGGTGACCACCTTCATCACCATGGCCTACATCATCTTCGTCAACCCCAACATCATGGCCGACGCCGGCATCGACCACGGCGCCGCCTTCGTCGCTACCTGCATCGCCGCCGCGCTGGGCTGCCTGCTGATGGGCCTGTACGCCAACTGGCCGGTGGGCCTGGCGCCGGGCATGGGGCTCAATGCCTTCTTTACCTACACCGTGGTCGGCACCATGGGCTACAACTGGGAAACGGCGCTGGGGGCGGTGTTCGTCTCCGGCGTGCTGTTCATGTTCCTGACCTTGTCCCGCGTGCGCGAATGGCTGCTCAACAGCATCCCGGTGAGCCTGCGCCATGCCATGGGGGCCGGCGTCGGATTGTTTCTCGGGCTGATCGGCCTGAAGACAGCGGGCATCATCGTCGACAGCCCGGCCACCCTGATCAAGCTGGGCTCGCTGCATGAACCAGGGCCACTGCTGGCGGCGCTGTGCTTCCTGCTGATCGCCATCCTCAGCTACAAGCGGGTGTTCGGGGCGATCCTGATCAGCATCATCGGCGTCACCCTGGCGGGCTGGGGCCTGGGCCTGGTCAAATTCGGCGGGGTGATGTCGATGCCGCCGAGCCTGGCACCGACCTGGATGGCCATGGACGTGGCTGGCGTGTTCAACGTCAGCATGATCAGCGTGGTGCTGGCCTTCCTGTTCGTGCACATGTTCGACACCGCTGGCACCCTGATGGGCGTGGCCCAGCGGGCGAACCTGGTGGCGCCGGACGGGCGCATCGAAAACCTGTCGCGGGCATTGAAGGCTGACAGTGCTTCGAGCGTGTTCGGTGCGGTGGTCGGCGTACCACCGGTGACCAGCTATGTGGAAAGTGCCGCAGGTGTAGCCGCAGGTGGTCGTACTGGCCTGACGGCGGTGGTGGTGGGCATTCTGTTCGTTGCCGCGATGTTCTTTGCACCACTGGCCGGGATGATTCCGGCTTACGCAACTGCCGGCGCGTTGATCTATGTGGCGATGCTGATGATGGGCAGCATGGCGCACATTCATTGGGATGAAGCGACGGACAGCATTCCGGCGATCGTCACGGTGATCATGATGCCGCTGACCTTCTCGGTCGCTGATGGTATCGCCTTGGGCTTCATCAGTTATGTAGCGTTGAAGGCAGGCACTGGCAAATACAAGGAAATCTCCGCCAGCCTGTGGGTGCTGTGCGTGATATTCATTGCGAAGTTTGTATTCCTCTGACTCCCCAACCTCCGCAATGGGCGCTTAGGCGCCCATTGTCAAAAACGCATACTTGAACAGACCACTGCGCGACCAAGGCACCCGAAGCACACGGCACAAAGCTGGCAGCTTAATAAAGTGTCAAAATCCAAAAATACGGATGTAATGCGCCTCAACACCGACCGTTCCCAGAAAGTCGTTTAATTCATGCAGGCTCTGGAACGGTGTCTGAAAATGGCCAGAATAGTGATTAAATAAAATTTTACCATCGGGGCCGACGATAATATACCCTGCGACTATCGCTGTCTTGCCAAGGCCTTTCGTGCCAAACCCAAGCCCAGAAAACTCAGCGAGACTGCCGTGACTCGGCATCGTATCATCATCCTTACTGCTGAACACGACGATCTTGCGCTCTGTGGTCTGTACAAACTTGTGGTGCCACCCAGGCTCCAGTTGATCGAATCCGTTCTTGCTGGTAATAACCCTGTACAACGTCGAGCTTTCTTTTACTTGCTTTTTCGCGTAGGCCATCTCTTCGGCCATATTCCAGTATTGGTTATTCTTTAATCCCTCGTCGGCAGTCAGTGCTTTATAACGATTAGCGACCTGCTTAATCAAACCCGAAGCTCTTTTTACGGTATTTCCGAAAAAGGGATTTTTGCCACTGGGGTCGTGCCCGTTGACAGGATCATTCAGGCAGTAACCATAAGCGTTGATGCCGCCCTTGAGAAATGGGCTCAAGGCGTCTGGACTGATGAACCGCATCAACCTTGGATTATACACACGATGCCCGTTCCCGAGCGCATAGCCCTGCACTGTATTGTGAAAAACCTGGCCATTGAAGCCGAGTAACCCGGGCGGTGTGATTTGTGTGCTTCGTAAACCATAGGGCGAATAGGCATTGTTCAGGTTCATCAGCCGAGTTCCTCACCTTCTGCAGGTACGCTGATCATGACAAGGTCGCACAGAGGTGACTACTGACAAAAGTGTCAGTCATACCGCACTGCTGACTCAAACTGCAGGAAACCAATACACCAGACGAAAAAAAGCCCGCCAGTGTGAGAGCGGGCCAAAGGACCTACGAAGATTCTTCTAGCGACCAACTAGCTTCCGCGGTAGGTCGAATAGCTGTACGGCGAGATCAGCAGCGGCACGTGGTAGTGCTCCTGCTTTTCATCGATGCCGAAACGCAGCACGACAACATCCAAAAACGCCGTGTCCGGCAGCTGCACGCCGCGGGCACGGTAGTAGGCGCCAGCACTGAACTGCAGCTGGTAGACACCAGTACGGTAATCGTCACCCTGCAGCAGCGGGGCGTCGACGCGGCCATCGCTGTTGGTCAGGGCAGTGTTCACCAGCTCCAGTTGCTGGCCTTCGACGCGGTACAGCTCGACCTTGATCGAGCTGCCTGGGCAGCCATGCGCGGCATCCAGTACGTGTGTGGTCAAACGTCCCATCTGCTTGTCGCCTCTTGTTCAATCTATGGGCAAAAAATACACAGCCAATGCCCCAGCATGGGGCCTGCGATGTGCGGGAATGAGGCCATTAAGACATTTCAGCGCTAGATTGTACACAATTTTTTAAGCCCTTGCGTCGCGAGCCCCGCCAACCAGCCATCAGTCACAAATACAGGCGCTGTGCAGAGCCTAATGCCATTAACTGACCAAACAGGCAGGTTTCTTGCAACGGATTCTCATGCGACAAAAGGGAAGAAATGCGGAAAAACAGGCTTACAAAAGATTTCAGAAGTTGTATACAATCAGCCCATCCGGTGGTGCGACATCCCGACGCGGCCCCGCCCACCCCGCACTAACACACAAGAAGGAAGACTGCAGTGAGCGCTGACTATCCTCGCGACCTGATCGGTTACGGCAACAACCCTCCTCACCCGCAATGGCCGGGCAACGCTCGCATCGCGCTGTCTTTCGTCCTCAACTACGAGGAAGGCGGCGAACGCAACATCCTGCACGGTGACAAAGAGTCCGAAGCCTTCCTCTCCGAGATGGTCGCTGCCCAGCCGCTGCAGGGCCAGCGCAACATGAGCATGGAATCGCTGTACGAGTATGGCAGCCGCGCCGGTGTGTGGCGCCTGCTCAAGCTGTTCAAGGACAGCGGCGTACCGCTGACCATCTTCGCCGTGGCCATGGCCGCCCAGCGCCACCCCGATGTGATCCGCGCCATGGCCGAAGCAGGCCACGAGATCTGCAGCCACGGCTACCGCTGGATCGACTATCAGAACATGGACGAGGCCCAGGAGCGCGAGCACATGCTCGAAGCCATCCGCATCCTCACCGAAATCACCGGCGAGCGCCCCCTGGGCTGGTACACCGGCCGCACCGGCCCGAACACCCGCCGTCTGGTCATGGAGGAAGGGGGCTTCCTCTATGACAGCGACACCTATGACGACGACCTGCCGTACTGGGAACCGAACAACCCGACCGGCAAGCCGCACCTGGTGATCCCGTACACCCTCGACACCAACGACATGCGCTTCACCCAGGTGCAGGGCTTCAACTGCGGCGAACAGTTCTTCCAGTACCTCAAAGACGCGTTCGACGTGCTGTACGCCGAAGGCGCCGAAGCGCCGAAGATGCTGTCCATCGGCCTGCACTGCCGCCTGGTCGGCCGCCCGGCACGCCTGGCTGCGCTCAAGCGCTTCGTCGACTACGCCAAGAGCCACGACCAGGTCTGGTTCGCCCGCCGCGTGGACATCGCCCGCCACTGGCACGCCACCCACCCGTACAAGAAAGAGAACGCCTGATGACCGCCTTCAAGACCCTCAAGCCCTCCGCGCTGTCCCGTGACGCCTTCGTCGCGGCGTTCGCGGACATCTATGAGCACTCGCCATGGGTCGCCGAAAAAGCCTACGACCTGGGCCAGTTGGGCGAACTGGACGAGATCGAGGCGCTGCACCAGCGCATGAGCGACATCCTGCTCAGCGCCAACCACGCCGACCAGTTGGCGCTGATCAACGCTCACCCGGACCTGGCCGGCAAGGCCGCCATCCAGGGCGAGCTGACCGAATCGAGCACCAACGAGCAGGCCGGCGCCGGTATCCACCAGTGCACCGCCGAAGAGTTCGCCCGTTTCACCGAGCTGAACGACGCCTACAAGGCCAAGTTCCAGTTCCCGTTCATCATGGCGGTGAAAGGCAGCAACCGGCACCAGATCCTCGCTTCCTTCGAAAAACGCATCCATAACGATGCCGATGCCGAATTCAAGGAAGCCCTGGCGCAGATCAACCTGATCGCCCTGTTCCGCCTGTTGCAGCTGTAAGCAACAGCCGAACCTAATTCAGCACATCGAACAATAGAAGAGATATCCGCATGCGCACCCTGATGATCGAGCCCCTGACCAAAGAAGCCTTCGCCGAATTCGGAGACGTGATCGAAACCGATGGCAGCGATCACTTCATGATCAACAACGGCTCGACCATGCGCTTCCACAAGCTCGCCACGGTCGAGACCGCCGAGCCCGAGGACAAGGCGATCATCAGCATCTTCCGCGCCGACGCGCAGGACATGCCGCTGACCGTACGCATGCTGGAACGCCATCCGCTGGGCAGCCAGGCTTTCATCCCGCTGCTCGGCAACCCCTTTCTGATCGTGGTCGCGCCCGTTGGCGATGCACCTGTATCAGGCTTGGTCCGTGCCTTCCGTAGTAACGGCAGGCAGGGCGTTAATTACCATCGCGGCGTCTGGCACCACCCGGTGCTGACGATCGAAAAGCGGGATGACTTCCTGGTGGTTGATCGCAGCGGTTCTGGCAACAACTGCGATGAGCATTACTTCACCGAGGAACAGATGCTGATCCTCAATCCCCACCAATAAGAAAAGGTCGGTCATCGTTCACGGTGATCGGCAGAGGTACATACTGTGGAAGCACACCTTCACGAATGGCTGAACCTGAGCATTCGCTGGGTTCACATGATCACCGGCGTGGCCTGGATCGGTGCATCGTTCTACTTCGTCTGGCTGGAGAACCACCTGAACCGAAGCAACCCGCGCGATGGGTTATCGGGTGATCTCTGGGCGATTCACGGCGGTGGTATCTACCACCTGGAGAAATACAAGCTCGCACCCCCGAAAATGCCCGAGAACCTGCACTGGTTCAAATGGGAAGCCTACTTCACCTGGATGTCCGGTATCGCCTTGCTGTGCGTGGTGTTCTACTGGAACCCGAGCCTGTACCTGCTGGCCCCCGGCAGCACCCTGAGCGGTGCCGAAGGCGTGGCCATCGGTATCGGTTCGCTGGTTGCCGGCTGGTTCATCTACGACTTCCTGTGCGACTCGCCGCTGGGCAAGCACCCTGCCCTGCTCGGCGCCGTGCTGTTCGTCCTGATCATTGCCGCCTGCTTCGGCTTCAGCCTGGTGTTCAGCGGCCGCGGTGCCTACCTGCACACCGGCGCGATCATCGGCACCATCATGGTCGGCAACGTGTTCCGCATCATCATGCCGGCCCAGCGCCAGCTGGTAGCGGCGATCGAGAACAACCAGACACCGGACCCGGTACTGCCGGCCAAGGGCCTGCTGCGCTCGCGTCACAACAACTACTTCACCCTGCCGGTGCTGTTCATCATGATCAGCAACCACTTCCCGAGCACCTACGGTAGCCAGTACAACTGGCTGATCCTGGCCGGTATCGCAGTAGCCGCGGTTCTGATCCGCCACTACTTCAACACCCGCCACGACAGCAACAAGTACGCCTGGACCCTGCCGGTCGGTGCCCTGGCGATGATCTGCCTGGCCTACGTCACCGGCCCCAAGCCGATGGCCGTCAGCCCTGAGCAGGCCGCAGCGAAGGTCGAGTACCAGCCACTGCCAGCCACCGCCGTCGGGGGCAAGACCGCCGCCGAACTGCGCGCTGAAGAAGCCGCCAAGGCCGCCGAAGCGCCAGCCGCACCCGCCGAGGCCCCGGCCCAGGCAACGGCTCAGGCCGCCGGTGGCGACTTCGAGAAGATCCATAAAGTCATCCAGGAACGCTGCAGCGTGTGCCACTCGTCGAAACCGACCAGCCCACTGTTCAGCGCAGCACCGGCCGGCGTGATGTTCGACACCCCGCAGCAGATCCAGGCCCAGGCCGCGCGCATTCAGGCGCAAGCGGTCGCCAGCCAGATCATGCCGCTGGGCAACATCACCCAGATGACCGCCGAAGAGCGCAAGCTCGTCGGCGACTGGATCGCCAAAGGCGCTCAGGTCAACTGATCCACCGGGCACCCCGCTCTCCCTGGAGAGTGGGCTTGCCCGCGAAGAGGCCGGTTGATCCGGCCTCTGCTTCAAGACATACGCAACAAGCAAGCATCGAGCGTTCGACTGCTGGCGGGAAACCCGGGCTGCCTTGGCCCGCCGCTTGCGACCGGCGCTTGGATCCGAGAATAAAAACAAAACTCGAGGTGCTGCATGTCCGAGTCACGCAAGGCGTACATCCCAGTTGCGCCGCCGCGACAGCCTCTGCCCCTGTTCCAACTGATCCTGGTTGGCCTGCAACATGTGTTGCTGATGTACGGGGGGGCGATCGCCGTCCCTCTGATCATCGGCCAGGCCGCTGGTTTGTCCCGTGAAGAAGTTGCTTTCCTGATCAACGCCGACCTGTTGGTCGCCGGTGTCGCCACCATCATCCAGTCGTTCGGTATCGGCCCGGTCGGGATCCGCATGCCGGTGATGATGGGTGCCAGTTTTGCGGCCGTCGGCAGCATGGTGGCCATGGCCGGCATGCCGGGCGTCGGCCTGCAAGGGATCTTCGGCGCGACCATCGCTGCCGGGTTCTTCGGCATGCTGATCGCGCCGTTCATGTCCAAGGTCGTACGCTTCTTCCCGCCCCTGGTCACCGGTACGGTGATCACCTCGATTGGCCTGTCGCTGTTCCCCGTAGCGGTCAACTGGGCCGGTGGTGGCCAGGACGCCACGACCTTCGGTTCGCCGATCTACCTGCTGGTGGCTGGCCTGGTGCTGGCAGTCATCCTGTTGATCAACCGCTTCATGCGTGGCTTCTGGGTCAACGTGTCGGTGCTGGTGGGCATGGGCCTTGGCTACATCCTGGCCGGCTCCATCGGCATGGTCGACCTGTCGGGCCTGGGCGACACGCCGTGGCTGCAAGTGGTGACGCCACTGCACTTCGGCATGCCGACCTTCAGCCTGGCGCCGATCCTGTCGATGTGCCTGGTGGTGGTGATCATCTTCGTCGAGTCGACGGGCATGTTCCTCGCCCTGGGCAAGGTGACAGACCGTGAAGTGACACCTGGAATGCTGCGTCGCGGCCTGTTGTGCGATGCCGGTGCGTCGTTCGTCGCCGGTTTCTTCAACACCTTCACCCACTCCTCGTTCGCCCAGAACATCGGCCTGGTGCAAATGACTGGCGTACGTTGCCGTTACGTCACGGTAATGGCCGGTGCGCTGCTGATCATGCTCAGCCTGTTGCCCAAGGCGGCCTTCCTGATCGCCTCGATCCCGCCTGCAGTATTGGGCGGCGCGTCCATCGCCATGTTCGGCATGGTCACCGCCACCGGGATCAAGATCCTCCAGGAAGCCGACATCGGCGACCGCCGCAACCAGCTGCTGGTGGCGGTGAGCGTCGGCTTCGGCCTGATTCCCGTGGTCAAGCCGGAGTTCTTTGCACAGATGCCGCAGTGGATGGAGCCCATCACCCACAGCGGGATCGCCATGGCCACGGTCAGTGCCCTGGTGCTCAACGTGCTGTTCAACATCCTCGGTGGTGCCGAGCGCGCCGTGCATAACGACGCCTGCCACCAGCATTGAGCCCTGAGCGGGGCGGCGCAGTGTGCCGCCCCTGCTCACATTCCGCAGTAACCGTTTCACCGTCGGCCCGCCGGAATGGGCCGCTCGGGGCGCCTGCGCGCCGAAAAAACCGCCAACAAAAACAATAAGTCCGGGAATCACAACATGAAGCGCATTGCATCAAGCCTGCTGTTGGGCAGCAGCCTGCTGGCCACCCTCCCCGCCCATGCAGGCGATTGGCTGCTGTGGCATGGCGAAAGCCTGACCTACCTGTATGGCAAGGATTTCAAGGTCAACCCGAGCATCCAGCAGACCGTCACCTTCGAGCATGCCAACAAATGGAAGTACGGCGACACGTTCATGTTCGTCGACAAGATCTTCTACAACGGCAAACCCGATCCCGGCAAAGGCGTGACCACCTACTACGGTGAGTTCAGCCCGCGCCTTTCTTTCGGCAAGATCTTCGACCAGAAGCTCGCCTTCGGCCCGGTCAAGGACGTGCTGCTGGCCATGACCTACGAACGCGGCGAAGGCGACAACGAGGCCTACCTGATCGGCCCCGGCTTCGACCTGGACATTCCCGGCTTCAACTACTTCACGCTGAATTTCTATGTGCGCAACACCGAAGGCAGCCGCCCCGGTGACAACGTCTGGCAGATTACCCCCGGCTGGTCCTACACCATCCCTGTGGGCAAATCCGACATTCTGATCGACGGTTACATGGACTGGGTCACCGACAACGACCAGAACAAACGGGGCACCTACCATGCCAACCTGCACTTCAACCCGCAGGTCAAATACGACCTGGGCAAGGCCCTGAATATCGGTGCCAAACAGCTCTACGTCGGCTTCGAGTACAGCTACTGGAAAGACAAGTACGGCATCGACAGCCGCGGCAATCTGGACAGTAATCAAAGTGTCGCCAGCGCGCTGATCAAAGTACACTTCTGAAAATCTGACCAAGCGCCCAAGTTTGTATCACCGTGCTCCAGGACGGAGCACTTGAGGCGCGGCGCGCAAGCCAGTAATCTGCGCGCCCCCTCGATCACGGCACAATGGATTCTGCCGGCGTTTACTGACCGCTCAGTCAATGAATTCGGGCGGTTGGCCGACGTGTTGCCAGCCTGAAATACCCATTTTCATCCGTTCAGAACGAGTCGAGCAGGAAGGTAGCAGCTAACCCCGAAAAGTTGGCGCAGCTCTTGCCAAATAGTTGTGGCCAATCGAAAAAAGCTGACTCAAAAGACAAAAAAGCGCCAACGAGCGCTGACAACAGATCAATCAAGGGAGCGACACTCGCAATGCGTACCATCAACAGCCTGATTCTCGCGGGCGGCCTGCTGGCCTGCGGCACCACCTTCGCCGGCGACCTGCTGCAGTGGCAGAACAACAGCCTGACCTACCTGTGGGGCAAGAACTTCAAGGTCAACCCAGAGATCCAGCAAACCTTCACCTTCGAGCATGCCGATGGCTGGAAGTACGGCGACAACTTCTTCTTCGTTGACAAGATTTTCTACCAGGGCAAGAAGGACGCCAACAACGGCCCCAACAGCTACTACGGCGAATTCAGCCCGCGCCTGTCGTTTGGCAAGATCTTCGACCAGAAGCTTGAGTTTGGCCCGGTCAAGGACGTGCTGCTGGCCGCGACCTACGAGTTTGGCGAAGGTGACGTCGACTCGTACCTGATCGGCCCGGGCTTCGACCTGAACATTCCGGGCTTCGACTACTTCCAGCTGAACTTCTACAACCGCATGCCTGAAGGCAGCCGCGCGGGTAACAATGTCTGGCAGATTACTCCGGTCTGGTCCTACACCATTCCGGTCGGTGACTCCGATGTGCTGATCGACGGTTTCATGGACTGGGTCGTCGACAACGACGAGAACCGTCACGGCACCTACCACGCCAACCTGCACTTCAACCCGCAGATCAAGTACGACCTGGGCAAGGCCCTGCACCTGGGCGAGAAGCAGCTGTATGTCGGTGTCGAGTACGATTACTGGAAGGACAAGTACGGCATCAAGGACAGCGATGGCTTTACCACTGACCAGAACACCATGAGCTTCCTGGTGAAAGTACACTTCTGATCGGCTGAAACGTGACAGCGCCGTTATCTGACGGCGCGGTCATGGAGCCGCCTTGTAAGTTTAAACTTACAGCTTTTTGAGATTAGTCTTACTTACAAAAAATATTGCCTTGAAAGTCAAAAATATGACCATCGGCAGTAACATGCCAAGCATCAGCAATACCAACTCCACTTCGTGGTGCGGGATTACCCGGAAGATATCCAGCACCAGCATT
The DNA here is from genome assembly GCF_050280885.1 of Pseudomonas sp. NPDC086566. Lineage (NCBI taxonomy): Bacteria > Pseudomonadati > Pseudomonadota > Gammaproteobacteria > Pseudomonadales > Pseudomonadaceae > Pseudomonas > Pseudomonas sp. NPDC086566. The sequence continues at coordinate 65,759 of NZ_JBNNWD010000011.1, forward strand.
ACCGCATTGATCGCCAATGCCAGGCCGAGCATCGCACAACACTTGTAAAGGGCCTGAGCGTCGCTGCTACGCAGCAGGAAACCAAAGCCCAAAGCCCCCCACGCCAGCGCGGTGAGCAGGTAGAGCGCCAAGTGATAGGCGTCGTAAGTCAGTACACCGAACATGTGCCCCCTCCCGATCAAGTCTGAATTGGCAAGTTACCACTATAAAGCCGTCACCCTCGTGCGCCGTAGATTTTTGACATTTTTTTTGCAACTTTTCGACTAGACTAGTTGCCCTCGCACAACCAAGAAATAAAACAGGCCAACTTGATGCGTACTCCCCTCGCCGCGCCGTGGCGCTATCTGCTGCTCGTTTGCTCAACCTGGTTCGGCATCTTTCTGCTGACACGACTCATATTGCTGGTGACTCATCTAGATGAGGTCAGCGGCAATTATTTCTCGATCTTCTTCGATGGGGCGATCTACGACCTGAGCTTCCTGATCTACACGGCCCTGCCTCTGGGCCTGTACCTGGCGCTTTGCCCGAACCGATTGTGGCGCTCGCGTGCCAACCGCTGGCTGCTCGGCGGCTTGCTGGTGGTCAGCCTGTTCGTGATGCTGTTCGTTGCCGTGGCTGAGTGGCTGTTCTGGGACGAATTCGGCGTACGCTTCAACTTCATCGCTGTCGACTACCTGGTCTATTCCAAGGAAGTGCTGGACAACATCCGCGAATCCTACCCACTGCCCGCATTGCTCAGCGGCATCGCGGTGGCTGCGGTCCTGCTCGGCCTGGCGTTGCGCAAGCCACTGGCCCAGGCACTCGCCGGCCCCGCCGCCACCTCGCGTCAGCGCTTGTCCGGGCTGGCTGTACTGGCGGTATTGGTCGGCCTCAACATCGTGGTGATCGACCAGCAGTTCCCGCGCGGCCAGGGCGGCAATGCCTATCAGCGCGAACTGGCCAGCAACGGCCCGTACCAGTTCTTCGCAGCCTTCCGTAACAACGAACTGGACTACACCCAGTTCTACGCCAGCCTCGGCGCCGGCGAAATCGGCGCGCAGATGCACCAGGAGCTGGCCGAACCCAATGCACAATTCCAAGGCCAGGAACCCCAGGACATCCGCCGCCACATCAATGCCAACGGCGAGCAGCGCACGCCGAACATCATCCTGGTGACCATCGAAAGCTTCAGCGCCAAGTACATGGGCAGCAACGGTGATGCGCGCAACCTCACGCCGAACCTCGATGCCCTGCGCCGCGAGAGCCTGTACTTCAACAATTTCTATGCCACCGGCACCCGTACCGACCGCGGCCTGGAAGCCATCACCCTGTCGATCCCGCCTACCCCGGGCCGCTCGATCGTCAAGCGCATCGGCCGCGAAAGCGGCTACGCCAGCCTTGGCCAGCAACTCACCGCCAAAGGCTATGACGCCGTATTCGTCTACGGCGGGCGCGGCTATTTCGACAACATGAATGCCTTCTTCAGCGGCAACGGCTACCGCATCGTCGACCAGAGCAGCGTCGATGAAAGCGAAATCAGCTTCAAGAATGCCTGGGGCATGGCCGACGAGGACCTGTACCGGCAGACCCTCAAGCTGGCCGATGCCGATCACGCCCGACAGAAGCCGTTCTTCCTGCAGTTGATGACCACCTCGAACCACCGCCCCTACACCTACCCGGATGGCCGCATCGACATTCCGTCAGGCGACGGCCGCGAAGGCGCGGTGAAGTACACCGACCATGCCATCGCTCAGTTCCTCAAGGAAGCCAAGGGCAAGCCATGGTTCGACAACACCTTGTTCGTGTTTGTCGCCGACCACACGGCCGGCAGTGCCGGGGTCGAGGACCTGCCGGTGAACAACTATCAGATCCCGCTGTGGATCTATGCGCCCAAAATGATCGAGCCCCGCGAAGACAGCAAGCTGGCCAGCCAGATCGACCTGGCTCCTACCCTGCTGGGCCTGCTCAACTTCGACTACACCTCGACCTTCTTCGGCCGCGACCTGCTCAAGCAAGACGACCTGCCGCCACGGGTGCTGATCGGCAACTACCAGCACCTGGGGCTGTTCGACGGCAGCGACCTGGCCATTCTCAGCCCGCGTGGCGGCATGCGTGTGCATGCAGACGCGCTGGGCAAGAGCCGGGAAACCACGGTTGCCAGCGACAACCCGCTGATCCGTCGGGCAATCGCCTATTACCAGAGTGCGGCCTACGGCTTCAGCCAGGGCCTGCTGGCCTGGAAGCCCGAAGAACAAGGCGTCGCTGCTGGCAAGTGAGCCCTCATGTGGCGGGCCGCAGCGCCCGCCACAGTTTCCCCGCAACAGCCACCACCGCCAGCACCACGGCTCCGGCCAGCACACCGGCCAGGCCATTGAGCAAGCCGCTGGTCAGCGCCCCACCGCGCCCCTCGCTGAATGCCTCGATCGCATGATGCAAGGGCGCCACGCCGTGTACCAGAATCCCGCCACCGACCAGGAACATCGCCGCAGTACCGATCACCGAGAGGCTCTTCATCATGTAGGGCGCGGCGCGCAGGATGCCATTGCCGATCGAACGGGACAGCGCTGAGGATTTCTGGGTCATCCACAGCCCCAGGTCGTCAAGCTTGACGATCCCCCCCACCAGCCCATACACACCGATGGTCATGACCACCGCGATGCCCGAAAGCACGATGATCTGCTGCGTCAGCGGCGTGTCGGCGACGATGCCCAAGGTAATGGCGATGATCTCGGCAGAGAGGATGAAGTCAGTACGCACCGCACCCTTGACCTTGGCTTTCTCGAACGCTACCAGGTCGACAGCGGCATCGGCCACAGCCTCCTTGCGTGCCTCGTGATGCAGCTGGTCCTCTTCCTTGCTGTGCAGAAACTTGTGCGCCAGCTTCTCGAAGCCCTCGAAACACAGGTAGGCGCCGCCGAGCATCAGCAGTGGCGTCACCGCCCAAGGGATGAACGCGCTGATCAACAGCGCTGCCGGCACCAGGATCGCCTTGTTCACCAGCGAGCCCTTGGCCACCGCCCATACCACCGGGAGCTCGCGATCGGCACGCACCCCGGTGACCTGCTGGGCATTGAGCGCCAGGTCGTCGCCCAGTACGCCTGCGGTCTTCTTCGCCGCAACCTTGGTCATCACCGACACATCGTCGAGCACCGTGGCGATATCGTCGATCAGTACCAGTAAACTGCTTCCTGCCATGTTTGTTTGTGTCCAAATGAGTCGATTTGCCGGATTCTAGCCCAAAGCCCCTGCCTTGAGCGCCCGTCGGGCGCGGTGCTACCATGCCCGATCCCTCTTAGAGGTGGCCAGACACGAGGAAGATCCCTGACCATGAGCACCATTCGCGAGCGCAACAAGGAACTGATCCTGCGCGCAGCCAGTGAAGAATTCGCCGACAAGGGCTTCGCCGCCACCAAGACCAGTGACATCGCCGCCAAGGCCGGCCTGCCCAAGCCGAACGTGTATTACTACTTCAAATCCAAGGACAACCTCTACCGCGAGGTCCTGGAGAGCATCATCGCGCCGATCATGCAGGCGTCGACGCCGTTCAATGCCGACGGTGATCCGAAAGAAGTATTGAGTGCGTACATCCGCTCGAAGATCCGCATTTCGCGTGACCTGCCCCATGCCTCGAAAGTGTTCGCCAGCGAAATCATGCATGGCGCGCCGCACCTGTCGCCAAGCCAGGTGGAGCAGTTGAACGAGCAGGCCCGGCACAACATCGAGTGCATCCAGCGCTGGATCGACCGCGGGCAGATCGCCCATGTCGATGCCCACCACCTGATGTTCAGCATCTGGGCCGCGACCCAGACCTACGCCGATTTCGATTGGCAGATTTCAGCCGTGACCGGCAAGGCCAGGCTGGCCGACAGCGATTACGATGCTGCGGCCGACACCATCATCCGCATGGTGCTCAAGGGCTGTGAGCCTGAAGCTGCCTGACAGGACCAGTGGGGCCGCTTTGCGGCCCCCTACAATCTCAAGCCTTACGCCGCTACACCCGCATCCGCCTTCAACCCCACCTCTTCGATCGCACTGATCGCGCACTGCTCGTCGATATCCGATGTATCGCCGCTGATCCCCACCGCTCCCAGCACCTTTCCATCCTGATCACGAATCAGCACGCCACCCGGCGCCGGCACCACCGGCCGCTCGCCCAAGCCGTTCAACGCGGCGAAAAACGTCGGCCGTTGCTGCGCATCCAGCGCCAGCAGGCGCGAGCCCTTGCCCAGGGCAATCGCACCCCAAGCCTTGCCCGTGGCCACTTCCGGGCGAATCAGGCTGGCGCCGTCCTCGCGTTGCAAGGCGAGCAGGTGCCCACCGGCATCCAGCACGGCCACGGTCAGGGGGGCGGCATTGATTGCGCGGCCCGCCGCCAACGCGGCGTTCACCAGGCTGACCGCGACTTTCAGGTTCAAAGCGTTCATGGAAAGGTCCTCTTCTTGTTGTGAGAAGCCCTGAGGGCAGGTGAAAAATCGATGAACCAATAGAACACAACTGAATTAATTTTTGTATACAATAAATTGAAACGATCGTATGCGAGACCGCAAACCACCGTTTTCACGGGCGCTCGAACGAAAGGGATCCTGTCCGACGAAAACCCGTTGACCTGAGCGGCCAGCCATGAATACACTCTGGCACAAAGCAAGTTGTATACAATTACAAAATCAATGAGGCACAAACCATGAGCAAAATGAGAGCAATCGATGCAGCCGTTCTGGTCATGCGCCGTGAAGGTGTAGATACCGCGTTCGGCATCCCGGGGGCTGCCATCAACCCGCTGTATTCGGCCCTGAAGAAAGTCGGTGGCATCGATCATGTCCTCGCTCGTCACGTCGAAGGCGCCTCGCACATGGCCGAGGGCTACACCCGGGCCAACCCAGGCAACATCGGCGTGTGTATCGGTACCTCCGGCCCAGCCGGCACCGACATGGTCACCGGCCTGTACAGCGCTTCGGCCGACTCCATCCCGATTCTCTGCATCACCGGCCAGGCTCCCCGTGCCCGCCTGCACAAGGAAGACTTTCAGGCTGTCGACATCACCAATATCGTCAAGCCAGTCACCAAGTGGGCGACCACCGTTCTGGAGCCAGGCCAAGTGCCCTACGCCTTCCAGAAGGCCTTCTATGAAATGCGTACCGGCCGCCCAGGCCCGGTGCTGATCGACCTGCCGTTCGACGTGCAGATGGCCGAGATCGAATTCGACATCGACGCCTACGAACCGCTGGCAATCAACAAACCGTCCGCCACCCGCGTTCAGGCCGAAAAAGCCCTGGCCCTGCTCAATGACGCCGAGCGCCCGCTGCTGGTAGCCGGTGGTGGCATCATCAACGCCGACGCCAGCGACAAGCTGGTCGAGTTCGCCGAACTGACCGGCGTACCGGTAATCCCGACCCTGATGGGCTGGGGCACCATCCCGGACGACCACGCACAGATGGTCGGCATGGTCGGCCTGCAGACTTCGCACCGCTACGGCAACGCCACCCTGCTCAAATCCGACCTGGTGTTCGGTATCGGTAACCGTTGGGCCAACCGCCACACCGGTTCCGTCGACGTCTACACCGAAGGCCGCAAGTTCGTGCACGTGGACATCGAGCCGACCCAGATTGGCCGCGTGTTCACCCCGGACCTGGGGATCGTTTCCGACGCCGGCAAGGCCCTGGACGTGTTCCTCGAAGTGGCCCGCGAGTGGAAAGCCGCTGGCAAGCTGAAGTGCCGCAAGGCCTGGCTGGAAGACTGCCAGCAGCGCAAGGCCAGCCTGCAGCGCAAGACCCACTTCGACAACGTGCCGGTCAAGCCGCAGCGCGTGTACGAAGAGATGAACCAGGTGTTCGGCAAGGACACCTGCTACGTCAGCACCATCGGCCTGTCGCAGATCGCCGGTGCGCAGTTCCTGCACGTGTACAAGCCACGCCACTGGATCAACTGTGGCCAGGCCGGCCCGCTGGGCTGGACCATTCCTGCCGCGCTGGGCGTGGTCAAGGCCGATCCGAAGCGCAAGGTGGTCGCGCTGTCGGGTGACTACGACTTCCAGTTCATGATCGAAGAGCTGGCCGTCGGCGCGCAATTCAACCTGCCTTACGTCCACGTGCTGGTGAACAACGCCTATCTGGGCCTGATCCGTCAGGCGCAGCGTGGCTTCGACATGGATTACTGTGTACAACTGGCGTTCGAGAACATCAACTCGACCGACGCTGCCACCTACGGTGTCGACCACGTCGCCGTGGTCGAAGGCCTGGGCTGCAAGGCCATCCGCGTGTTCGAGCCGGCCGAGATCGCCCCTGCCCTGCTCAAGGCACAGAAGATGGCCGAAGAGTTCCGCGTACCGGTCGTGGTCGAAGTGATCCTCGAACGTGTGACCAACATTTCCATGGGCACCGAGATCAACGCGGTCAACGAGTTCGAAGACCTGGCCCTGGTCGGTAACGACGCGCCAACCGCCATCTCGCTGCTGGACTGATCGCCTGACGCCCCCGGGCTTGCCCTGGGGGCCTTCATCGCAAGGAGACAACCCATGCCTCGCTTCGCTGCCAACCTGTCCATGCTGTTCACCGAACAGGACTTCCTGGCCCGCTTCAAGGCTGCCGCCGACGCTGGTTTCAGCGGCGTCGAATACCTCTTCCCGTACGACTTCAGCGCAGCCGAAATCAAGCAGCAGCTGGACGCCAATGGCCTGACCCAGGTGCTGTTCAACCTGCCGGCCGGCGATTGGGCCAAGGGTGAACGCGGCATCACCTGCCACCCTGACCGTGTCGAAGAGTTCCGCGCCGGTGTCGACAAGGCCATCGAATACGCCAAGGTCCTGGGCAACACCCAGGTCAATGCCCTGGCCGGTATTCGCCCTCAAGGCCTGCAGTGCGCCGACGTGCGCAAGACCTTCGTGGAAAACCTGCGCTACGCCGCCGACAAGCTCAAAGCGGCCGGGATCCGCCTGGTCATGGAAATGATCAACACCCGCGACATCCCAGGCTTCTACCTGAACACCACGAAACAGGCCCTGGAAATCCAGGCCGAAGTCGGCAGCGACAACCTGTTCCTGCAGTACGACATCTACCACATGCAGATCATGGAAGGTGACCTGGCTCGCACCATGGAAGCCAACCTGAAACTGATCAACCACATCCAGCTGGCCGACAACCCAGGCCGCAACGAACCCGGCACCGGTGAGATCAACTACCGCTTCCTGTTCGAGCACCTGGACCGCATCGGCTACCAGGGCTGGGTGGGCGCGGAATACAAGCCGCTGACCACCACCGAAGCGGGCCTGGGCTGGCTGAAAACGCACAACGCGATCTGAATCACTGCTCCCATCGGGACCGCGAACAACTATAAAAGAGGTAATTTTTCATGGCTAAAATCGGTTTCCTCGGCACCGGCATCATGGGCAAGCCCATGGCGCAGAACCTGCAGAAAGCAGGTCACAGCATCTTCGTCTCCACCCACCACGACGCGGCACCGGCCGACCTGATCGCCGCGGGCGCCGTGGCCCTGGCCAACCCGAAGGAAGTGGCCCAGGAAGCCGAATTCATCATCATCATGGTGCCGGATACCCCACAGGTCGAAAGCGTCCTGTTCGGTGAAAACGGCGTCGCCGAAGGCGTAGGCCCGAACAAGGTGGTGATCGACATGAGCTCGATCTCCCCTACCGCCACCAAAGCCTTCGCCGAGAAGATCAAGGCCACTGGCGCCGCCTACCTGGACGCCCCGGTGTCCGGCGGTGAAGTCGGTGCCAAGGCCGCGACCCTGAGCATCATGGTCGGTGGCTGCCCGAAAGCCTTCGAGCGCACCCTGCCGCTGTTCGAAGCGATGGGCAAGAACATCACCCGCGTCGGTGGCAACGGTGACGGCCAGACCGCCAAGGTCGCCAACCAGATCATCGTCGCCCTGAACATCCAGGCCGTTGCCGAAGCCCTGCTGTTCGCCGCCAAGAACGGCGCCGACCCAGCCAAGGTGCGTGAAGCCCTGATGGGCGGCTTCGCGTCGTCGAAGATCCTCGAAGTGCACGCCGAGCGCATGATCAAAGGCACCTTCGACCCGGGCTTCCGCATCAACCTGCACCAGAAGGACCTCAACCTGGCCCTGCAAGGCGCCAAGGAACTGGGCATCAACCTGCCCAACACCTCCAATGCCCAGCAAGTGTTCAACACTTGCCAGGCCCTGGGCGGCGGCAACTGGGACCACTCGGCGCTGATCAAAGGCCTGGAGCACATGGCCAACTTCTCGATCCGCGACCTGTAGGAGCGAGCGCAGCTCGCGATGAAGCACACGCTGCCTGACCTGCGACCACAGGTCAGGTAGCGACCCCGAGCAACACCCGCCCCTGGTTCGGCCTGCACGGAGGCAGTTCCAGGGGCGTTTTTGATTCTGCAGAACAACAATAAATGGGAGCCTGCCATGTCGGTCGATCCGCAAAAACTTCTCCGCGACCTGTTCGACACAGCCATCGCCGCCGCCCACCCACGCCAGGTGCTCGAACCCTACCTGCCCGCCGACCGTAGCGGCCGGGTCATCGTCATCGGCGCCGGCAAGGCCGCAGCCGCCATGGCCGAAGTGGTCGAAAAAAGCTGGCAGGGCGACGTCTCCGGGCTGGTCGTGACCCGCTACGGTCACGGCGCCAACTGCCAGAAGATCGAGGTGGTCGAAGCCGCTCACCCGGTCCCCGATGCCGCCGGCCTGGCCGTGGCCAAGCGCGTGCTGGAGCTGGTCAGCAACCTTAACGAAGAAGACCGCGTCATCTTCCTGCTGTCTGGCGGTGGGTCCGCCCTGCTGGCACTGCCAGCCGAAGGCCTGACCCTGGCTGACAAGCAACAGATCAACAAGGCGCTGCTCAAATCCGGCGCCACCATCGGCGAGATGAACTGTGTGCGCAAGCACCTCTCGGCGATCAAGGGCGGCCGCCTGGCCAAGGCCTGCTGGCCTGCCACCGTCTACACCTATGCCATTTCCGACGTGCCTGGCGACCTGGCCACCGTCATCGCTTCCGGCCCGACCGTGGCCGACCCGAGCACCTCGGCCGATGCCCTGGCAATCCTCAAGCGCTACAACATCGAAGCGCCGAAAGAAGCCGTCATCGACTGGCTCAACAACCCCGCCTCGGAAACCGTCAAGGCCGATGACCCGGCTTTGGCACGCAGCCACTTCCAGCTGATCGCCAAACCGCAGCAGTCGCTCGAAGCCGCCGCGGTCAAAGCCCGCCAGGCCGGCTTCAGCCCGCTGATCCTAGGTGACCTGGAAGGCGAATCGCGCGAAGTGGCGAAGGTACACGCCGGCATTGCCCGGCAGATCGTGCTGCACGGCCAGCCGCTGAAGGCACCCTGCGTGATCCTCTCCGGTGGTGAAACCACCGTCACCGTAAGAGGCAACGGCCGTGGCGGGCGCAATGCCGAGTTCCTGCTCAGCCTCACCGAAAGCCTCAAAGGCCTGCCGGGCGTCTATGCCCTGGCCGGTGACACCGATGGCATCGACGGCTCGGAAGAAAACGCCGGCGCCTACATGACCCCAAGCAGTTACGCGCGCGCCGAAGCCCTGGGCCTGTCGGCCAGCGATGAGCTGGACAACAACAACGGCTATGGCTATTTCGCCGCGCTCGATGCCCTGATCGTCACCGAGCCGACCCGTACCAACGTCAACGACTTCCGCGCCATCCTGATCCTTGAGACTGCCCAATCATGACGCCTGATAAGAAAGTAAAGATCCTCGCCACCCTCGGCCCTGCGATCAAAGGCATCGACGACATCCGCCAGCTGGTCGAGGCCGGGGTGAACATCTTTCGCCTGAACTTCAGCCACGGCGAACACGCCGACCACGCCCTGCGTTACCAGTGGATACGCGAAGTCGAACAACAGCTCAACTACCCACTGGGCATCCTCATGGACCTGCAAGGGCCAAAGCTGCGCGTCGGCCGCTTCGCCGAGGGCAAGGTCCAGTTGCAACGCGGCCAGGCCCTGCGCCTGGACCTGGACAAGGCCCCGGGTGACAGCCGCCGGGTCAACCTGCCCCACCCGGAAATCATCGCAGCGCTGGAGCCGGGCATGGACCTGCTGCTCGACGACGGCAAGCTGCGCCTGCGGGTAACCGCCAAGCACGCAGACGCCATCGATACCGAAGTGCTCAACGGTGGCGAGCTGTCCGACCGCAAGGGCGTCAACGTGCCGCAAGCGGTGCTCGACCTCTCCCCGCTCACCGAGAAAGACCGCCGCGACCTGGCCTTCGGCCTGGAGCTGGGTGTGGACTGGGTGGCCCTGTCGTTCGTGCAGCGCCCGGAAGACATCGTCGAAGCGCGCCAGCTGATCGGTGACCGCGCCTACCTGATGGCCAAGATCGAAAAACCATCAGCGGTCGAACAACTGCAAGCCATCGCAGAACTTGCCGATGCGATCATGGTGGCGCGTGGCGACCTGGGCGTGGAAGTGCCGGCCGAAAGCGTGCCGCAGATCCAGAAGCGCATCATCGGCACCTGCCGCCAGCTGGGCAAACCGGTGGTGGTGGCCACCCAGATGCTCGAGTCCATGCGCTTCTCGCCAGCGCCGACCCGTGCCGAAGTCACCGATGTGGCCAACGCGGTGGCCGAAGGCGCCGATGCGGTGATGTTGTCGGCGGAGACCGCCTCCGGTGACTACCCGCTGGAAGCCGTGCAGATGATGAGCAAGATCATCCGCCAGGTGGAGAACGGCCCGGACTACCAGGCCCAACTGGACGTTGGCCGGCCGAAGGCCGAGGCCACTGTGTCGGACGCCATCAGCTGCGCGATCCGCCGTATCAGCGGCATCCTGCCGGTGGCGGTGCTGGTCAACTACAGCGAGTCAGGCGCATCGACCCTGCGTGCCGCGCGTGAGCGGCCACGGGCGCCGATCCTCAACCTGACGCCGAACCTGGCCACTGCCCGCCGCCTGAGCGTGGCCTGGGGCGTGCACTCGGTGGTCAACGACCGCCTGCGCCAGGTCGACGAGGTGGTGTCCACCGCGCTGGAGATTGCCCAGGCGCAAGGCATGGCCAGCCGGGGCGATACGCTGCTGATCACCGCCGGTGTGCCTTTCGGCAAGCCGGGCTCGACTAACACGCTGCGGATCGAGAACTTGATCTAAGCCACCACGCCTCTCCTGTTGGAGCGGGCATGCCCGCTCCAACCGGGTCAGTGGTGTGGCACATCACTGCGGAAAATCGAGGCCCAAAGAGGCCCACCGCTCCCCCATCAACCTTGCTGACTGCCCATGTACACCAAGAATTTCGTCAACCCGTGCCCCGACTGGGCCACGGCGCTGCTCAACGGCTTCAGCCAGGTGCTGCTGCTGCGCAACCCCCTGTGCGGCCTGTGCTGCCTGCTGGCCATCCTGCTGACCGCCCCCGACCTGGTCGGCGGCGCCCTGCTCGGCGCCCTCGCCGGCCTGCTCACTGCCCAACGCCGCGGCTACGACCGCGCCGACCGCCAGGCCGGGCTTTACTGCTACAACGGCGTACTGATCGGCATCCTGATCAGCGCCGTGCTGCCCTGGTCGGCGATCCTGCCGCCGCTGATCATCGCCGCCGGCGGCCTGTCGAGCATCATCACCCACCAATGGCGCAAGCGCGGCGGCAAGCTCTTGGTTGCCTATACCGCGCCGTTCGTGCTGCTCGGCTGGGCTGTCCTGCTATTCGCAAGCCCCGCGCCCAGCGGTTTCGTCGAGGCAGAACCGGCGTATGCCCTGGCGCGTGGCGTAGGGCAGATCTTCCTGCTCGACCAGCCGCTGGCCGGGTTGCTGATCATCGTCGGGATATTCATTGCCAATCCCTATGCGGCCATGTGGGCAGTGCTTGGCTCGGCCATTGGCGGTGGTATAGCGCTGCTTGCCGACCAGGCACAAGCCGCGTGGCTGGGCCTGTACGGTTTCAACGCCGCGCTGGCGGCACTGGCCTTCAGCCGGCAGGGTGAAAAACCTTGGGTGACGCTGCTGGCAATCGCCCTGGCCCTGCTACTGCAACCGCTGTTCAAGTTGCTGCCGGTGGCCGGCCTGACCGCGCCCTTCGTAGCGGCGTGCTGGCTGATGCACGTCGGCAACTATATTTTCACAACCTATCAAAAACGTGGCACACCCATTTGCACGGGTAAAAGCGCTTTCCTCAACGCTGACCCCGAACAGCACGAGTAGAGACAACTGCCGCTTCCGGGTTAACACTTTTCCGGTCCGCGTTGAGGGTTCCCCACTGTGTCTGGTCTCTGATGTTCAAACCATTGTCAGATAATGTGAAGTAATACAACGAATTACGGTAGACAGCTACCTCAATGTCGCTACCTGTGGAGAGAAGCTCATCCACACCTGCAATTAGAAAGTCCTTGGGCAATCTTGCATGTTCGATGAAGTTCGTACTCAAGGGAATCTTATTGGAGATCGAACGCTGGACGATCTCGACCGGGACGCCGTTGAGAACCATACTTGCACCGGTTCTATTGATTTTATGTCTACTCATGAGCGCCTCTACAGTAGGCTTGGGCGCAGCGGAGTACGTGTTCTCAGGCGCTCGACTACCACTTTGGATACGGGCGCGGATCAAAGGGGGAGTTACCGGTCTGGATGTGTTCCGACTACTTTGACCAAGGAGTCGTCCCGAATGTCCTGACGGATCGACTTTGTTCACAGAGTCGCCATTGCAGTAGGCGTATGCGTTCAGCCCCCCGCTGCCGAACGGACTATAAAAATCCTGACTTAATAAGCGCATTAGCGAAGGGCTATACAGGCGATATCCATTGCCGAGCATGTACCCACCAGCCACAGGCTCGAACCATTGGCCTGTGAACCTTATAGCGCCTTCATTGTGATTGACCGCAATGTACCCATAGGGCGTATAGGCATGAGCACATCTGTCCTTGTTTTTCATATAGCCTCCTAGGGAATGACTGCATGATTCTCGCCCTATTACGGCCTGAAGAAAACTGTCATTTCTGTTAGGTCATTTTTCCCTTGTGCCGCACCTACCCTCCCTCTAGTCTGAAATCCCTTAAGACTTAAAAAGTTACTCTCGATGCCTGCCCCATCCACTTTGCGCGAACGCCTCTACATCATGGTCTTCCAGACCGACACCGTAGCCGGCCGGCGCTTCGACAAGATCCTCCTGCTGATAATCCTGGCCAGCCTGGTCACGGTGATCCTCGACAGCATCGACGAAGTCCACCAGGGCTACGCCGGCCTGCTGGCCGCCATCGAGTGGGGCTTCACCGCGATCTTCCTGGCCGAGTACCTCACCCGCCTGTACTGCTCGCCCAAGCCCTTGCGCTATGCCTTCAGCTTCTACGGCCTGGTCGACCTGCTGGCGATCGTGCCTGGAATCATCGCCCTGTACTACAGCGACGCCCAGTACCTGTTGATGATCCGGGTGATCCGGATGCTGCGGATCTTCCGCGTGCTCAAGCTCAGCCCCTACCTCAAGCAGGCGCATTACCTGCTGGACGCACTGCGCGGCAGCAAGCAGAAGATCATCGTGTTCCTGGTCAGCGTGTCGACCCTGGTCACCGTGTTCGGTACCTTGATGTACGTCATAGAAGGCCCCGAGCATGGCTTTACCAGCATCCCGAAAGGCATCTACTGGGCGATCGTCACGCTGACCACGGTGGGCTTCGGCGACATCGTGCCGAAGACGCCGCTGGGCCAGGTGCTGTCGTCGCTGGTGATGATTACCGGTTATTCGATCATCGCCGTACCGACCGGGATCTTTACTGCAGAATTGGCCAATGCCATGCGCGGCGAGCAGCTGCAACATGCCTGTCCGACCTGCCACAAGAAGACACATGAACCTGGCGCAGCATTCTGCTCGCGCTGCGGCAGTGCGCTCTTTGCAAAAACCGAATAAGCAAAGTGCCATTTGGTCTTTAATCGGCCAATACCCAAACGTTATAGTCGGTGGCAGATTGCCAAACATTTGAAACATAACAAGGACGCACCGTGAAAAAACTCTTCACCGCCTCACTGCTCGCCGCCGGCCTGGCCCTCGGCAACCTGGCCCAGGCTGCCCCGACCCTGCTGAACGTTTCCTACGACGTGATGCGCGATTTCTACAAGGACTACAACCCGGCATTCCAGAAGCACTGGGAAGCCGAGCACAACGAGAAGGTCAATGTGCAGATGTCCTTCGGCGGCTCGAGCAAGCAGGCGCGTGCGGTGATCGATGGCCTGCCGGCCGATGTCATCACCATGAACATGGCCACGGACATCAACGCCTTGGCCGACAACGGCAAGCTGGTGCCGGATAACTGGGTGACCCGCCTGCCGAACAACAGCGCGCCGTTCACCTCGGCCACCGTGTTCATCGTGCGCAAGGGCAACCCCAAGGCCCTGAAGGACTGGCCCGACCTGCTCAAGGACGGCGTGCAGGTGATCGTGCCCAACCCCAAGACCTCGGGTAACGGCCGCTACACCTACCTGTCGGCCTGGGGCTATGTGCTCAAGCAAGGTGGCGACGAAACCAAGGCCCGCGAATTCGTCGGCAAACTGTTCAAGCAGGCGCCAGTGCTGGATACCGGTGGCCGTGCCGCCACCACCACGTTCATGACCAACCAGATCGGCGACGTGCTGGTCACCTTCGAGAACGAAGCCGAGATGATCGCCCGCGAGTTCGGCCGCGACCAGTTCGAAGTGGTCTACCCGAGTGTATCGGCCGAGGCCGAGCCGCCGGTAAGCGTGGTTGACAAGGTAGTGGCCAAGAAAGGTACCCAGGCCGTGGCCGAAGAATACCTGAAGTACCTGTGGTCGCCGGCGGCCCAGGAAATCGCCGCACAGAACTACCTGCGCCCGCGTGATGCGACAGTGCTGGCCAAGTACACTGACCGCTTCCCGAAAGTTGACTTCCTGTCGGTGGAGAAAACCTTTGGTGACTGGCGCACCGTGCAGAAGACCCACTTCAACGATGGTGGGGTGTTTGACCAGATCTACACCAATCAACAGTAATTGATGTAGGCAGGACCGGCCTCTCGCGGATAAATCCGCTCCTACAGCCGCGCAGAGGCCGGCACAGGTGACATCACAGCTGGCGGAACACCAGGGCCTTAAGCCCGCCCGCCGGGTCCACATCAGGAAACTCCGGCGGATTCTCCAGCCGCTCGACAAACGCCAACCCGGGCGCCTGCTCCGCCATCCCTTCGATCAGAAACTCCGGCCCGATCCCCGGGTCGTTGACGCAGGCCAAAACCGTCCCGCCGTCACTGAGCAACTCCGGCAAGCGCCGCAGGATCTTGGCGTAGTCCTGGGTCAGGACAAAGCTGCCGCGCTGGAAGGTCGGCGGGTCGATGATGATCAGGTCATAAGGCCCGTACTTGCGCACCTTGCCCCAGGACTTGAACAGTTCATGGCCCAGATAGGCGACCCGCGACGCATCGTGCCCGTTCAGGCGATGGTTATCGCGCCCGCGCGACAGCGCCGACTTGGCCATGTCCAGGTTCACCACCTGCTCGGCACCACCGGCGATCGCCGCCACCGAGAAACCACAGGTGTAGGCGAACAGGTTGAGTACCCGCTTGCCCGCCGCCTGCTCGCGCACCCAGCGCCGGCCGTAGCGCATGTCGAGGAACAGGCCGTTGTTCTGCCGTACACCCAGGTCGAGCAGATAGGTCAGGCCATTCTCGACCACCTCGCGCTGCTGGCAGGGCTCGCCCAGCAGCCACTGGCCCGGGCTGTCGGGCAGATAACGGTGCTGGATGAGGATCGCCTGGCCGGTCCATTGCGCGCGTTCGGCCAGGTTGCGCAGCATGGCTTGCAGTTCGGCCAGTTGGCCCTCTGGCGGTTCGCGGAACAGCGCTACCGACAGCACACCCTGCAGCCAGTCCACCGTGACCTGCTCCAGGCCCTCCCAGCAGCGGCCGCGGCCGTGGAACACGCGGCGGGTTTCGCCAGGGGCAGGGTCAAGGGCAGCGAGCAGGTGCTGTTCGAGGGTGTGCATCGGCGAGGTCATGGCGGGTCGCAAGCAAGTGAAAAGGCCGCCATTCTACCCCTTGGCCGGTACTTGTGCAGATCGGAACCACCAGCCTTGCTGCATGCCCGCTGCCGCCAGCAGGATCAACGCCACCCCCAGCCACTGCAACGGCGCCAGGCGGTGCCCGAAGGCCACCCAGTCAACCAGGATCGCGGCAATCGGGTAGATGAAAGACAGTGCACCGGTCAACGCCGTCGGCAGGCGCTGGATGGCGCTGTACAGCAGTACATACATCAACCCGGTGTGGACCATGCCCAAGGTCACGAGGCTGGCCAGCGCCGACGGCTCGCCGGGCAGCCCGCCCAACTTCACCCACGGCGCCAGCAACACCACCCCGGTGGCGACCTGGATCAGTGCGATCAGGTGGGGTGGCGTGCCTTTCAGGCGTTTGATGATCAACGCCGCAATCGCATAGAGCAACGCCGCGCCCAGCGCCAGGGCGATACCTTGCAGGTAGTCCTCACCACTGGCCTGCCCCGCGCCATGGGCGCTGACGATCGCCAGCATGCCGAGGAATGCCACACTGAGCCAGGTGACCTTGGCAAGGGTGATCTTCTCGCCCAGAAACAGCGCCGCCAGGCCCACCAGCATGAACGGCTGGACGTTGTATACCGCCGTGCCGATGGCAATCGATGCCCTTGAGTAAGAGGCAAACAGCAACACCCAGTTGCCGACAATGGCCACGCCACTGGCGATGGCAAGCAGCAACGCGGTGCGGGTTATCACACCCGGCTTGAGAAAACCGAACGCCGCGCAGATCACCAGCAAGGTGCCGGTCCCGAACACGCAGCGCCAGAACACCACTTCCAGCACCGGCTGCCCCGACACCAGCACGAACCAGCCGATGGTCCCGGAAATCAGCATGGCAGCGACCATTTCCAGCGAGCCACGGCGTAATGAACTGTCCATCTCACACCTCCCTTGGATGATGGCCCTAGTATGCGGAGGGTCACCCTGTACCTTCCAGCGGATAACCAAGGCGTATCAGCCATTTCACCTTTACTATCAAGGCAACTTTCCTGATTTGCCTGATGAGGTGCGCATGACCGACACCATCGACCAACTGCTGATCAATGCCTTGATGGAAGACTCCCGCCGCTCGCTCAAGGCGTTGGCGCAAATCAGCGGCCTTTCAGCCCCCAGCGTCAGCGAGCGCCTGCGCCGCCTGGAAGAACGCGGTGTGTTGCGCGGCTACACGGTGGAGATCGATCCACGCAGCTTCGGCTACCAGTTGCAGGCGATCGTGCGGATTCGCCCGCTGCCGGGGCAATTACAGGAAGTGGAGCGACAGATCATCGCCATCCCTGAGTTCACCGAGTGCGACAAGGTCACGGGCGAGGACTGTTTCATCGCGCGGCTGCATGTGCGCTCGATGGAGCAACTCGACACCCTGCTCGACCGGATCAATGTGCTGGCCGAAACCAACACCGCGATCATCAAGAAGAGCCCGGTGAAGCGGCGGTTGCCGCCGATGGACTGAGTGTATCCACCCATCTGGTTAATTGACTATTTTTTGTACACAAGAATGTCACCATAGGTGCCATTTTTGTGTGCACTTTTCCAGCTAATGCCCCAATACGTTACACATCCCGCGCCACTAATTCTGACCATATGATCAACTAATCATCCCGTTAAAAATTTAAACCTGTTCGATTGGTCAACTTATATTTCCTTCATTTCAAAAACTTATTTTTTCAGCTGCTTAGATTCAAATTAGTGGCAATCTGAATTTCGTTTTTGTCTGGCATGGAACTCGCTTTTGTGTGCTCGTGTTTTGTATACAAACTTTACGAAACATAAATACACAAGAACTCGCGACGCCGGCCCACCTCCGGCCGCCGCGCCCAGAACC
The DNA here is from genome assembly GCF_050280885.1 of Pseudomonas sp. NPDC086566. Taxonomy (NCBI): domain Bacteria; kingdom Pseudomonadati; phylum Pseudomonadota; class Gammaproteobacteria; order Pseudomonadales; family Pseudomonadaceae; genus Pseudomonas; species Pseudomonas sp. NPDC086566. The sequence goes on from NZ_JBNNWD010000011.1 coordinate 83,523, forward strand.
CAGTGATGCCAAGCTGCACCGACGAGATGGCGAGCCCGTGCGCATGCCCGCTCATCGCAGTCCACGTGCATCAGGAGCCTGCCGGAATGAGTACCAGCCTCGACCTTGCCCCTGAACTATCCGTCGCCAGCACCACCCCGTCTTCCACCCTTGCAGGCGATATGCCGCCACTCGGCCTGAGCCCTCGCCTGCATAACCGCGATCTCGCACCCACCCGTATCGAAGGCCGCCGCTGGGGCCGCTACAGCATCTTTGCGCTGTGGACCAACGATGTGCACAACATTGCCAACTACTCCTTTGCCATGGGTTTGTTCGCCCTTGGCCTGGGTGGCTGGCAGATCCTGCTGTCGCTGGCGATCGGCGCGGCACTGGTGTACTTCTTCATGAACCTGTCCGGCTACATGGGGCAGAAGACCGGCGTGCCATTCCCGGTCATCAGCCGCATCGCCTTCGGCATCCACGGCGCACAGATTCCGGCGTTGATCCGCGCGGTGATCGCCATCGCCTGGTTCGGCATCCAGACCTACCTGGCATCGGTGGTACTGCGCGTGCTGCTCACCGCCGTGTGGCCGCAAGTGGCCGCCTACGACCACGACAGCATCCTCGGCCTGTCGAGCCTGGGCTGGGTGTGTTTCGTGGCGATCTGGCTGGTGCAGCTGGTGATCCTCGCCTACGGCATGGAGATGGTGCGCCGTTACGAGGCCTTCGCCGGCCCGGTGATCCTGCTGACCGTGGCCAGCCTGGCAGTGTTCATGTACATCCAGGCCGACGCACGCATCGCCTGGTCGGTGGCCGAGCCGCTGTCCGGCTATGAGATGTGGCGCAACATCTTCGCCGGGGGCGCCCTGTGGCTGGCGATCTACGGCACCCTGGTGCTGAACTTCTGCGACTTCGCCCGCTCCTCGCCGTGCCGCAAAACCATCCGCGTCGGCAACTTCTGGGGCCTGCCGGTGAACATCCTGGTGTTCGCCATGATCACCGTGGTGCTGTGCGGTGCGCAGTTCCAGATCAACGGCCAGATCATCGACAGCCCGACCCAGATCGTCGCCAGCATCCCCAGCACGCCATTCCTGGTGCTTGGCTGCCTGGCGTTCCTGATCGTCACGGTGGCGGTGAACATCATGGCCAATTTCGTCGCGCCCGCCTTCGTGCTGAGCAACCTGGCACCACGCCACCTCAACTTCCGCCGCGCCGGGCTGATCAGCGCGACCCTGGCGGTGCTGATCCTGCCGTGGAACCTCTACAACAGCCCGCTGGTGATCGTCTACTTCCTGTCTGGCCTGGGCGCCCTGCTCGGCCCGCTGTACGGGGTGATCATGGCCGACTACTGGTTGCTGCGCAAAGGCCGCATCAACGTGCCGGAGCTGTACACCGAGCACCCGACCGGCGCCTACCACTACAGCAAAGGCATCAACCTGCGTGCGGTGGCCGCCTTCGTACCGGCAGCACTGCTGGCCATCATCCTGGCCTTGGTGCCGAACTTCCACGGCATTGCGCCGTTTTCCTGGCTGATCGGCGCCGGCATCGCGGCCGCGGTGTACCTGCTGATCGCGCCGCGTAACCGCCAATACCACGATATCAGCGGTGAGTGCATCGCCGTCGACCACAGCAGCCATTGATCAAGGAGGATTGCCCATGCGTATTCTGATTGCCAACGTCAACACCACCGAAGCCATCACCGAAGCGATTGCCGAGCAGGCGCGCAGCGTCGCCGCGCCGGGCACGCAGATCATCGGCCTGACCCCCTGGTTCGGCGCCGAGTCGGTGGAGGGCAATTTCGAGAGCTACCTGGCCGCCATCGCCGTGATGGACCGGGTGCTGGCCTATGACGGCCCGTACGATGCCGTGATCCAGGCCGGCTACGGCGAACATGGCCGCGAAGGCCTGCAGGAGCTGCTCGACGTGCCGGTGGTCGACATCACCGATGCCGCCGCCAGCACCGCCATGTACCTGGGCCATGCCTATTCGGTGGTGACCACCCTGGACCGCACCGTGCCGCTGATCGAAGACCGCCTGAAGCTTTCCGGGCTGTATGACCGCTGTGCTTCGGTGCGCGCCAGTGGCCTGGCCGTGCTGGAGCTGGAAGCGGACCCGCAGCGTGCCGTGGCGGCGATCGTCGAGCAGGCCGAGCGTGCCGTGCGTGACGACAAGGCCGAAGTGATCTGCCTGGGCTGTGGCGGCATGGCCGGGCTGGATGAGCAGATCCGCCAGCGCACCGGGGTGCCGGTGGTCGATGGAGTGAGCGCGGCGGTGACCATTGCCGAGTCGCTGGTGCGGATGGGGCTCAGCACCTCCAAGGTGCGAACCTATGCCACTCCGCGGACCAAGAAAGTGCTGGGCTGGCCGATGAAGTTCGGACGCTAGTGCAGTGTTGACTGTGCCGGCCCTTTCGCGGGTAAACCCGCTCCTACAGTGGTCCACGATACTGTAGGAGCGGGTTTACCCGCGAAAGGGCCGGACCAGTCAACACAGCATCCGAGCCAGTCGCTCCCCGCTGCCACACGCCAGGGTAAACCCCAAGGCCCCATGCCCGAGGTTCAACCACAGGTTGCGATAAGCCGAAGCCCCAACGATGGGCACCCCGGTCGGCGTCGCCGGCCGCATCCCCGCCCACTCCACCGCCGCTGCGTAATCCGCTGCCTGTGGCAAGGTCTCCAGCGCCTGCCGCCGCATGCTGTCGAGCCGGCGCGCATCCACTGTTTCGTCATAGCCAACGATATCCACCATCGCCGCCACCCGCAGCTGCTGGTCGAGCCGGGCATAGACGATCTTGCGCTCGTAGTCCGTGATGCTGATCTCCGGCGCCCGGTGCGCCGCGGCAATCGGCGCCGTCAGGCTGTAGCCCTTGAGCGGGTATACCGGCAGCCGCAACCCCGGTAGTGCCAACCCGGCACTTCGATGGCCGGCGCACAGTACCAGGCGCTCGACGTCCACCCGTTCACGCCCCAGTTGCACCGCCACCACCTGGTCATCACAGCTGATCAGGCGGGTGACCGGGCTGCCAAGCAGGAACCGGCACTGCCCGGATGCGCGCAGACGCTCTGCCAGCCTCTGGCAGAAGCGGTGGCAGTCGGCGACTTCTTCATCCGCAGTCAGCACTGCGCCAATAAAGGGCGAGTCGGCCAACGCCGGCTCCAGCGCCCTGACTTCGCTGGCACCGAGCACCCGTTGACGATCGGGGTCGAGCAGATGCTCCCGGCCATGGGCGAACGCCCGCTCACTGCGAAATGCCACCAGCTTGCCGTTCTGCCGCCAGGCGAAGTCACTCAGCCCGTCGTCTTCACGCCAGCGTTTCAGGGTGGCCTGGCTGTGCAAGGCCAAGTCGAGCAGCTGCGCGGCGTTACGCCGATTGACGCTGCTGCGGCAAGCCATCACGAACTCCAGCAACCAGCGCCATTGGGCAGGGTCCAGGCGCAAACGCAGGCGCAGCGGCGAGTCGCCGCGCAACAGCCAGCCAAGTGCCTGCCACGGCACACCGGCATCGGCCAACGGCGCTACATACCGATAGGAAAGCTGCCCGCCATTGGCGAAGCTGGTCGCCGAAGCCAACTGGTCTCGCGCCTCGACCAGCACCACCGACAGGCCTTCGCGCACCAGCGCATAAGCCGTCGCCAGGCCGACCACGCCACCGCCAATCACTGTCACCCGCTGCGTCATTGTTCATCCCTGTCTGGCTTCCCTGCCACGACAGTAGCAGCGGATCAGGTCGGGCAGCTATGGGCACCGCCATTCAGGCCCTGGCGAACGTTACGGCTGAGCAGGCTGGCCTTGCCGTCGTGCCAGGTCAGGGTAAGGACGTAGAGGGTGTCGAAATCGTCGCCATTCCAGTCTTCGGTGATCACCCGCTCATCGCCCAACGCCTTGCCGGCCACGGTGTTGATCAACTCCGGCAGATAGCCGTGGGACCAGGCGGTGTAGACCGTGGCATTGCGGTACTTGTCGCTGAGCAGTTCATCGGCGAGTGCGTCGGTGTCGTTGGCAGCGAAGTCGATGTTGACTGGCAAACCCAGGCGGATGGCGCTCGGGGTGATGGTCATCAACGGGCGAATGTAGCTGTAGCTCTGGTCCTGGCTGCCTTCCTCGACATGCCGCGAAGGGTTGGCCGCGAACACGTAATCCGCCTTGCCGAAACGCTCTGGCAACAAGGTGGCCAGGTCCAGCGCGCGGTTGAGCCCCTGGCAGTTCAATTGCCCCAGGCCTTCACCAGGCTTCTCGGCATGGCGCAGGAACACCAGCGTCTGGGTGCCGTCGACCGGTTGAGCGCGGCTTTCGACCACTTCCAGTGCCAGCGGCACAGCCGCGGCGACGAGGGCCAGGCTGAGCAACAAGTGGCGGCGACGTCGAAGGAAAGATGGCAATCTCATGTAGGGAGGCTCTTGTGGCAGAAGTCTTGAATACCCGCCACATTGCCCCGCAGCCCGTGCCGCAGGGCATCCGTGTTGGTGATTGCCATCCCTGGCAACGAGCAGGACTCAGAGTGCCCTTTGCCCGTTTGGTTCCTCCCTGAGTGTGGATGCCGTTCCCTGGGCAAGGATTACGTTAGAGCAGGCGTGTTGCGGAATTATGTCGAGTGCGAATCGGTGATGACTACATCGAAGACCTGCTCGATCACCTGTTTCGGCCCCTGGTTGAGACTCCAGGTAAAGAATACGAGGAACCCGAGCAAGAAGACGAAGAGAACCGAGCCGACAAGACTCTGAGCGACGCCCGGCCAAAATCCAGGCTTGGCATTTCTGATTTCGTTGCTGGCCTTTTCGGAGTAGTAGCGATCGAGTTCAGCAGCCTGGGTGGCAATAGATGCGTCCAGGAACCCTTGAACAAGCTGGCTCGCCTGATTGCGATAGCTTTCCAGCTGGATAGGGCTGTTACTGACATCGTGAAACGGAGCCAGATCCATGTCTTTCGGTTCTCTGTCGTGCTTGTCTTTGAAGGACTGGATGAACTCGATTTTTTGTCGCTTGTATAACGAGTAGGCAATGATCCCGAGCGTATCCTGGTCACTCTCCACAAGGACCGAGTAAATGTGGTTGTAACAACCATCGGCCATGGGGCTGTTACTCCTTGCGTAGGCGACCATGTGCGTTTTCAAATGCAGCGTTCAGCTCCGAACGGGTTTTTCGGGTGCTGGTTATGATACCTGTAAGCTCTCGTGGTAAAGGGATTTCCATACGGCCACCCGAAGCCACCAGCAGAGCGTTAGCTTCGCGAATTACTTTCGAGGAAAAATGCGATTTCATGGGCATGCCACCCTCTTGATTCGTTGAGGGGTTCAAGGGTAGTCGTCTGTCGAAAACACCACAATCAGATGAAAGCCAACAGATCGTGTAGTCCTTTTCCGCCCTCTGTAGGACGCAAACGAGTCAATCATCCCGCGTCAGCACTTCGAGCAACTCGATCTCGAAGGTCAGATCCGAATTCGGCGGTATCGCCCCCACGCTGCGCTCGCCATACCCCAGGTGCGCCGGCACCTGCAGCTTGCGCTTGCCCCCCACGCGCATACCCATCAGCCCCTGGTCCCAGCCTTTGATGACACGCCCGGTGCCAATCACGCACTGGAAGGGTTTGCCGCGCGACCACGACGAGTCGAACTCGCTGCCGTCGGCCAGCCAGCCGGTGTACTGAGTGGTGATCAGGGCGCCTTTGACGGCGGTCTTGCCGTCGCCTTCGACGAGGTCGGTGATCTGCAGTTCGCTGCTCATGGGCATGCTCCAACACTGAAATTCAAGGGCGCCCTTTTCTCAGGAATGCACGGGTTTAGCAAGTTCGCATGAACAATGGCTCAGCCAAGCTGCTCGAACGCTTGCTCGCCGGTCAGCTCCTTGGTCTGGTTGGCGAAGCAATACCAGGCAGGCTTCTGTTCGACGAAAATCTGCAGGTCGAAATCCCACGCCTCATCGCCATCCAGCAGGCCTACCGGAACCGCATAGTGGTCCTTGTCCTTGAGCCGGTAATACAGGTGCGTGCCACAACCGCTGCAAAAACCACGCTGGGCCCACTCGGACGAGTTGTAGACCGCCGGTGCCCGCCCTTCGAAGACCGGCGCCCGGCTGCAATCCACGACCAGCAGCGGACCACCGGTCCACTTGCGGCACATGCTGCAATGGCAGGCGCTGATATGGGTATTGTCGACAGTGGCGCGCAGGCGGGTTTCACCGCACAGGCAGCTACCGCTTTTTTCCAGGGTCATGATCGGGCTCCTTGCTGGTTGGGCCAGCAAGTATAGATCGGGCCCTGCCACAGGGCCGCTGCTCCACGGGTTCGATCAGATGAACACGCTGCCGCGCAGGTACAACGCCGCACGCCCGCTGATGATCACCCGGCCATTGCCAGGCACTTCACAGTGCAGCTGCCCCTTGCGCGCCCCGCCCTGCTCGCAGCTCAGCGACGACTTGCCCAGTCGTTCGGCCCACAACGGTGCCAGCGAGGTGTGCGCCGAGCCGGTTACCGGGTCTTCATTGACGCCGACCCGCGGGCCGAACCAGCGGGTGACGAAGTCGAAACCACGGCCAGCGGCAGTGACCGCGATGCCACGCACGTCAAATGCCGACAAGGCGACGAAATCGGGGTTCAGCGGCGCGAGCAGCGCAGCGTCATCAACCACCACCACATAGTCGTCGGAGCGATAAACCGCCTCGGCAGCGTCCAGGCCCAGCGCCTCCAGCAAACCGGCCGGCACCTCCACCGCTCGCGGCTGTTTGGCCGGGAAGTCCATCGCCAGCAGCCCGCCGGCACCGCGGCTGACCCGCAGCTCGCCACTGCGGGTGTTGAAGCGCAGCACTTCGGCTTGCTCACCCAGCTGCTCGAACAGTACATAGGCAGCGGCCAGTGTGGCATGGCCGCACAGGTCGACCTCGACGGTGGGGGTGAACCAGCGCAGGTCGAACGTTGCGCCATTGCGTACGAAGTAGGCTGTTTCCGACAGGTTGTTCTCTTCGGCGATGCGTTGCAGCACGTCGTCCGGCAACCAGCTGTGCAACGGGATCACCGCCGCCGGGTTACCACCAAAAGGCTCGGCGGAGAAGGCATCGACCTGGAAAATTTCGAGTTGCATCAAACGCTCCTTGTGATCCGGCCATGCCGGGGTATTGAAGGGTTATGCTCGGACTGGCGTGAGTACCGGTTCGCCGGCGAAGAAGGCCTGCAGGTTGCGCAACACCAAGGTCACGGTGTCGCGTGCGGCCTCGGGCGACTGGCCGGCCACATGAGGCGTGAGCACGGTATTGCCGAGGGCCTTGAGGGCATCTGGCACGGCCGGCTCGTCATCGAACACATCGAGCGCTGCGCCCGCCAGGCGGCCTTGTTCAAGGGCGGAGACCAGGGCCTGGGTGTCGACTACGCTGGCCCGGGCGATATTGACCAGATACCCCTCTGCGCCCAGCGCCTCGAGTACCCGGGCATCGACCAGGTTACGGGTAGTGGCGCCACCGGGGGTGGCCACGACCAGGATGTCGACGGCGTCGGCCAGGTGTAACGGGCTGTCGTACCAGGTGTAAGGCACGTCCGTACGCGGAGTGCGGCTGTGGTAGCTGATGTTCATGTCGAAGCCCAGGCTGGCGCGCTTGGCGATGGCCTGGCCAACCGCGCCGAGGCCCAGCAGGCCCAGGCGCTTGCCGCTGACCGAGGGGCTGATCACCCGGTTCCACTCGCCACGACGGGTGCTGGCGTCGGCGCGAGGAATATCGCGCAACAGCGCAAGCAGCATGGCCATGGTGTGGTCGGCAACAGCCGCGGCATTGGCGCCAGCGCCATTGGTGACGGTGATGCCGCGGGCCGCAGCGGCGGCCAGGTCGACCTGCTCGTAGCCCGCACCGATCACACAGATGATCTGCAGCTTGGGCAAGGTGGCGATTTCAGCAGCGGTCAGGCCCAACGGCCCCCGGGTCAGCACGGCGTCAATCTCGCCGGCATGGCGCTGGATGGCGTCGCTGCGCATCTGCGGGGACGGGGCACGAATCAGGCGGTAGCCGGCCTGTTCGAGCAATGGCAGATAATCGTCGACGGTTTCTACCAGTACCAGGACTGTCTTGCGCATGCCACCTCCGAGTCAATTCGAAGGGGCATTATGCGGAGTCACCAGCCAGTACAGTCAACTGAAATATCCAACTGAAACTGTACTGTACCGGCCTACAGGTTACTGCCCGTAGGCTCGACCCAACCCACCCGGCACACCACTGCTGTCAGTCTCCTGCCATGGCCCATCCGGGCTCAGCGACCAGCTCCATCCATTGTCATAGCGGTAATAGGTACGCTGCCGATAAAAGACATTGGTCTTTTTCTCCAGCACATAAACCCCGAGCTTCGGATCCCAGTGGCTGGCTCCACCCGGTGGCGGTGCGAAACTCGCGGAAGTGCGCGGCATCGGCTTGGGGATCGCCGCAGGCTTGCTCGGCTGCGTCGATGGCTGCCCGCCGGGCAACGGCTTCACCGCAGGCCCCTGGTGCGGTGGCACGGTCTCGATCGGTGGCGACGGCTGCTCGTATGGCTGCTGCGAGGTACACGCGGACAAACCCAGGGCCAGGGTAATCAGGGTCAGGCGGACGGCGCTATGCATGGCGTTGCTCTCTTACTGGTCTGGGCTGTCGATGGTCAGGTGCTGGGTAGCCTGAGTGGTGTTGGCCAGCGGCGCGCCCTGGCCGATCCATTCGCCGCGGGTCGGCTGACCGGCGCGCGATACGCGTGCAACCAGTTGGACTTCGGCGAACTGGGACAGTTTCATCTGCGGCAGCATAGCGTCAGCATCGGACAATTCCACTTCCAGCGGCAATTGCGCCACGGTGACCCGTTTGGCCGCCAGCGGCATGGGCGGGCCGTTGCTGGCACGGGCAAAGATGAACACGGTGTCGTCAGGCTTGACCTTGTCCTTGAGCGCCGCCGCCAGCTCCACCCGCACCTTCAGGCGGGCTGCCGCTGTGGCCTGCGGTTTGCCGCCGGTGCTGCCCAGGCGTTCTGCCGCACGGTCGATGCCGCCTTGCAGTGCCGCCCGCGAGGCATCGCCCTCTGGCAGCTGCGCCAGCAAGCGGTTCCAGTAGTCGATGGCTGCCTGGTAGCGCTCGCCTTCGAAGGCGGCAATGCCCCGCAGGCCAAGGCTGGTGACTTCATTCGGGTCGGCCTTGAGTGCTTCGTCGGTCAGCGCCTGCACCTGCGGGCTCCATTTCTTGTCTGCCGCAAAATAGAGAGCCTGTGCCCACTGGCCCAGCAGCTCGGGCTGGCGACCGGCCAAGGCGACAGCGCGCTCGTAGGCGCGTGCCGCGTCGGCAGGACGCTGCTGGGCCATATAGGCGCGACCAAGGAAGTACAGGCCTTCAGCCGAGTCGGGCTGAGCCTCCACGGCACGCTCCAGGCGCGTGGTCATTTCGTCCATCGTCTTCGGTGCAGCGGCGAATTCCTGGGTCAGCTCGACCTTGTCCGCCGCACCGAAGTGCAGGTACAGCCCGAGTGCCAGCAACGGCACCAGCACTGCCGCCAACAAGGGCAGGGCCCTGCCCAGGTGGCCCTGACGCACGGGTTCCGCACCCTCTGTGTCAGCCAGCAGCTCACGCGCCGCCTCATCGCGGCCCTTGGCCATTTGCGCCTCGTCGAGCAGGCCGGCCGCCTGCTGGGCGGCCAGCTCGGCGACGCGTTCCTGATACAGCGCGACGTTCAATGCAGTGCGGCCTTCTTCCTGCTGCTGGCGGCGGCCACGCAGGATCGGGATCAGCAAAAAGCCGAGGGCGGCGAGCAGCAGCAGGCCCGCGCTAAGCCAGAATTCAGTCATGGGTCTGTTCTTTTTCCAGCAGTTTGGCGAGACGCTCGCGTTCTTCGACGGACAGTTCCTGGGCAGCCTGGGTCGCCGGGCCACGGCGACGGCGGACAATCACCGCCAGCACCACGAAACCACCGGCCAACAAGATGCCCGGGCCGAACCAAAGCAGCCAGGTGCGGCTGCTGAGCGCCGGCTTGTAGCGCACAAAGTCGCCGTAGCGGTCGACCATGAAATCGACGATCTGCTGGTTGCTCTTGCCTTCGCCGAGCATGCGGAAGATCTCGCGGCGCAAGTCGGCGGCGATCGGTGCGTTGGAATCGGCGATGTCCTGGTTCTGGCACTTGGGGCAGCGCAGTTCCTTGGTCAGTTGCTGGTAACGCTCGCGCTCGGCGTCATCACGGAACTGGTAGGTATCGATAGCCGCCTTGGCCACACCGGCCAGGCTCATGCCCAGTACGGCGGCTGCCAGCCAGCGCCTCATGGCGTGGCCTCGTCGACCAGCCCCTGGTACAGCGGCGCCAGCTGCTGGCGCCAGACGTCGGCGTCGACGATGCCGACGTGCTTGTAGCGGATGATGCCCTTGGCGTCGATAAGGAAAGTTTCCGGCGCGCCGTACACGCCCAGGTCCAGCCCCAGGCTGCCCTGCTCGTCACGGATATCCAGCTGGTAGGGGTTGTGGAACTCGGCCAGCCACTTCTGCGCGGCCGCGTTGTCATCCTTGTAGTTGATGCCGTGGATTACCACGCCCTGCTGGGCCAGCTGGTTCAGGTACGGGTGCTCGATCTTGCACGACGGGCACCAGGTGGCCCACACGTTGACCAACGCCGGCCGGCCATGCAGGTCAGCCTGGGTCAGGTTGCGGTCACCCTGGGTGGATGCCAGGGCGAACGCCGGGAACGGTTTGCCGATCATCGCCGACGGCAGCTCGTCAGGCTTGAGGAACAGCCCCTTGTAAAGGAATACCGCCATCAGCAGGAATACCGCCAGTGGCACGACCATGATCCAACGCTTCATGCAACAGCTCCAGACACGCCAAGGGCTTCACGCACCCGGGTCTTGACCTTGACGCGGTAGCGCCGGTCGAAGGCCGCCAGCAACCCACCCAGGCCGGTCAGCAGACCGCCCAGCCAGATCCAGCGGACGTAAGGCTTGATGTGTACGCGCACTGCCCAGGCGCCGTTTTCCAGCGGTTCACCCAGGGCAACGTACAGGTCACGGGTGAAGCCGGCATCGATGCCGGCCTCGGTCATCATCGACTGCTGCACGGTGTACAGGCGTTTCTCCGGGTGCAAGGTCGTCACTTCACGGCCGTCGCGGGTGACGACGATGGTGCCCTTGTCGGAGATGAAGTTCGGCCCCTCGAAGTGCCTGGCGCCCTCGAACAGGAAGTGATAACCCCCCAGCTCGACGCTCTCGCCCGGCGCCATGCGCAGGTCGCGCTCGGCGCTGTTGTTGCTCGACAGCACCACGCCCAGGGCACACACCGCCAGGCCCAGGTGCGCCAACTGCATGCCCCAGTAGCTGCGGGTCAGGCCACGCACACCCTTGGCCAAGCCCTTGTGGCGGGTCTTGTCGACGATGTCGCGCAGACCGCCCAGCACCACCCACGCCGCCAGGGCGAAGGCGCTCAGGACCGGCCAGTCGAGATCGTCGACGATCAGGCCAGCGATCGGCGCCAGCACCGCGCTGCCGATCAGCACCGGGGTCATCATGTTCGCCAGCCATTTGCCGGGGGTGTCCTTCCAGCGCACCACCACACCCACGCTCAGCACCCCCATCAGCAGTGCCATCAGCGGCAGGAACAGGGCATCGAAGTAAGGGGGGCCGACCGACAGCTTGGCGCCGGTCAGGGCATCGAGCACCAGCGGGTACAGTGTGCCCAGCAGGATCATCGAAGCGGCCACCACCAGGATCAGGTTGTTGGCCAGCAGCAGTGTCTCGCGCGACCACAGGGCAAAGCCGACCTGGCTCTTGACCACCGGGGCGCGCAGGGCGAACAGGGTCAGCGAGCCACCGACCACGAACAGCAGGAAGATCAGGATGAACACGCCACGCGCAGGGTCGGCAGCGAACGCATGCACCGAGGTCAGCACCCCGGAACGAACCAGGAAGGTCCCCAGCAGGCTCAGCGAGAACGCGGCAATCGCCAGCAGCACGGTCCAGCTCTTGAACACCCCGCGTTTTTCCGTCACCGCCAGCGAGTGGATCAGCGCGGTACCCACCAGCCAGGGCATGAACGAGGCGTTCTCCACCGGGTCCCAGAACCACCAGCCGCCCCAGCCCAGTTCGTAGTAGGCCCACCACGAACCCAGGGTGATACCCACGCCCAGGAAGGCCCAGGCGACAATGGTCCAGGGCCGCGACCAGCGCGCCCAGGCTGCGTCCAGCCGCCCGCCGAGCAGCGCGGCAATGGCAAAGGCGAAGGCCACCGAGAAGCCCACATAACCCATGTACAGCATCGGCGGATGGACGATCAGGCCGAAGTCCTGCAACAACGGGTTGAGGTCACGGCCATCGGTCGGCACCTGCGGCAGCAGGCGCTGGAACGGGTTGGAGGTAATGATCAGGAAGCTCAGGAAACCGACGCTGATCATGCCCATCACCGCCAGCACGCGGGCCAGCATCACCTGCGGCAACTGGCGCGAGAAGATCGACACGGCAAAGGTCCAGCCTCCGAGGATCAGCGCCCACAGCAACAGCGAGCCCTCGTGCGCGCCCCAGACCGCGCTGAACTTGTAGTACCACGGCAAGGCGCTGTTGGAGTTGCTGGCCACGTAGGCGACCGAGAAGTTGTCGGTCATGAACGCATGGGTAAGGCAGGCAAAGGCAAAGGCCAGGAAGCTGAACTGGCCCCAGGCGGCCGGGCGTGCCAGGCTCATCCACAAGCTGTCACCGCGCCAGGCACCAAGCAGCGGCACCGTGGCCTGCACGGCAGCGAAGCAGATCGCCAGGATCATCGCCAGCTGGCCGAGTTCAGGGATCACCAGGGCTGCATTCATGGCCTGGCCTCCGCACCGCTGGCCGCCTGGCCGCTTTCCTTCAAGGCCTTGGTGACCTCCGGTGGCATGTACTTCTCGTCGTGCTTGGCCAGCACTTCGTCGGCCACTACCACGCCGTCGCCGTTGAGCTTGCCGAGGGCGACGATGCCCTGCCCTTCACGGAACAGGTCAGGCAAGATGCCGCGGTAAGTGATGGGCACCGACTTGTTGAAATCAGTGACCACGAAGCGCACGTCGAGCGAGTCGGAGGAACGCTGCACCGACCCCTTCTCGACCATGCCCCCGGCACGAATGCGCGTGTCCAGCGGCGCTTCGCCGTTGGCGATCTGGGTCGGGGTGTAGAACAGGTTGATGTTCTGCTGCAGCGCGCTCAAGGCAAAGCCGACGGCAACCGCTACCCCGGCCAGCAGGCCGAGGATGATGAACAGGCGTTTCTTGCGCTGCGGATTCACTGGTTGTTCTCCCGGCGCAAACGGCGCGCCTCATCTTGCAGGTAGCGACGGCGGGCCAGCACCGGCGCAGCGACATTCAGCGCCAGCACCGCCAGGCAGATGCCGTAGGCCGACCAGACATACAGGGCATGATGGCCCATGGCGAGGAAATCGCCGAAGGAAGCGAAACTCATCGCGCGGCCCTCCGCCCCAGGCAGTTCAACACTTCATCCTTGACCCAACTGGCGCGTGCCTCGCGCTTGAGCACTTCAAGGCGCATGCGCAGCAGCAGCACTGCACCGAAGAAACAGTAGAAGCCCAGCGCCGTGCACAGCAGCGGCAGCCACATCTCGGCCGGCATCGCCGGTTTTTCGGTGAGGGTAAAGGTCGCGCCCTGATGCAACGTGTTCCACCACTCCACCGAGTACTTGATGATCGGAATGTTGATCACGCCGACGATGGCCAGCACCGCGCAGGCCTTGGCCGCGCTGTCGCGGTTACTGATGGCCTGGCCCAGGGCAATGATGCCGAAGTACAGGAACAGCAGGATCAGCATCGACGTCAGCCGTGCATCCCAGACCCACCAGCTGCCCCAGGTCGGCTTGCCCCAGATGGCCCCGGTGACCAGCGCCACGGCGGTCATCCAGGCGCCGATGGGCGCTGCGCATTGCAGGGCCACATCGGCCAGCTTCATCTTCCACACCAGCCCCACCACACCGGCCACTGCCAGCAGCACATAGCAGGACTGCGCCAGCATCGCCGCCGGCACGTGGATATAGATGATGCGGAAGCTATTGCCCTGCTGGTAGTCCTGCGGCGCGAAGGCCAGGCCCCAGACCACGCCGGTCAACAGCAGCAGTACGGCGGAAACGGCCAGCCATGGCAGCATGCGGCCGCTGATGGCATAGAACCATTTCGGCGAACCCAGTTTGTGGAACCACGTCCAGCTCATTTTCATCAGGTACATCCAGGGTATTAGCCGGGCTTGAGAGCCCGGGACTCGTTATTCGCCGACGCTGATCTTCAGCCCGGCCGCTATCGCAAAGGGTGCCAGGGTAACTGCCAGGGCCGTCAGGCTGGCGAGCCAGAGCAAATGGCCGGTGGCAGGCATATTCTGCAATGCTGCCTGCAACGCACCACTGCCCAGGATCAATACAGGGATATACAACGGCAGAATCAGCAGCGCCAGTAACAAACCACCGCGCTTGAGGCCGACCGTCAGCGCAGCGCCAACAGCGCCCAGCAGGCTCAACACCGGCGTGCCCAGCAGCAGTGAACCAAGCAGCACCGGCAGGCAGTGGCTGGGCAAGCCCAGCATCAGCGCCAGCAATGGCGCCAACAATACCAGCGCCAGCCCGGAAAAGATCCAGTGCGCCAGGACCTTGGCCAGCACCAGCATGGCCAGCGGGTGCGGTGACAGCACCCACTGCTCCAGCGAACCGTCCTCGAAATCGCTGCGGAACAGGCCGTCGAGCGACAGCAGCACGGCAAGGAGGGCCGCGACCCAGACCAGGCCAGGCGACAAGGTTTGCAACAATTGGCTTTCCGGGCCAACCGCCAGCGGGAACAGCGCCACGACGATGGCGAAGAACACCAGCGGGTTGGCCAGCTCCGCAGGGCGGCGGAACAGCAGGCGTGCTTCACGGCGCAGCAACAGGATGAATACGCTCATGCCGCCCATTGCCCCAGGTTGAGTTCCCGGTAGCCGGACGGCTTGCGCTCCAGCGAGTGGTGCGTCGTCAGCACCACCGTGCCACCCTGTTCGCAGTGGGCGGCCAGGTGCGCTTCGAGCTGGGCCACGCCCTGCTTGTCGAGGGCGGTGAAGGGTTCGTCGAGGATCCACAGCGGCGGGCTGTCCAGGTACAGCCGGGCCAGGGCCACGCGGCGCTGCTGGCCAGCGGACAGGGTATGGCAGGGAACGTCTTCGAAACCGCGCAAGCCGACCGCTTCGAGCGCCGACCAGATGGCGTCCGGGGTAGCCGGTTGGTGCAAGGCACAGAGCCAGGTGAGATTCTCCTGCGCCGTGAGCAGGTCCTTGATACCCGCAGCGTGGCCGATCCACAGCAGGATGCTGGCCAGGGCATGGCGCTGGTCGCCAAGCGGCTGGCCACCCAGCAGGATCTGCCCGGCAGTCGGCTGCATCAGCCCGGCCAACAGGCGCAGCAGGCTGGTCTTGCCACTGCCGTTGGGGCCGCTGATCTGCAGCATGTCGCCGGGGCGCAGCTGGAAATCGAGGTGCTCGAACAGCAGGCGCCAGTCGCGCTCGCAGGCCAGGCCCACGGCTTGGAGGTGAAGGGTCACGGGTTCGCCTTATCTATATGCTTCTCAAGTCGCCCACCTCGCTGCCGTTATACTGGCAGTGACAGGCGGCAGGCATTATTACACGTGCTGCCACGCTGCCAAGAGGGCGGGCTCCACAGGTTGTATACAATCATGACTGAAATCAATAGTCTCGGCGCACAAACCGCGATCAATCCGCAAGCGATCAAGGCCCAGCTGACCGGTGAACTGCTCAACCTGACCCAGGCGCAGCCGGGCCTGCTAAAGCCAGGCGAAACCGCTCAGGCCGAAGTGCTGACGATGCGCCAGAGTGGCAGTACCTTCCAGCTGGTGCTGCAAGTGATCCAGGCCAGCGGCAGCCGTACACAGGTCCAGGCCACTGCCAACCAGCCGATCCCGCCAGGCAGTCAGTTCACCGTCAGCCAGCCGGAGAGCAATCGCCTGGCCGTCATGGTGCAACAAGCCAACGCCAGCAACATCGCCACCCTCACCCAACTGGACACCAGCAAGGTACCGGTCGGTACCCTGCTGCAGGGCAAGGTCCTGACGAACCAGGCGCTGCCCCAACCTGTGGGTGAAGCGCTCACCTTCCGCTCGCTGGTCAGTTTGCTCAATACCGCTCAGGCCGGCGCCACTTTGGCCGTCGACAGCCCGCGCCCGTTGCCGATCGGCAGCCTGCTCAGCGCCCTGGTGCAAGGCGACCAGTCGCTGCGGTTCGTGCCGCTCAGTGGGCGTCAGGAGCAATTGAACATCGCCCAGCAGTTGCTTGCCCAGCAAGGCCGCCAGGCTTCCTTGCCCGGCCTGCTCAGTGCGCTGCAGCAGATTGCCAACAGCCCGAACAGCGACAGCGGCCTGCGCAACACCGCCAACAGCCTGTTGACCAACCTGCCGGATGCCCGCCAACTCAGTGACGGCAAAGCCCTCGCCCAGGCCCTGAGCAACAGCGGGACCTTCCTTGAGGCCAAGATGCTCGGCGGCCTTGGCGCCAACGTGGCCACCGACCTCAAGGCGCAACTGGTCAGGCTGGTGGCGCAGGCTTCGATGACTGCCCCCAGCGGCCCCATGATCGCCCCCACCACCCTGGCCCAGGCACTGCCGGCCATGGCCCGCAGTGCCTTGGGCATGCTCGACCGGGTCACCCCGAGGACACCACCAGGGGCCTTCCCGCTGCCCTCACGGCTGCTGCAGGCCATGGAAAACGAAGGTGACCTGCAACAGCTGCTGCGCCTGGCCGCCGCCGCCATTTCGCGCTTGCAGAGCCACGCCCTGAGCAGCCTGCAGCAGTCCGGCACGCTGGAAAACGGCAACCTGCAGACCACCTGGCAAACCGAAGTGCCGATCCGCCACGGCCAGGAGTTCATCCCCCTGCAGGTGAAGCTGCAGCGCGAAGAAACCCCGGAGCAACAGGCCGAACGCCAGCAGCGTGAGCAGCAGGACCCGCTGCAGGCACTATGGCGGATCGACCTGGCGTTCGACCTGGCGCCCCTGGGGCCGTTGCAGGTTCAGGCGCAACTGAGCCAGGGGCGTCTGTCCGGCCAGCTGTGGGCCGAGCGCGAACAGACCGCGCGGCTGATCGACAGCCAGCTCAGTGCGCTGCGCGAACGCCTGCTGGCCCGTGGCCTGGAAGTCGGCGACCTGGAATGCCACCCCGGCATTCCGCCGCAGGGCCTGCGCACGCGGGTCGAACAACGCTGGGTGGATGAAACTGCATGAGCAACAAGCAACCGCGCCAGGCCATCGCCCTGAACTACGACGGGCAGCAGGCGCCCACGCTGACGGCCAAGGGCGACGACGAGCTGGCCGAAGCCATCCTGGCCCTGGCCCGCGAACATGAAGTACCGATCTATGAGAACGCCGAACTGGTGCGCCTGCTGGCGCGCCTGGAACTGGGCGAGCAGATCCCCGAAGCGCTGTACCTGACCATCGCCGAAATCATCGCCTTTGCCTGGCAACTGCGCGGCAAGGTGCCGTTTGGTTTCGACGACGAGCCAGCTGGCGAACGGGACATCACACCCGAGCACCTGTACCTGCCACCTCGGCACGACCTGTAGATATCTACCGCCAGTAACCGGCAGACCTCACCCAGCCTTGTGCGCTCCCAAATCCGAAAGGTGAGCGACATGCCGACAAGCCGAATCAACACTGCAGGCGTGCAATACGTCCGTGACCATCTGGCCGCCATCCCCCGTCCTGATCGCGAAGTAGCGCGCGCGATCAGGGCCTGGCTGCTGCAACACGAGGTGCAACTGGCGCCGGAACAGATCGACGTGGTCACCCTGCACATCCACGAGCAGGGCCTGGAGACTCCCGTGGCCATGGTGGTCCAGCGGGTCAGCCTGACCCAGGCGGTCCTGATGAACTGGCAGGGCGAATCGAACAACGACATTTTCGGCGACCTGCTCCATGCGCCCTGGGCGGGTACCCTGCCCGAGGGCAGCCTGCAGATCGTCGAAACCTTGCCCGCGCCACCGCTCCTTCACAACGGTGCCTGGTACCGCGTGTTCAACGGTCTGTTCCGCCGCACCGAGGATGGCCGCCTCGACCATTCCACACTGCTTGGGCTTTCTGCCGAGACACTGCAGAGCCATATCGAAGCCATGGACTACCACGCACAGTACAAGGCATTGCTCGACGGCTACTGGCAAGACCACCTGGCCAGTCACCGCCTGTCGTGCAAGCTCAACTTCATCGCCGCCTGCAACCGCCAGGTCGGTGAAGGCAGCCTGAGTGACGCGGCAAGGAAGCTCATATGGCGCGCCTGCGACTTGCTGCCCCGGGGCGACAGGCTGCGCCTGAGTACCCTGAGCATCTATGGCTACGCCGCGACCGACCTGCTGTACATCAACGACGCCATCAGCGACATGACGGTGCTCTATGTGCCAGGTAACAGCTCACCCTTGCTGGAGTTCGCCAGCGAAACAGCGCTCAAGGACTGGATAGGCACGCAGTGCAAAGACCCGGCAAAGCGCCAGGCGTTGAAGCAGCACTTCAGGTTGGCCGATGGCCCCCAGGGCATCGACTTCAGTGGGTTGGACACCGCCCTGGAAGGCCTGGGCGCCTACCCTGCTTCGCACGCTTTGCCACCCGAACACGGCTTTTTCAATGATGATGGTGTCTGGTCGCCGCGCGATTACGTCAACTACCGGCCAGCCAGATACAACCCGAAAATCACCGGCGACATCTTCCAGGCCTTGGCCGAACGGCAACGCCAGCGCAGCTACGACGATGCCGATTTCATCATCACCAGCAACAGTGAAGTCAGTAAAGCCAAGTGGCGCCATTACCTCAACGCCACCTTGAACCTGGTGGCCCCGCTGAGCTTCGTGGTACCCGGGCTCGCCCCGCTGCTGGCGATAGGTGGCATCGTGCAGTTGGGGCTGGGCCTGGACCAGGTGATCACTGGCAAGCACCTGCAGGAGCAGCAGGAAGGCGTCGGCAATATCACCTGGGGTCTGTTCAACGCCCTGCCGCTGCTCATCCACGGTGCGAGCAGGAGCAGCGCACTGTTCGAGGTCAAGAACGACTCCTTCGTCGCGCCCACCCGGGTCAACGACCAGATCGGCTATCCGCTGAGCCCGCTCATGGCGCCGCAGTTGCCGGATATCGACGTCGCCCCCTACTTCCACACCCACGCCCCGATCGCGCCCTTGCCCGACGGCGACCCGGCCGTTGCCGAGGCGGTGATCCGGGTGCCGCAGTACGATGGCGGCCCGGACCAGCTGCAAACCAGTATCGGCGGCTACAACACACGCGTCGTCTATGACATGGCCGCCGATGTGTTCATCGATGAACACGACCTCAATGACCTCGAACCGGTGGGCCATGTCGCGCAGCCGAACAGCCGCAACCTGCGACCGCTCGATACCCCACGTGAAGTCACTGACGCCATGCGCACCCGCAGCTTGCGCGCCTTGGGTGTCGACCTGCCGCTGCCGGTGCATCTGCCGGTCATGGCCGAAGGCAGCACGCCGATCCCCAAACAGATCAGTTGTCTGTGGGTTGGTGACCGCGTCATCGACCCGTCCCTGATCGACAACCTGGCCAGCAATGCCGCGCGCCTGCGCGACAGTGAATACGGCCTGCAACTGTTCCTTTCCAACACCTCGCCTGCCGCCTACGCCGAGAACGTACGCCTGCTGAAAGAACGGGCCCCTGGCCTGCAAGTGCTGCCGCTGGAGGAGCAAGGGTTCTTCAGGAACTTCCGCCAAGGCCCCTACCATGCGCAATACCAGGCCGCCCTGGACGGCAATGGCGGTATCGCCAGCAACTACGCGTCGGCCGCGGACGTACTGCGCTATCCGATGCTGCACGAGCTCGGCGGGCTGTACATGGATGTCGACGATGTGCTGCTGCCGGCCACCGAAGGCGAAAGCATCGATCACGTGCCCCTGCTCGCTGGCGCAGACGGCCTGCTGTTGCCGCCGCCGATGTCCAACGAACGGCTGAGCATGAATTGCCTGTACAACACCAGCCTGATCGGCAGCCACCCCGGCAACCCGACCTTGCTGGCGATATCCGAGGAAATGCGCACGCGCTACCTGGCGCACCCCGACTTCTACGAGCAACGGCCGACCCTGCGCGACGACCCGCCAGGCTTCTACCGCTATGCCGAGCGCCTCAGCCAGCTCACCGGGCCGGCCCTGCTCACTGCGGTGATCGACCAGCGCCTGCCGGCCCTGCGCACCTTGCGCCAGGTCATGAACCTGTACACCCTGCCGCGCCTGAACTCGTGGCAGTTCGTCGACCTGCAGCAGTACAACGCGCTGCTGCGCGAGCTGCTGCCGCTGAACCGCTTCGCCCGGCCCGGCCACTTCCACGCCTGGGCGCGCCCCTGAAGCCGGCAAGAAAAAGGCGACCCCAGGTCGCCTTGTTCATCACTCGCTGCGGTGCAGCTTGCTCATCAGCTCGGCCTCGGCCTGGGTCAGGCCGCAGGTTTCGGTAAGCTCCGCCACGCTGGCGCCCATGCCCACCAGCTTGGCGGCCTGGGTGAAGGTCACGCTGCTGGGGTCGCGCTGCTCCAGCTGTTGGAGCTTTTCCGGCAGCGGCGCCACGGTCGCGCGCAGTTCATGGAGCGCCTCACCCATGCGCACGGTGCCGTTCTGGTAGTCATCCAGGCGCTTGGCCAGGTCCTTGATGCGCTGGTCGCGCAGGGCATCGCCCACGGCCTGCTGCGCCGCCAGTTCGCGCTGGCGCTTGCTGTAGTTCAGGAAGAACCACAGGCTCAGGGCCCACAGCAGCGCCAGCAGGATTACCGCCACCTCGAAGATCAACTCAGATGTTCTCCAGCTCGGACCACTCTTCCTCGGTCATCATCTTGTCCAGCTCGACCAGGATCAGCAGTTCGCCGTTCTTGTTGCATACGCCCTGGATGAACTTGGCCGACTCTTCGTTGCCCACGTTCGGCGCCGTTTCGATTTCCGACTGGCGCAGGTACACCACCTCGGCGACGCTGTCGACCAGGATGCCGACCACTTGCTTGTCAGCCTCGATGATGACGATACGGGTGTTGTCGGTCACATCCGACGGCATCAGGCCGAAGCGCTGGCGGGTGTCGATCACCGTCACCACGTTGCCGCGCAGGTTGATGATGCCCAGCACGTAGCTTGGCGCGCCCGGCACCGGTGCAATCTCGGTGTAGCGCAGCACTTCCTGCACCTGCATGACGTTGATGCCGTAGGACTCGTTGTCCAGACGGAAGGTTACCCACTGCAGGATCGGATCTTCAGAACCTTGCGCAGACGACTTTTTCATTCCCCTAGCCCTCTAAATCCGCTGTTGGCGGTTGTGTTCGGTGTCATTTCTGTTTGGCATGCAACTGCTTGACCGCACCGCTGGCGATGAGCTCGGCCAGTTCGGCGACGTCGAGCAGTGCACACATGTGTTCGATGACCGTACCAGCCAGCCAGGGGCGCTGGCCACGCTGGCTGCGCCACTTGATCTCGGCCGGGTCCAGGCGCAGCGAGCGGCTGACCTGATGGACCGCCAGGCCCCATTCGTAGCCCTGGACGGAAATCACGTAGTTCAAGCCCTGCCGGAAGTCGTCGCGGTAACGATCGGGCATCACCCAGCGCGCGGTATCCAGCACCTTGAGGTTGCCGGCCTGGCAAGTGAGGATGCCAAGGAACCAGTCCGGCTGGCCGAACAGCGGCGTCAACTCCTGGCCCTCCAGGCTGTAGATCGAGCCCAGGCATACCAGCGGCACTGCCAAGGTCAAACCGGCAACGTCGAACAGCAGGCACTCGAACGGCTCGGCCGCCCAGGCCGGGCGGCCATCGACGCTGGCCGGAGGTGCCGGTGTGTCAGCCATGCTGGCCGCTGGCAGGTGCACGTCCACCAACGGTGCTACCGGCTCCGGCGTGGGTACTTCGGTCAGCACCGGGATGCTGGCTTCAGCCAGCACTTGCGTCTCGACCACCGCCACCACGGGCTGCTCGACCGGCAGCACGGCGGGCAACACCTGCACCTGCGGCTCGGCAAAAGGCCTGGCGACACGGGTTGGCGGGTGAGCGTCGCGCGCCTGCTCTTCACGCACGGCGGCGGCGAACTCCTCATCTGCCAAGGGTTCTGCAGCCGAGCCTGGCAGTGCGACGATGTCCTCGGCCTCGGTGGCCTCCTGCAACAGCCCATCGAGGTAGGACTGCAGGGCCAGTTGCGGCTTGGTGCCGACGGGTCGGTTCATGAGGCCACCTGCGCAGCGGGCTTGTAGGTCAGCATATGCTTGAGCAGTGCCCGATAAGCGATCACGCCGCGGCTTTTGCCATCGAACTGGGACGGCGTGACGCCATTGCGGCTGGCATCGCGCAGGCGCGTGTCGACCGGGATGTAGCCCTGCCACACCTGGTGCTCATAGGTATCGCGCAGCACCTTCAGGGTGCCGAGTGAAGCCTGGGTGCGGCGGTCGAACAAGGTCGGCACGATCTGGTACGGCAACGCCTGCTTGCGCGAACGGTTGACCATGGCCAAGGTGCCGATCATGCGTTCCAGGCCCTTCACCGCAAGAAACTCGGTTTGCACCGGAATCACCAGCTGCTGGCTCGCAGCCAGGGCGTTGACCATCAGCACGCCAAGCAATGGCGGGCTGTCGATCAGCGCAAAGTCGAAATCCTGCCACAACTGCGCCAGACTCTTGGCGATCACCAGCCCCAGGCCGCTCTGCCCTGGCGACTGGCGCTCCAGCACCGCCAGCGCCGTGCTCGAAGGCAGCAGCGAAATACGCTCATCGCTGGTCGGCAACAGCAACTGCCCCGGCAGGCCCTCGGGCACGCTGCCCTTGTGCAGGAACAGGTCGTAGCAGCTGTGCTCCAGGGCATCCGGGTTGTGCCCAAAATAGCTGGTCATCGAGCCATGCGGGTCGAGGTCGACGACGACCACGCGCTTGCCCGCCTCGGCCAGCAGGCCGGCCAGGGCGATAGTGGTGGTGGTCTTGCCCACGCCACCTTTTTGATTGGCTACTGCCCAGACTCTCATAGGACAACTCTTGTTTCATTGGTGTCGCCGGCTGCCACAGGGCATGCGGTGACAGAGAATTGACGGCTCACCTCGCCGTCGTCGCTGCTGGGGCTGGCGGTGCACTTTGTGTGCCAGCACGACGCAGCGCAGCATCCGCAGTGGCGTTGGCACTGCCCGAGCCGGTCAGGCTACGGCGCACTTCGAGGTTACGGGAAATCACCAGCACCACCCGACGATTGCGCGCACGCCCTTCGGCGCTGTCGTTGCTGGCCACCGGCTGGTACTCGCCATAGCCCACCGAGGCCATGCGCGCCGGGTTGACCCCTTCCATGGCCAGCAGCCGGACGATGCTCGCTGCCCGCGCTGCAGACAGCTCCCAGTTGGTCGGGTACTGCGCCGTTCGGATCGGCAGGTTGTCGGTGAAGCCCTCGACATGCACCGGGTTGGCGAACGGCTTGAGGATCTTGCCGACCTTCTCGATGATGGCGAATGCCTGGTCGCTGGGCATGGCATCGCCACTGCCGAACAGCAGCGATGAATTGAGTTCGATCTCCACCCACAGCTCGTTGCCACGCACGGTCATCTGGTCGGACTTGATCAAGTCGCCGAAGGCATCGCGCACATCGTCGCTGATGGTTTTCAACGGGTCGACGCTGGTCTGCGCCAGGCCCGCATCGGTCTGCTCGCTGTCCTTGATCAGCGGCTGCGCCGGTTTCACGCTGAGCGGCTGCTCATCGCCGATCGGGATCGGCTTCATGCTGCGCTCAGGGTCGTTGAACACCCCGAGCAGCGCTTGCGAAATGACCTTGTACTTGCCCTCGTTGATCGAGGAGATCGAATACATGACCACGAAGAAGGCGAACAGCAAGGTGATGAAGTCGGCGTACGACACCAGCCAGCGTTCGTGATTTTCATGCTCCTCGGTATGACGGCGACGGCGCATGGCTTACTCCATGAAGCCTTGTAGCTTCAGCTCGATCGAGCGCGGGTTTTCACCCTCGGCAATCGACAGCAGGCCTTCGAGCAGCATCTCGCGGTAGCGCGACTGGCGCAGGACGATGGCCTTGAGCTTGTTGGCGATCGGCAGCAGGATCAGGTTGGCACTGGCCACGCCGTAGATGGTGGCGACGAAGGCCACGGCGATGCCGTTACCCAGCTGCGACGGGTCAGCCAGGTTGCCCATAACGTGGATCAGGCCCATGACCGCACCGATGATACCGATGGTCGGGGCATAGCCGCCCATGCTCTCGAACACCTTGGCGGCCTGGATATCACGGCTTTCCTGGGTCAGGAAGTCGACTTCGAGGATGCTGCGGATCGATTCCGGCTCGGCACCGTCGACCAACAGTTGCAGGCCCTTGCGGGCGTATGGGTCAGGTTCGGCATCGGCCACGCCTTCCAGGCCGAGCAGGCCTTCCTTGCGCGCCGTCAGGCTCCAGTTGACCACACGGTCGATACCACCGGCGAGGTCGACCCGCGGCGGGAAGAAAATCCAGCGCAAGATCTGCAAGGCGCGCTTGAATGCCGGCAGCGGCGACTGCAGCAAGGCCGCCGCCAGGGTGCCACCGAGCACGATCAGGCCGGCCGGGCCGTTGAGCAAGGCCCCCACGTGGCCACCTTCGAGGAAGTTGCCGCCTACGATGGCGACAAATGCCAGGATCAGGCCAATCAGGCTGAGCACATCCATCAGACGCAAGCCTCGACCAGGTGTTTACCGATTTCATCCAGGCTGTACACCGCGTCGGCCAGGTTGGCTTTGACGATGGCCATGGGCATGCCATAGATCACGCAACTGGCTTCATCCTGGGCCCACACCGTGCTGCCGCCCTGCTTGAGCAGGCGCGCACCTTCACGGCCATCGGCGCCCATGCCGGTGAGCACCACCGACAGCACCTTGTCGCCATAGGACTTGGCGGCCGAGCCGAAGGTAATGTCCACGCACGGCTTGTAATTCAGGCGCTCGTCGCCTGGCAGGATCTTCACCGTGCCACGGCCGTCGATCATCATCTGCTTGCCGCCAGGGGCCAGCAGCGCCAGGCCCGGGCGCAGCACGTCGCCGTCCTCGGCTTCCTTGACACTGATCTTGCACAGCTTGTCCAGGCGTTCGGCGAATGCCTTGGTGAAGGCAGCGGGCATGTGCTGGATCAGCACGATCGGCGCCGGGAAGCTGGCCGGCAACTGGGTCAGCACCCGCTGCAGGGCCACCGGGCCGCCGGTGGAGGTACCGATCGCCACCAGCTTGTAAGGCTTGCGCTTGGGCGCCGGGGCGTGCGTTGCGGCCGGTGCCGGCGCAACCGCACGGGCAGGCGCGGCAGCACGTACCGGTGCGGCGCTGGCCAGGCTGCTGGCCGGTGCATGGCTGCTGGCCGGCGCAGGTGCGCTGGCCGGCGCGTGGCTGGCGTAGCCTCCGAAACGGCGGTTACTGCGCGAGATGGTGTGCACCTTCTCGCACAGCAGCTGCTTGACCTTCTCCGGGTTGCGCGAGATGTCTTCGAAGTTCTTCGGCAGGTAATCCACTGCACCGGCATCCAGGGCGTCGAGAGTGACGCGGGCGCCTTCATGGGTCAGCGAGGAGAACATCAAAACCGGCGTCGGGCAGCGCTGCATGATGTGCCGCACTGCAGTGATGCCATCCATCATGGGCATTTCATAGTCCATGGTGATGACATCGGGCTTGAGCGCCAGTGCCTGGTCGATCGCTTCCCTGCCGTTGGTCGCGGTGCCAACCACCTGGATCGTCGGGTCCGCCGAGAGGATTTCCGAAACGCGGCGGCGGAAGAAACCGGAATCATCCACCACCAGGACCTTGACTGCCATAAACACTCCATTAGGCGGCGCAACCCGCCAGGGTGCGCCGCCGAAAATCAGATACGCCGTGCCGCGTAACGCTTGAGCATGCTCGGCACGTCGAGAATCAGCGCGATGCGGCCGTCACCGGTGATGGTGGCGCCAGACATGCCGGGGGTACCCTGCAGCATCTTGCCCAGCGGCTTGATCACCACCTCTTCCTGGCCGACCAGCTGGTCGACCACGAAACCGATGCGCTGGGTGCCGACCGAGAGAATCACCACATGGCCCTCATGCTGCTCCTCGTGCACCTGGCCCTGGACCAGCCAGCGCTTGAGGTAGAACAGCGGCAGCGCCTTGTCGCGCACGATCACCACCTCCTGGCCGTCGACCACGTTGGTGCGCGACAGGTCGAGGTGGAAGATCTCGTTGACGTTGACCAGCGGGAAGGCGAACGCCTGGTTGCCCAGCATCACCATCAGGGTTGGCATGATCGCCAGGGTCAGCGGCACCTTGATGACGATCTTCGAACCCTGGCCCTTGGCCGAGAAAATGTTGATCGAGCCGTTGAGCTGGGAAATCTTGGTTTTCACCACGTCCATGCCGACGCCGCGGCCAGACACGTCGGAAATCTCGGTCTTGGTCGAGAAGCCTGGGGCGAAGATCAGGTTGTAGCAGTCCGACTCGCTGAGGCGGTCGGCAGCGTCCTTGTCCATCAGGCCTTTTTCCACGGCCTTGGCGCGCAGGATGCTCGGGTCCATGCCCTTGCCGTCGTCGGAGATCGACAGCAGGATGTGGTCACCCTCCTGCTCGGCCGAGAGCACCACGCGGCCGGTGCGGGCCTTGCCGGCGGCTTCACGCTCGTCCGGCATCTCGACGCCGTGGTCGACGGCGTTGCGCACCAGGTGCACCAGCGGGTCGGCCAAGGCCTCGACGAGGTTCTTGTCGAGGTCGGTCTCTTCACCGACCAGCTCCAGGTTGATCTCTTTCTTCAACTGCCGAGCTAGGTCGCGGACCAGGCGCGGGAACCGGCCGAACACCTTCTTGATCGGCTGCATGCGGGTTTTCATCACCGCGGTCTGCAGGTCGGCGGTGACCACGTCGAGGTTGGACACAGCCTTGGACATGGCCTCGTCGCCGCTGTTCAGGCCCAGGCGCACCAGACGGTTACGCACCAGCACCAGCTCACCGACCATGTTCATGATCTCGTCCAGGCGCGCAGTATCGACGCGCACGGTGGTTTCTGCTTCGCTGGCAGGCTTTTCCGCGGCCGGGGCCGGAGCACGGGCTGGCGCTGCTGGCTTGGCAGCCGCAGCCGCGGGTGCCGGTGCCGGTGCCGGCTTGGCGATCGGTTTGCTTTCGGCCACCGCCGCAACCGGCGCTGGCGCGGCAACCGCTGCTTCACCAGCAACGCTTTCACCGGTGAACTTGCCCTTGCCGTGCAGTTGGTCGAGCAACGCTTCGAACTCGTGTTCGGTGATCTCGTCACTGCTGGCAGGCGCGGCCACGTTTTCCACTGCAGCGGCGGCAGCCGGCAAAGCGTTGGCCTGGAAGGTGCCTTTGCCATGCAACTGGTCGAGCAACGACTCGAATTCTTCGTCGGTGATCTCGTCGCTCACCGGCGCACTGGCTTCGCCCCCCGCGTCGGCGGCGGCGACTTCGGGCGAGAATTGGCCTTTGCCATGCAACTGGTCGAGCAACGACTCGAACTCGGCGTCGGTGATGTCATCACCCGAGCCGCTCAGGGTCTCGCCCTGCATCTGCGCCTGGGCAGCGGCCGCTTCGGCCTTGACCGCATCGAGCGAGTCGAGCAGCTGTTCGAACTCGGTGTCGGTGATGTCCGCCTCGGCCGCCACGGGCTCGGGCGCAGCCTCGACCACCGCCGCAGGGGCATCGGCGCTGGCGGGCTCTGCCAGGCGCGACAGGGCCGCCAGCAGCTCCGGGGTGGCCGGGGTCACGGCACTGCGCTCACGCACCTGGCCGAACATGCTGTTGACCGTGTCCAGTGCTTCGAGCACCACGTCCATCAGTTCCGCGTCGACCCGGCGCTCACCTTTGCGCAGGATGTCGAACACGTTCTCGGCGATGTGGCAGCACTCCACCAGCTCGTTCAGCTGAAGGAAGCCGGCGCCCCCTTTTACAGTGTGGAAACCGCGAAAGATCGCATTGAGCAGGTCGGCATCGTCGGGCCGGCTTTCCAGCTCGACCAGTTGCTCGGACAGTTGCTCAAGAATTTCGCCGGCTTCTACCAGGAAATCCTGAAGGATTTCTTCATCGGCGCCGAAGCTCATTAAACGTGCTCCTTAAAAACCCAGGCTGGACAGCAGATCGTCGACGTCGTCCTGACCGGACACAACGTCTTCACGCTTATCGGCATGAATCTGCGGACCTTCACCCCGAGTCGGATGTTTTTCTTGATCTTTTTCAGCGCGCAGCTGCTGGTGGTCATGTTCGATACCGGCAAAACGGTCGACCTGACTGGCCATCAGCACGAGCTTGAGCAGATTGCTTTCCACTTCGGTGACCAGCGCGGTCACGCGCTTGATCACCTGGCCGGTCAGGTCTTGATAGTCCTGGGCCAGCAGTATGTCGTTGAGGTGGCCGGCGACCTTGCGGTTGCCCTCGGCGCTGTGCGTCAGGAAACTGTCGACACGCTTGACCAGTTCGCGGAACTCCGGCGCTGCGACTTCGCGGCGCATGAAGCGCTGCCAGTCGACACTCAGGCCCTGCGCCTCGGCGGCCAGCGCGTTGACCACCGGAGTGCTCTCCTCCACCAGGTCCATGGTGCGGTTGGCCGCACCCTCGGTGAGCTTGACCACGTAGGACAGGCGCTCGGTGGCATCGGTGATCTGCGAGACTTCCTCGGCCTGCGGCATGCGCGGGTCGATCTGGAAGCTGACGATCGCGCTATGCAGCTCACGGGTGAGCTTGCCGACCTCCTGGTACAGGCCACGGTCGCGGGTCTGGTTGAGCTGGTGAATCAGTTGCACGGCATCGCCGAAGTGCCCCTTCTCGAGGCTCGACACCAGTTCTTGCGCGTGCTTCTTGAGGGTCGACTCGAACTCCCCCAATGACGTGTTTGTTGATTCCATGGCGCCCCCTGACGTGACTCAGCCGTTGACGCGCTCGAAGATTTTCTCGATCTTTTCTTTGAGCACCTGGGCCGTGAACGGCTTGACCACGTAACCATTCACGCCGGCCTGGGCCGCTTCAATGATCTGGTCGCGCTTGGCTTCGGCGGTCACCATCAGCACCGGCATGGTTTTCAGCCGGTCGTGGGCACGCACCTTGCGCAGCAGGTCGATACCGGACATGCCCGGCATGTTCCAGTCGGTCACCAGGAAGTCGTAATGGCCGCTTTCGAGCATCGGCAGCGCGGTGGTGCCGTCGTCGGCTTCATCGGTGTTGGTGAAGCCCAGGTCACGCAACAGATTCTTGATGATCCGCCGCATCGTCGAAAAGTCGTCAACGATGAGGATTTTCATGTCTTTGTTCAAGTAGACCTCCAAGCAGTCTCAAACGCGCTCGGCCCCGAGCACGCGTATTCATTCAATTCGGTACAACGTGGAAAACGACTGCAACGACCCCGGTTCAACGCGCCCGCCATTCCCCCAGGCGGCTGCGCAGGCGCGCGGCACACTGGCTGTGCAACTGGCTGACACGCGATTCGCTGACCCCCAGCACCTCACCGATTTCCTTGAGGTTCAGCTCTTCGTCGTAGTACAGCGCCAGCACCAGGCGCTCACGCTCCGGCAGGTTGGCGATCGCATCGGTCAGGGCAGCCTGGAAGCGCTCGTCTTCCAGATCGCGTGACGGCTCGACCTGGCTACTGGCGCCGTCCTCGTGCAACCCTTCGTGCTCGCCGTCCTGCAGCAGGTCGTCGAAACTGAACAGGCGGCTGCCCAAGGTATCGTTCAAGATCCCGTAGTAATCATCGAGACTCAATTGGAGTTCGGCAGCAACTTCATGATCTTTAGCGTCGCGGCCAGTTCTTGCTTCCACGGCGCGCATCGCGTCACTGACCATGCGCGTGTTGCGGTGCACCGAACGCGGTGCCCAATCGCCCTTGCGGACCTCGTCGAGCATGGCCCCGCGGATGCGGATACCGGCGTAGGTTTCGAAGCTGGCGCCCTTGCTGGCGTCGTATTTGTTGGCCACTTCCAGCAGGCCGATCATGCCGGCCTGGATCAGGTCTTCGACCTGGACGTTGGCCGGCAAGCGCGCCAGCAGGTGGTAGGCAATGCGCTTGACCAGCGGTGCATAGCGCTCCACCAGTTCGAACTGGGCGTCTTTCGACGCCTTGCTGTACATCTTGAAGCCGCTCGCGTTCATAGCACGGGCCCTGCGCTGGTGGGTTGCACCAGGCGCTCGACGAAGAACTCAAGATGGCCGCGCGGGTTGGCAGGCAACGGCCAGCTGTCAACCTTCTGCGCGATGGCCTTGAACGCCAGGGCGCACTTGGAGCGCGGGAACGCCTCGTACACCGCACGCTGCTTCTGCACCGCCTTGCGCACGCTTTCGTCGTAAGGCACGGCACCGACGTATTGCAGGGCGACGTCGAGGAAGCGGTCGGTGACCTTGGTCAACTTGGCGAACAGGTTGCGCCCTTCCTGCGGGCTTTGCGCCATGTTGGCCAGCACGCGGAAACGGTTCATGCCGTAGTCGCGGTTGAGCAGCTTGATCAGCGCGTAGGCGTCGGTGATCGAGGTCGGCTCGTCGCACACCACGAGCAGCACTTCCTGGGCGGCGCGCACGAAGCTGACTACCGAGTCACCGATACCCGCAGCGGTGTCGATCACCAGCACATCGAGGTTGTCGCCGATTTCGCTGAAGGCCTGGATCAACCCGGCGTGCTGCGCCGGGGCCAGATGCACCATGCTCTGGGTGCCGGAGGCGGCCGGCACGATGCGCACACCGCCCGGCCCCTGCAACAGCACGTCGCGCAGCTCGCAGCGCCCTTCGATGACATCGGCCAGGGTGCGCTTCGGGGTGAGGCCCAGCAATACGTCGACATTGGCCAGGCCAAGGTCGGCGTCCAGCAACATCACCCGGCGGCCGAGTTCAGCCAGCGCCAGGGACAAGTTCACTGAAACGTTAGTCTTGCCGACGCCACCTTTGCCACCGGTGACGGCGATCACCTGTACGGGATGCATGCTACCCATGTTCGTTGTTTACCTTGTCTCGCTTGGACCCAAGCCACACGCGGGGCAACACTGCCAACCCCGGAATGTAGGTACTTTGCATACGCTTCATCCTCAACCCGCGCGCCGCGGGTTGTGGTAGAGATCAGCGAACATGTCGGCCATTGCCTCTTCGCTGGGCTCGTCCTGCAACTGCACATTGACCGCGCGGGTCACCAGTTGGTGCGGGCGTGGCAGGTGCAGGTCGTCAGGAATACGCGGGCCATCGGTGAGGTAGGCCACGGGCAGTTCATGACTGATGGCCAGGCTCAGCACATCGCCGAGGCTCGCCGTTTCATCGAGTTTGGTCAGGATGCAGCCGGCCAGGCCGCAGCGCTTGTAGCTATGGTAGGCGGCCGTCAGCACCTGCTTCTGGCTGGTGGTGGCCAGCACCAGGTAGTTCTTCGCGGCGATGCCACGCCCGGCCAGGGTTTCCAGTTGCATGCGCAGGGCCGGGTCGCTGGCCTGCAGGCCGGCGGTATCGATCAGGACCACGCGCTTGCGCAGCAGCGGCTCCAGCGCTGCTGCAAGCGACTGGCCAGGGTCGACGTAGGTCACCGGCACATTGAGGATGCGCCCCAAGGTCTTGAGCTGTTCCTGGGCACCGATGCGGAAGCTGTCCATGCTCACCAGGGCCAGGTTCTGCGGGCCGTACTTGAGCACATAGCGTGCCGCCAGCTTGGCCAGGGTGGTGGTCTTGCCCATGCCGGCAGGGCCGACCATGGCGATGACCCCGCCCTCTTCGATAGGCTCGATCTGCGGCACTTCGATCATCCGCGCCAGGTGCGCCAGCAACATGCGCCAGGCCTGACGCGGCTCTTCGATCTCCTGGATGAGGTCGAGCAGTTCGCGGGCGATCGGGCCGGACAGGCCGATGCGCTGCAGGCGACGCCAGAGGTTGGCCTGTGCCGGTTTGCTGCCCTGCAGCTGGTTCCAGGCCAGCGAGCCGAGCTGCACTTCGAGCAGTTCGCGCAGGCCCGAGAGCTCCGAGCGCATGGCGTCGAACAGGCGCGGGTCGACCGGTGCCGGGGCGGGCGCGGCAGCGGGTGCCGGCGCCTCAACGTGCGGCTCGATCAACGGCTCGGCCGCGGTCAGCGACTGGCCGGCAAACAATTGGCGGTTGCCTTCGCTGGCCTCGGCGCGGTTGTCGAGTTCGGCCTGGGCTGTGGCGATGCGCGACTGAGTCTTGCGCAGCTCTTCTTCCAGCGCGACGTTGGGCACGCGGGGGGCCAGCGCGGACAGCTTGTAGTCCAGCGCGGCGGTCAGCTCGACACCCCCGGCGATGCGGCGGTTGCCAATGATGGCGGCATCGGAGCCCAGCTCATCACGGACCAGCTTCATGGCCTGACGCATATCGGCGGCGAAAAAACGCTTGACTTGCATAACCCACTACCTCAGCCGTTGGGGCCCACTGTGGCAACGATGGTGACTTGCTTGTTATCCGGTATTTCCTGATACGCCAGAACATGCAAATTCGGTACAGCCAGGCGGCCGAAGCGCGACAGCATGGCACGGATCGGGCCAGCGACCAGGAGAATGGCCGGCTGGCCTTGCATTTCCTGGCGCTGGCAGGCGTCGATCAACGAGCGCTGCAGCTTTTCGGCCATGCTTGGCTCAAGAAGAACACCGTCTTCCTGGCCTTGCCCGGCCCTTTGCAAACTATTGAGCAAAATCTGTTCCAACCTTGGTTCAAGGGTGATCACCGGAAGCTCGGACTCAACGCCGACAATGCTTTGGACGATGGCACGACACAATCCGACGCGCACTGCCGCCACCAGCGCGGCGGTATCTTGACTCTTGCTGGCATTGTTGGCGATGGCCTCGGCAATGCTGCGGATGTCACGCACCGGGACTTGCTCGGACAACAATGCCTGCAGGACCTTGAGCAGCCCCGACAAGGAAATGACACCCGGCACCAACTCTTCTGCAAGTTTAGGCGACGCCTTGGACAAGACCTGCAACAGTTGCTGGACCTCTTCATGGCCGATCAGCTCATGGCAGTGCTTCTGCAGGATCTGGTTGAGGTGGGTGGCAACCACGGTACTGGCGTCGACCACGGTGTACCCCAGCGACTGCGCCTGCGCGCGCTGACCGACGTCGATCCACACCGCCTCCAGGCCGAATGCCGGGTCGCGCGCGGCGATACCGTTGAGGGTGCCAAACACCTGGCCGGGGTTGATCGCCAGTTCGCGGTCCGGATAGATATCGGCCTCCGCCAGGATCACCCCCATCAGCGTCAGGCGATAAGCGCTGGGCTGCAGGTCGAGGTTATCGCGGATGTGTACGGTCGGCATGAGAAAACCCAGGTCCTGCGACAGCTTCTTGCGCACCCCCTTGATCCGCGCCAGCAGTTGCCCACCCTGGTTGCGGTCGACCAGCGGAATCAGGCGGTAGCCCACTTCCAGGCCGATCATGTCGATCGGCGTCACGTCGTCCCAGCCCAGCTCCTTGGTCTCCAGCGCGCGCTGCGGCGACGGCAGCAGGTCCTGCTGGCGCTGCGCTTCCTTCTGCGCCTCGAGCTTGGCCTTCTGCTGCTTCTTCCATACCAGGTAGGCACCGCCACCGGCCAGCAGGCCGAGGCTGAGGAAGGCAATGTGTGGCATGCCCGGCACCAGGCCCATGATGATCATCAGCGCCGCGGACACCCCCAGCGCCTTGGGCGAATCGAACATCTGGCGGTTGATCAGCTTGCCCATGTCCTCGGAGCCCGAGGCACGAGTCACCATGATCGCGGCGGCCGTGGACAGCAGCAGTGATGGCAATTGCGCCACCAAACCGTCACCGATGGTCAGCAAGGCGTAGACCTTGCCCGCATCGCTGAACGACATGTTGTGTTGCAGCATACCGATCAGCATGCCGCCAATGAGGTTGATGAAGAGGATCAGCAGGCCAGCGATGGCGTCACCACGGACGAACTTGCTGGCGCCGTCCATCGAGCCGTAGAACTCGGCCTCCTGGGCCACCTCGGCACGACGCGCCTTGGCCTGGGCCTGGTCGATCAGACCGGCATTGAGGTCGGCGTCGATGGCCATCTGCTTGCCCGGCATGGCATCGAGGGTGAAGCGCGCACTCACCTCGGAAATACGCCCGGCACCTTTGGTCACCACCACGAAGTTGATGATCATGAGGATGGCGAACACCACCGCACCCACGACGTAATTGCCGCCGATCACCACCTCACCGAAGGCCTGGATCACTTTACCGGCAGCGCCATGGCCCTCCTGGCCATGGAGCATCACCACCCGCGTCGAGGCCACGTTCAGCGCCAGGCGCAGCAAGGTCGCCACCAGCAGGATGGTCGGGAACGCGGCGAAGTCCAGCGGGCGCAGGGCGTACACGCAAACCAGCAGGACCACGATCGACAGGGCGATGTTGAAGGTGAAGAACACGTCGAGCAGGAACGGCGGTATCGGCAACATCATCATTGCCAACATCACCAGCAGCAGCAACGGCACGCCCAGGTTGCCCCGGCCGAGCCCGGCCAGGTTGTTGCGGGCGTTGCTGATTAACTGAGTGCGATCCACCGCGAGTCCTCTTGATGCAAAACTTTGACGCCCAAGGGGCGCTTGGGCGTGGCTCTGCAAGAAGCTTTCCAACTTTGCTCGGCTATGGATGTATGTTGCCTATGCCGGCCTTTTCGCGGGTAACCCCGCGAAGAGGCCGGCACAGGCTGGAATCAGTTGTCGCGGCGAAGATCAGGCGGGATCGGCAGGTCTTCTTTAAGCGGCTCTGGCCGCTTGCCCTTGCCCGAGCGGTACTGGCGGATCTGGAACACATAAGCCAGCACCTGCGCCACCGCCAGGTACAGCCCTGCCGGAATCTCCCCTTCGACCTCGGTGGAGTAGTAGATCGCCCGCGCCAAGGCCGGCGATTCGAGGATCTGCACCTTGTGCTCGACACCAATCTCGCGAATCTTCAAGGCAATGAAGTCGGTCCCCTTGGCCACCAGCAACGGCGCCACGCCACCCTTCTCCGGGTCGTACTGCAGGGCCACGGCATAGTGCGTCGGGTTGGTGATGATCACGTCGGCCTCGGGCACGGCGGCCATCATGCGCCGCTGCGACACCTCGCGCTGCAACTGGCGGATGCGCTGCTTGACCTCAGGCTTGCCTTCGCTGTCCTTGTACTCGTCCTTGACCTCCTGCTTGGTCATCTTCAGCTTCTTGTGCGTCTGCCAGAGCTGGAACGGCACGTCCGCCGCCGCGATCAACAGCAACCCGGCCGCCATCCACAAGGCACTCCAGCCGACCACCTGGACGCTGTGGATGATCGCCTGGTCCAGCGGCTCGTTGGCGATGGCCAACAACGCCTGGCGATCATTGCCCAGCACCACCAGCGCCACGATCAGGATCACGAAGAACTTGGCCATCGCCTTGAGCAACTCGGTCAGCGAGTTCAGCGAAAACATCCGCTTGATACCTGACAACGGGTTCATCCGGCTGAACTTGGGCTGCAACAGGCTTCCGGAAAAGATGAACCCGCCAAGGGCGATGGGTGACACGAAGGCAATCACGAACAGCAGCATGAGCACCGGCTGTACCGCCCATATGGCCATCTTGCCCGACGCCAGCAGGAACATGCCCATCGAGCGCTCGTCGGTCAGCACCTCACGGGTCAGGGAAAAGTTCATCCGCATCAGCGTCATCAACGTTTCCGCCAGGTTGCCACCAAAGGCCAGCAGCGCGCCGGCACCGGCCAGGGTAGAGGCTACGGTGTTGAGTTCCTTGGACCGGGCAATCTCACCTTTCTCGCGCGCATCGCGCTTGCGTTTGTCGGTGGGATCTTCCGTCTTGTCCTGCCCGCTCTCGCTTTCAGCCATGCTCAGCGCGCCCTTGCCAGTTCACGCAGCCACTGCAACGCGTCACTGGCCAACGCCTGGTAGTGGGAGAGAATGTCGGCCAGACCGACCCAGAAGATGCCCATGCCCAGCACCAACGTCAGCGGAAAACCGATGGAAAAGATATTCAGCTGGGGCGCTGCGCGGGTCATCACGCCAAACGCGATATTCACCACCAGCAGCGCGGTGATGGCCGGCAGGATCAGCAGCAGGCCGGCACCGAACACCCAGCTCAGGCGCCCGGCCAGCTCCCAGAAGTGACTGACAACCAGGGCATTGCCTACCGGCAAGGTGGTAAAGCTCTCGGTGAGCACTTCGAACGCCACCAGGTGGCCATTCATCAGCAGGAACAGCACGCTGACCAGCATGGTCATGAACTGGCTGATCACGGTCACGTTGACCCCGTTGGC
Source organism: Pseudomonas sp. NPDC086566 (assembly GCF_050280885.1). Lineage (NCBI taxonomy): Bacteria > Pseudomonadati > Pseudomonadota > Gammaproteobacteria > Pseudomonadales > Pseudomonadaceae > Pseudomonas > Pseudomonas sp. NPDC086566. Next base: position 119,638 of record NZ_JBNNWD010000011.1, read on the forward strand.
CGGGTCGACCATGGAGGCAAAGGCCATGCCCATCTGCACGGCGACAATCTGCCCGGCGATGACGAAGGCCTGGAACAGCAGCTGCAGCGAAAACCCGAACAACGCGCCAACGATCACCTGCTCGCCACACAGCAGCAGGCCGCGCAGGCTCAGCGGGTCGAACTCCGGCAGGGGCGGCAGGGCCGGCACGATCACCACGGTAATCGCCACCGCCACATACAAGCGAATGCGCGCTGGCAGCATGCGAGTGCCGAAGATCGGCATGGTCATCAGCACCGCCGTCACCCGGAACAGCGGCAGGATGAAAGTGGCGACCCAGGTGCCGATCTGCGCGTCGGTCAGCTCCAGCATGGCAGGCTCAACCGATCAGCTGCGGGATGCTGGTGTACAGGCCGGTGATGTACTCCATGAACTTCTGTACCAGCCAGGGTCCGGCGACGATCAGCGTGACCAGCATCACCAACAGGCGCGGCAAGAAGCTCAGGGTCTGTTCGTTGATCTGCGTGGCCGCCTGAAACATCGCCACGACCAGGCCAACCAGCAGGCTCGGTATCACCAGGATGGCAACCATCAGGGTGGTCAGCCACAGTGCGTCACGGAACAGGTCGACAGCGACTTCAGGTGTCATGCGTAGGCTCTCCCTGGCAGCGTCACACGCCGCCGAAACTGCCGGCCAAGGTGCCCATGATCAGCGCCCAGCCATCGACCAGGACAAACAGCATGATCTTGAATGGCAGCGAGATGATCAGCGGCGACAGCATCATCATGCCCATGGCCATCAGCACGCTGGCCACGACCATGTCGATGATCAGGAACGGGATGAAGATCATGAAGCCGATCTGGAACGCGGTCTTCAATTCCGAGGTAACGAATGCCGGTACCAGGATCGTCAGCGGGACCTGGTCGGGGCCAGCGATGTCGGTGCGCTTGGACAGGCGCATGAACAGGTCGAGATCGCTTTGCCGGGTCTGCGCCAGCATGAAGTCCTTGAGCGGGCCCTGGGCCTTGTCGATGGCTTGCTGGGCGGTCATCTTCTCGCTCAGGTACGGCTGCAGGGCATCCTGATTAACCCGGTCGAACACCGGCGCCATGATGAACATCGTCAGGAACAGGGCCATGCCGGTCAGCACCTGGTTCGATGGTGTCTGCTGCAGGCCCAGCGCCTGACGCAGGATCGAGAACACGATGATGATGCGGGTGAAGCTGGTCATCAGGATGACGAACGCCGGGATGAAGCTCAGCGCCGTCATGATCAGCAGGATCTGCAGGCTGACCGAATACTCCTGCTGGCCGTCCGCAGTGTTGGACAGGGTGATGGCCGGGATCGACAGCGGGTCCGCGCCCTGGGCCAGCGGCGCTGCCAGCAGCAGCACGAGTGGCAACAAGGTGCTCAACAAAATGCGCAACGCGCCATTCATCACTTCTTGTCCTTCTGATCCTTGCCCATCAGCTCCATCAGCCGCTGGGCAAATTCTGGCGTCGCCTGGCGGGCGCTGACGGGCACTTCGACGGGTTCGGCCATGACATGCAAGGCTTCGATGCTGCCTGGCGTGTGGCCGATGAGGATCTGCTCCTTGCCGACCTGCACCAGCAGCAGCCGGTCACGCGGGCCGATGGCGCGGCTGCCGACGATCTCGATCACCTGCCCGCCCTTGGGCGTGGCACCCTGCATGCGGCGCAGCGCCCAGGCCAGGAAGAAGATCAGCCCCACCACCAGCAACAGGCCGAACACCATCTGCGCCAACTGCCCGCCCAGGCTGCCGGGCGCAGTGGCCTGCACCGTAGCCGGAGAGGCAGCAGGCGTGGCAGCGGCGATGGCCAGGTCGCTCACCAGCAGCGTGGCCAGGGCCAACACGGCCCGCATCGTGCCCTTCACTCAGCGCAGCTTCTTGATACGTTCGCTGGGGCTGATCACGTCAGTCAGGCGGATGCCGAACTTCTCGTTGACCACCACCACTTCACCGTGGGCGATCAGCGTGCCGTTGACCAGCACATCGAGCGGCTCACCGGCCAGGCGGTCAAGTTCGATCACCGAGCCCTGGTTGAGTTGCAGCAGGTTGCGGATGTTGATTTCGGTACTGCCCACTTCCATGGAAATGCTCACCGGAATATCCAGGATCACATCCAGGTTCGGGCCTTCGAGACTGACGTTCTCGTTTGGCCGCGGCGAGCTGGCGAACTCCTCCATCGGCAGGCGACCGGCACCCGGCTTGCCGCTGTCAGCGGCGAGCAATGCGTCGATGTCGGACTGGCCGGCATCACCGGTTTCTTCCAGGGCCGCAGCCCATTCATCGGCCAAAGCCTGGTCTTCAGGGGAAGTGATCTCGTTTTCGTTAGCCATGATGTCCTCGACAGGCATTCAATTCGTTGAGAGCGATCGGCACGCGTTCAGCGGCGTTCGATCGGGTCGATGATCTGCAGGGCCAGGTTGCCCTTGTGCGAACCCAGGCGCGCCTTGAACGACGGCACGCCATTGGCGCGCAGTACCAGGTGCTCGGGCAGCTCGACCGGGATCACGTCGCCGGCCTGCATGTGCAGGATGTCGCGCAGCTTCAGCTGGCGGCGGGCAACCGTGGCGGTCAGCGGCACCGAGACATCCAGCACGTCCTCGCGCAGGGCCTTGACCCAGCGCTCGTCCTGGTCGTCGAGGTCGGACTGGAAGCCGGCGTCGAGCATTTCCCGCACCGGCTCGATCATCGAATACGGCATGGTCACGTGCAGGTCGCCGCCACCGCCGTCCAGTTCGATGTGGAAGGTCGACACCACCACCGCTTCGCTCGGGCCGACGATGTTGGCCATGGCCGGGTTGACCTCGGAGTTCATGTACTCGAAGTTGACCGGCATGATCGCCTGCCAGGCCTCCTTGAGGTCGACAAAGCACTGGTCCAGCACCATGCGCACCACGCGCAGCTCGGTGGGGGTGAATTCGCGGCCCTCGATCTTGGCGTGACGGCCGTCCCCACCGAAGAAGTTGTCCACCAGCTTGAACACCAGCTTGGCGTCGAGGATGAACAGTGCGGTACCACGCAGTGGCTTGATCTTGACCAGGTTGAGGCTGGTCGGCACGTACAGCGAATGCACGTACTCGCCAAACTTCATCACCTGCACGCCGCCGACAGCCACGTCGGCAGAGCGGCGCAGCAGGTTGAACATGCTGATGCGGGTGTAGCGGGCGAAACGCTCGTTGATCATTTCCAGGGTCGGCATGCGACCCCGCACGATCCGATCCTGGCTGGTCAGGTCGTAGCTTTTGATGCTGCCAGGCTCGGCAGCGCTCTCGGTCTGTACCAGCCCATCGTCGACGCCATGCAACAGGGCATCGATCTCATCCTGGGACAGCAGGTCCTGTACGGCCATTGCGGACTCCTACTGCAATACGAAATTGGTGAACAGCAACTGGTCGACCACCGGCCTGCCGACTTCCTTCTGCGCCACTTCCTGAACCACCGCGGTGGCTTTCTGACGCAGCATCTCCTGGCCCACCGAGCTGGCCGCCAGGGTGTCGAAGCCCTGCCCGGAGAACATCATCACCAGGTTGTTGCGGATCACCGGCATGTGCACCGTGAGCGCGTCCAGGTCGGCCTGACTGCGGCCTTGCATGGTGATGCTCAACTGCATGTAGCGCTGGCGGCCGTTCTGGTTGAAGTTGACCACGAAAGCAGGCGCCAGCGGCACGTAGATCGCCGGGGCCTTGGCGTTGGTGGCGGCTGCTTCCGGGGCGGGTGCCGATTCATTCTTGTGCATGATGAACCAGGTGGCGCCCACCGACAGGCCGACTGCCAGCAACAGGGCCAGCACCAGCAGCAGGATCAGCTTGAGTTTGCCTTTTGCGGCGGGGTCTTTCACTGCGTCGCTCTTCGCCATGCCAATAATCCGTCGTCCATCGGGGTTTCAAAGAAGGATGACGTGGCTTGAGCAAGTGTTATGCCAGATTTGTCAGGATGTGTTTTTCAGGTGCCCGCGAAAAAGGCCAGTACGTCAGGCGTAGTAATCGACAGCACTGTCGCCAATCACCACCTGCTGCTCGACAGCCCGGGTATGGTCGCCCGCCCCACTCTGTTCGCCCTCGCCGCCCTGCGCCCGGCGCGCAGCCACCCCGGACAACTGCGAGCCGTCCTGCTGCGCCTGTTGCTGTTGCTGGCGCGACTGGTCGGCAACGTTGACGTCCGGCTGCGCCAACCCCTGCTGGGCAAACAGCTCGCGCAGGCGATACACCTGGCTATCCAGCGCATCGCGCACTCCGGCATGGCCGCTGACAAAGGTGATTTGCGTGGACTGGTCGGTCGCCACGTTGACGCGAATATCGAGGCGGCCGAGCTCAGCCGGTTCCAGCTGAATATCCGCCGACTTGAGGTTCTGGCTGGACAGGTACATGACCCGGTTGACCAGGCCTTCGGCCCACGCGCCCTGATTCATCTGCAAAGGCTGATGCAGCGGATTGGCATTGACAGGCACGGCATTGGCCGTCTTGGCAGTCACTGCCTGGGTAAGGCTGGCCAGGCGATTGGCGAAGTCATCGACGCGGGTATCGCTGCTGGCGCTCTTGGTGTCCTTGAGCCCGTCTTCAAGCAAGCTAGCGAACGCCTTGTCGCCGGTCTCGGACTTGCCAGCCTCGCCCTCGACCTTGTCGATCAGGGTCGCCAACGGATTGACGGCCGCCTGACTGTCGTCGGGCTGGGTTTTGCCAGGCTCTGCAGCGTGCGTCGACGTCGTGCCTTTGGCCTGGGCGCTCTGCTCCAGGGCCAGACGCAACGTCGGCAGGTTGGCCAACGGGTCGGCATCCGGGTCAAACGCCTCGGTCTGCGGCTGTTCCGGCAGTGGCTGTGCAACCTCGGCCACGGGCGGCTGCTGGATAGCCGCCTGCAACACTGGCGCCACGGCTTCGGCCTGGGCTTGCAGCAACTGCGCGCCGGGCTGCGCGTCGGTCACCTGGCCCGCCACCAGGCTGGCGTCGAGCGACCCGACGTCACTGGGCACGGCAACGTCGGCCGTGGCAGGCGGCGCTTCGTCTGCTGGCAATGTGTTGCCGTCATCGGCAACCGCCGGTTTGTCGGCGGCCTCTTTGTTGCCGCCCTGGGCAACGTCAGGCTTGTCCTTCGCGACAGGCTGGGCCGCCTTGTCGTTGCGTACAGGCGCCTTGTCACGCCCCTGCCCGGCCATGACCTGATCGAAGCCGCTACCCGCCCCGCCCCCCGCCTGCAGCGGCTTGTCCACCCGCGAGGAGCCCGCGCTCGACGGCTTGCTCAGGGTGTTGGCTTGCAACAAAGGGTTGGATGCGACAGGCATTGAGCGGTCTCCGCGCCAGAAACTGGAATATCATCTGGCACTGAGAGGCAAAAGTCGCGCCAACTTGCCATCAGCTCGCCGAAACGCGCTCACGCTCGCCACGATAGAAGCCTTTCACCTCCAGGTACTCCTGGTCGATCCGGTTGATCAGGTCTTCGATGCCATACAGCGGCCGCTCTTTGACGCGCTCCTCCAACTGCTGGCACAACCGGGAAAGGCCAACGGCGCCCATGTTGCTGCTGCTGCCCTTGAAGCTGTGCGCGGCCATGCCGAGCTCATCGGCGCTCTTGGCCTCATGCAGCTGGTTCAAACGCTGTTCGGAGTCTTCCAGGAAGGTGTCCAGCAGCTGCAGGTAGCCATCTTCCATGACCTCCTGCAGGTCGCTGAGCACCTTGTGGTCAATATGCATGTCAGTCACTTGCTCACTCCTTGATCAAGCCGGATTATGCCTGAGCCGCCCTGCGGCCCTCCAGACGCATCACCAATCAAACCGCACGCGGGCGCAGCGGCCGCCTTCGCACCACTCGGCATGGCTGCCAAGCCGCCGCACCAGGTGCAGCCCGCGTCCGCTCAACGCCTGCTCCAGCGACGGACGCGACAACACACGCTGCACATCGAACCCCGCGCCACTGTCACGGACCTCGATGGTGAGACGCCCGCCCGGCCCCGAGGGTTCAACCTTCAAGTCGATACGCACGAAGCCTTCGGCCAGGGTCGCCAGGCGCCGGGCGCGCTCCTCATAGTAGTCGGCAAAACTCTGCACATCCCGTTTGAGCTGCGAATCCAGGCCCAAAACACCATGTTCCAGCGCATTGCTGAACAGTTCACTGAGCACGTTGTGCAAAGCGCCAGTGTGCGGCCGCAGGCCATGAATCTCCTGCAACAACTGCACCAGGTAAGGCACCGGGTTGAATCGCTTGAGGCTTTCACCGCGCAGCTCGAACGCCAACGCCCAGTCCAGCGGACTGGAGCGCCCACTGTCGGAATACAGGGTCGGCGCGGGCACCCGGTCCTCGCCACTGAACATGCGTATGTCGCACAGGCTGATGTCATCCCGGGGACTTCCGCCAAAACGCGCCAGGGCCTGCATCACCTCATCGAACAGCAGCGCCGGATCACGATTGGCGGCCAGCACCTCGCGCAAGCGCTCGACACCGAACAGGCGCTCGTGCTCGTCGGCGGTATCGACCACGCCATCGGACAGCAGCAACAGCCGCTCACCTGCCGCCATCGGCAGCAGTTCGGTGCTGTCATCGAAGCGCTCCGGCGCGAGGATGCCCAGCGGCAGATGACGTGACCGCAGCCTGCCAAGCACGTCGCCGTCTACCGACAGCCGGTAGCCATCCGGCATGCCACCATTCCACACCTCCACCGCCCCGCGCTGCACGCTCAGGTTGAGCAGCAGCGCACAGCAGAACATGTCCACCGGCAGGATGCGCTTGAGCTTGGCATTCATCTCGCGCAGCATCTGCGCCAGGCCGTAGCCCTTCGCGGTCATCCCATAGAACACTTCCGCCAGCGGCATTGCACCTACCGCCGCCGGCAAGCCATGGCCAGTGAAATCCCCCAGCAGCACATGCATGTCACCGGCCGGGGTAAACGCAGCCAGCAGCAAGTCGCCATTGAACAAGGCATAGGGAGACTGCAGGTAACGGATGTTCGGCGCGGTGATGCAGCCGGAATGCGCGACCTTGTCGAACACCGCCTTGGCTACCCGCTGCTCGTTGAGCAAGTGGTGATGGTGGCGGGTGATCTGGTCACGTTGTTCGAGCACGGTTGCCTGCAAACGGCGCAGGCGGTCCATGGCGCGGATCTTGGCTGCAAGAATCACCGCACTGTAGGGCTTGGCCATGAAGTCGTCACCGCCGGCCTCCAGGCAGCGCACCAGGGCATCCTCTTCGCTCAGCGAGGTCAGGAAGATGATCGGCACCAGCGCCTCGCCGGCCAGCGCCTTGATCTGCCGCGCCGCCTCGAAACCATCCATCACCGGCATCAGGGCGTCGAGCAACACCAGTTGCGGACGCTGCTCGGCAAACAGCGCCACGGCCTGCTCGCCGTTTTCCGCGGTGAACACATGGTGGCCCTGGCGACGCACGATCTGCGCCAGCAGCAAGCGGTCTACCGCACTGTCCTCCGCCACCAGTACGGTCAACGCATGCTCGGCCGGCATCTGGACACTCAACTGATATCGAACAGTTTTTCGAAATTGGAAATGGCCAGGATCTTGCGCACGTCGGAGTTGGCATGCACGACGCGCACGTCCGAATCGTCACCGCCGGCATGGTCACGCAACAGCAACAGCATGCCCAGCGCAGAGCTGTCCAGGTAGGTAGCTTCCTTGAGGTCGACCACTACCGAGTCGGGCTTGTTCTCTTGGCGCTCGTAGGCATCACGGAATTCCTGATGCTTGCCAAAATCGAAGCGCCCCTTGACCTTGATCGTGAGCTTTTTCCCGTCCTGCGAAAAATCAGTCTCGACTGCCATGCTAGCGATTCCTTCGATGATGGCGAATGCAACTCTTCAAGGTTTAGCAGCCCGGGGCTGGACTATCAAGGTTACAGATGGCCCTGGCGCGGCAACCGCTGCGACAACTCGTCCAGCAAGCGCTGCTCACGCTTGTCCTCAGCCCGCCGCGCCTCGTCCAGGTAACGCTGCACCAGCTTGCGCAGCCCTTCCACCCGGGCATAGGCTTGCTGCCAGGTGCCACGGGCATTCTTCAGGTTGTTCTCATGCCAGGCCAGGCTCTGCCGCTGCTGGGTCATGGCCGTTTCCAGCTGGGCCAGGAAGCGCTGATAGTTGAGCAGCCAGCTGCCATTCACGCCCTGCCCGCCACGGTTGATCCACTGCGCCTGGTACCCTTCGCGGAACGATTCCAGCTCGGCCAGCTTGGCCTGGGCCTGGACCACCTGCTGCTGGAAGTGCCCCACCCGCTGGGCAGCCTTGCGCTCAGCCTCTTCGGCCATGTCGACCACAGGGGCCAGGCGCGCTGCGCGACCGGACAAGCTCATGGGCTATCAGCCCTTGGCCGGGGGCGTGAAGATCGCCCCCAGTTCGTCGCGGCTCTGGCCCATGCCGACATTCTCGTCCAGGCCCTGGCGCAGGAAATCCACCAGTTTGGGCTGCAAGGCAATCGCCAGGTCGGTTTCCGGATCGCCACCGGCGACATAGGCGCCCACACTGATCAGGTCACGGCTCTGCGACAGGCGCGACCACAGCTGCTTGAACTTCTGGGCCTGGCGCAAGTGGTCGGCATCGACCACTTGCGGCATGACCCGGCTGATCGAGGCCTCGATGTCGATGGCCGGATAATGGCCTTCCTCGGCCAGGCGCCGGGACAGCACGAAGTGGCCGTCGAGCACACCCCGCGCCGAGTCGGCGATCGGGTCCTGCTGGTCGTCACCCTCGGACAACACCGTATAGAACGCCGTGATCGAGCCGCCACCGGGCTCGCCGTTACCCGCGCGCTCGACCAGCTTGGGCAGCTTGGCGAACACCGACGGCGGATAGCCACGGGTGGCCGGCGGTTCACCGATGGCCAGGGCAATTTCGCGCTGGGCCTGGGCGAAACGGGTCAGCGAGTCCATCAGCAGCAGGACGTTCTTGCCCTTGTCGCGGAAGTACTCGGCAATGCGTGTGCAGTACATGGCGGCACGCAAACGCATCAGTGGCGCATCGTCAGCAGGCGATGCCACCACCACCGAGCGCTTGAGCCCTTCCTCGCCGAGGATGTGCTCGATGAACTCCTTGACCTCGCGCCCCCGCTCGCCAATCAGCCCGACCACGATGATGTCCGCCTCGGTGAAGCGGGTCATCATGCCCAGCAATACCGATTTACCCACGCCAGTACCGGCGAACAGGCCCAGGCGCTGGCCGCGTCCGACGGTGAGCAAGCCGTTGATGCTGCGAATGCCCACGTCGAGCGGCTTGCTGATCGGGTCACGGTTGAGGGGGTTGATGACCGGGCCGTCCATCGGCACCCAGTCTTCGGCGCGCATGCCGCCCTTGCCGTCGAGGGCGCGGCCGGCACCGTCGAGGACCCGGCCGAGCATGCTCATGCCCATGGGCAGGCGGCCACTGTCGTCCAGCGGCACCACGCGGGCACCCGGCGCGATGCCGGCAATGCTGCCCACCGGCATCAGGAATACCTTGTTGCCGGCAAAGCCCATCACCTCGGCTTCGACCTGCACCGGGTGGTAGCTGTCGTCGTTGATCACCAGGCAACGCCCGCCCACCGCAGCGCGCAGCCCTTCGGCTTCGAGGGTCAGGCCGACCATGCGCAACAGGCGGCCTTCGACCACCGGCTGTACCGGCAGCCCGATCGCCTCGGCGTAGCCACCCAGGCGCTTGCCAAAGCTGGTGCGGTCAAGGCGCATCGCGGGCGTCCAGTTCGATCGACAGGTCTGGTGTCGCCGGGTGCAGGGCCTGATCGTGCAGCTGGTCGAACAGTTGCGCCACGGCTTTCTCGATGCGCGTCTCCATGGTCGCGTCGATGCGGCTGTGCAAGGTCTCGATGCGGCAGCCGCCCGGCAGCAGGGCCTCGTCTTCGAGCAGCTTCCAGCGCTCCTCATGGCGTTCGCGCAACGCCTTGACCTGCTCGAAGTCCTGCGGGTTGAGGTGGATGCGAATGTTGTCGGCGCCCATCGGCAGCAGCTTCAGCGCCTCGCGCAGCACCCGGGTGATCTGGCTGGAGTCGCTGCGCAGTTCGCGGCCGATGACCTGGCGCGCCATATGCGCAACCAGATGCACCAGGCTGCGTTCGATCTGCGTGTCCTGCTCGGCGATCGGCTCCAGCAAGTGCCCCATCAGTTGCTCCAGGCTGGCCAGCTTGACGGCGAGCGCCTCCTCGGCCTCCTGGCGCACCTTCAGCTGGGTGCTGTGGAAGCCCTCGCGCTCGCCGGTGGCGAAGCCTTCGTTGTAGGCCTCCTGGCGGATCGCTTCGAGTTCTTCGAGGGTCAGTGGCTGGACTTCTTCCAGCGGTACTTCCTCGACTTCCTCCTCGATGACTTCCGGCTCAGGCTCGGGTTCCGGCTCAGGCTCCGGGTCGAAGCTGGGCAACGCCCAGACATCGAACCCCTCGAGGTCGCGGGCGCGGATCAGGTCGCTGGGATGGGATTCTTTGGTGGGCATGTTCTCAGCTACTCAAAACCAACAAGGCCCCTGCATCTGTCAGGGGCCTGTGAATCAGATCATTTCCTCGGCACCCTTGCCGCCGAGCACGATCTCGCCGGCCTCGGCCATGCGGCGGGCGATGGTGAGGATTTCCTTCTGCGCCGTTTCCACGTCGCTCACGCGCACCGGGCCCTTGGCCTCGAGGTCGTCACGCAGCAGCTCGGAGGCACGCTTGGACATGTTCTTGAAGATCTTGTCCTTGACCCGCTCGTCGGCGCCCTTGAGCGACACCACCAGCACGTCGGAGGAGACTTCGCGCAGCAGCGCCTGGATGCCACGGTCGTCGACGTCGGCCAGGTTGTTGAAGACGAACATCAGGTCTTCGATCTGCTCCGACAGGTCGCTGTCGATCTCGCGGATCGCGTCCATCAGCGCACCTTCCACCGAACTGTCGAGGAAGTTCATGATGTCGGCGGCGCGCTTGATGCCACCCAGGGTGGTACGCGCAGCGTTGGAGTTGCCCGAGAACTGCTTCTCGAGGATCTGGTTCAGCTCCTTGAGCGCCGCCGGCTGCACGGTATTGAGCGACGACACGCGCAGGACGATGTCCAGGCGCACCTTGTGGTCGAAGTTGCTCAGCACTTCACCGGCCTGGTCGGGGTCGAGATAGGCGACCACGATGGCCTGGATCTGCGGGTGCTCGTAGCGGATCACATCGGCCACGGCACGCGGTTCCATCCACTTGAGGCTGTCCAGGCCGCTGGTGTTGCCACCGAGCAGGATGCGGTCGACCAGGCCATTGGCCTTGTCCTCGCCCAATGCCTGGTTGAGCATCTTGCGGATATAGGCGTCAGAGCCCACGCCCAGGCTGGTCTGGTCGCCGACGATCTCGACGAACTCGCTCATCACCTGCTCGACCTGCTCGCGGTGCACGGTGCCCATCTGCGCCATCGCCACACCGACCCGCTGCACCTCCTTCGGGCCCATGTGTCGCAGCACTTGTGCAGCATCAGTCTCACCGAGCGACAGCAGCAGGATAGCGGCCTTGTCGACCCGGCTCAGCTTGGCGGTAATGGCTCGATTGTCACTCATCGGCGTTGATCCACTCTTTGACGACCTGGGCTACGCGGCCCGGATCTTCGGCCACCAGGCCTTTGATTGCGTTGAGCTGTGCTTCGTAACCCTCGGTCGGGCTCGGCAACAGAATGCTTGACGGGCCACCGAGGCTGACACGGTCGTTGGCCAGTTCGCCATCCAGACCGATCATCCCGCCCAGTTCCATGTCGCTGTCCGCAGCAGCCTGCTTGCCGCCACCGGTGATGTTGTTGAGCACCGGACGCAGCACGCCGAACACCAGCACCAGGATGAACAGCACGCCCAGTACCTGCTTGACGATGTCCCAGAACCACGGCTGCTGATAGAACGCGATATCGGCGATCTCTTCGCCACGGTCGGCGGCGAACGGCACGTTGATCACGGTCACGCTGTCGCCACGGCTGGCATCGAAGCCCACCGCGTCCTGCACCAGACGCGTGAAGCGCGCCAGGTCTTCGGCTCCCCATGGCGCACGCGTGGTTTCGCCATTGGCACCGACCTTGACCTGGTCGTCGACCACCACCGCCACCGACAGGCGGGTCAGGCGACCCTGCTGCTGACGGGTGTGGCTGATCGAACGGTCCAGCTCGAAGTTCTTGGTGGTCTGCTCACGCTTGTCCGACGGGTACGGCGCCAGCATCGGCTGGCCGGTGGCCGGGTCCATGATCTGTTGACCATTGGCATCCACCAGCGGCTGGCCAGGCTGGATGGCAGTGGCCGCCCCGGCGGTACCCCCGGTGGTTTGCGGCGCCGACGCCGGCCCTGGTGGCTGGTTGCTCAGCGCGCCCGGCACGCCCTGCGGGCCTTGGCTGCTGGCGCGCTGTTCGTTGACCGCCTGCTCGCTGCGCAGCGCCGGCTGGTCCGGGTTGAACTGTTCGGAGGTCGACTCGACCGCACTGAAGTCCAGGTCGGCGGAGACCTCGGCCTTGTAGCGGTCATTGCCCAGCACCGGCTGCAGGATGTTGTGCACACGCTGGGTCAGCATGCCTTCCATGCGGCGGCTGTAATCGAACTGCTTGCCGGCCATGGTCAGCGCGGTGTCCTGCAACTGGTCGGAGAGCAGGTTGCCGCGCTGGTCGACCACGGTCACTTGCGACTTGTCCAGCTCGGGCACACTGGTGGCGACCAGGTTGACGATAGCCATGACCTGGCCCGCTTCCAGCGAACGGCCCGGGTACAGTTCGACCAGCACCGAGGCGCTGGGCTTGCGCTCGTCACGCACGAACACCGAGCTTTTCGGAATCGCCAGGTGTACGCGGGCGGCCTTGACGTTGTTCAGGCTGGAAACGGTTCGCGCCAGCTCACCTTCCAGGCCGCGGCGATAGCGAGTGGTTTCCATGAACTGGCTGGTGCCCAGCCCCTGTTCCTTGTCGAGCAGCTCGAAGCCGACAGTGCCATCGCTCGGCGCCACGCCGGCAGCCGCCAGCTTCAGGCGCGCACGGGAGAGGTCGTCGGCCTTGACCAGCAGAGCGCCGGAGTTGGGCTCGACGTGATAGGGGATGTCTGCAGAGGCCAGGGTATCCATGACCTGCTTGGTGTCCATGCCAGCCAGGCTGCCGTACAGCGGCCGGTAGTCCGGTTGTTGCGACCACAGCACCACGGCGAAGCCGATCGCCACGCTCGCTGCCAGTCCGACCAGCAGGCCGACCTGACGCAGCATGGGCATCTGCGAGATGTTTTCCAGGAACGCCATGTTCAGGAACGGTGGCTTGGAACCTGGCGCACCGCTCTTGGCGGGGGCGTTATCGACGACTGCTTCAGCCATGACTTACTTCCGCCCTCAAACCGGCATCTGCATGATGTCCTGGTACGCCTGGACCAGCTTGTTGCGTACCTGGGTCAATGCCTGCATGGATACACTGGCTTTCTGCGAGGCAATCATCACGTCGGTCAGGTCAACGCCGCTCTTGCCGATTTCGAAGGCATTGGCGAGCTGGGTCGACGCCTGCTGGGTCTCGTTGACCTTGCCGATGGCCTGGCCAAGCATGTCGGCAAAGCTGCTTTGGCCAGGCGCCAGTTCGGGGGCGACAGTGGCTTTGGGCAACGACATGGCATCGGCCTGCATGGCCCGCATGTCCAACATCAGACGATTGAATTCAACACCTTGGCTCATGACCTTCTCTCTCCGGCGGCCGCATTTTTTTGACACTCATGCGGCGGATAGCGCTGAACTAGCAACTCATGTGCCAGCCCGCCCCGCAAACCTATAAATGACTGTTTCAGCCGAACAGGCTGGCTTCCACATCGAGCCCGGCATCACGCATCTGCGCCAGCTTGTAGCGCAAGGTACGCGGGCTGATGCCAAGCTTTTCGGCAGCTTCCTTACGCCGCCCACGCTCGGCGCGCAGGGTGTCGATGATCATCTGAAATTCATGGCGACGCATGTCGTCACCCAGGCCACCGGAGTCCTGCGTCACCGCCACAGGTGATGCCGATACCGCCACCGCCCCTGCAGCCGACAATGGAATGGCGCCTGCCAGACAGAAATCTGCCGCCTCGATCACCCCGCCCTGCTGCAGGATCAACGCCCGCTGCACAGCATTATCCAGCTCGCGCACGTTGCCCGGCCAGGCATGCGCCTGCAGGCAGGCACGCGCCCCGGCTGACAGCCGCACTGGCGCATGCTTCATCTTCGCCACGTGGCGGGCGAGCAAGCGCTCGGCCAGCGGCAGGATATCGCCGGCACGCTCGCGCAGCGGCTGCCAGGCCAGCGGGAATACCGAAAGGCGGTAGTACAGGTCTTCGCGGAAGCGCCCCGCCGCCACTTCGCCGGCCATGTCGCGGTTGCTGGTAGCCAGCACGCGGATATCCAGGGCGATCGGCTTGCGCCCACCGACCCGCTCCACCTCGCGCTCCTGCAGCACCCGCAATAACTTGGCTTGCAGGCCAAGGGGCATCTCGGAGATCTCGTCGAGCAGCAAGGTGCCGCCCTCGGCCTGCTCGAACTTGCCGGCCTGGGCAGCGATGGCCCCGGTGAAAGCGCCCTTCTCGTGGCCGAACAGCGTGGCCTCGAGCATGTTGTCCGGGATCGCCGCGCAGTTGATCGCAACGAATGGCTGCGCCGCCCGCGGCGACTGCTGATGGATGTAGCGCGCCAATACCTCCTTGCCGGTACCCGACTCGCCGGAAATGAGCACGGTCGAGTCGCTGCGGGCCACACGCGCTGCCAGCTCCAGCAGCTGCCGGCTGGCGGCCTCGCACGCCACCGGCCCCTCATCGTCGGCTGCTGTCAGGCGCCCGGCGGCATGGCGCTCGACCAGGCTCAGCAACGCCTTGGACTCGAACGGCTTGACCAGGTAGTCCGCAGCCCCCTGGCGCATGGCCTCCACGGCGCGCTCGACGGCCGCGTGGGCGGTCATCAGCAACACCGGCAAATGTGGATGGTGCCGTCGCAGCTGGGCCAGCAACTCATGCCCATCCATTCCCGGCATGTTCACGTCGCTGACCACCAGGCTGTAAGCCTCGCCCAGCACTGCCTCCAGCGCCTCCTCGGCACTGCCGACCGCATCGAAGGCAAACCCGCCGATCTCCAGGGTATCGCCCAGCGCCTGGCGCAAGACGCGGTCATCCTCGACCAGCAGCACCTTGATTGCCATCACACGACCTCCGTTGCCTGCCCGTCGATCAACGGCAGCTCAACTTTTACACAGGTGCCACGCCCGACCTTCGAGCGCAGCTGCAGCTTGCCTTGGTGCGCACGCACCACAGCCTTGACCACCGCCAGCCCAAGCCCTGTTCCAGTGGCTTTGGTAGTCAAGAACGGTTCGCCCAGACGCCCCAGCAATTCGGCATCGATGCCACTGCCCGCATCGCTGATGTTCAGGTGCAAGGTACGTTCCCGGCGGAACAGGTGCACCTTCAGCCGAGCCGGGCTGTAACTGGCCTGCAAGGCGTTCTCGACCACGTTGAGCAAGGCGCCGACCAGGGTGTCGCGATTGCACAGCAACTCGCCCAGATGACTGTCGCACTGCCAGCGCACAGCATGCCCTTGCACGTGGGGCTGAGCCGCTTGCTGCAGCGCCTGGAACAGGGCCTTGGGGGTCAAACGATCACCCAGCGGCAGTTCACCACGGGCAAACACCAGCATGTCGCGCACCTGGTGCTCCAGCTCATGCAGGCGCTCTTTGAGGCTGCCGGCGAAGCGCTGGCGGGTTTCTGGCGCGAGCTCGCGCTCGCCATCGGCCAGATGGCTGGCATAGAGCATGGCCGCCGACAGCGGCGTACGGATCTGGTGCGCCAGCGAGGCGACCATGCGCCCGAGCGAAGACAAGCGCTCGTGCCGGGCCAGCTGGTCTTGCAGACGGCGGGTTTCAGTCAGGTCGTTGAGCAACACCAGCTGGCCGGGCTCGGCATCCAGCGAGCGGGTGGCGATGGACAGGCGGCGGCCATCGCGTAGCGAGACCTCATGGCCGTCGTCCTTGCGCGGGGCGAAGCTGCGCGCGATCACCTGGCGCCACAGCTGGCCGATCAGGGGCTCGCCGAGCAACTGGCAGGCTGCCGGGTTGGCTTCACGCACCCGGCCCTGGTCGTCTATCACGATCACCCCGCCTGGCAGCAGGTCGAGCAGGTTCTGCAAGCGGTTGGCCAAGCGCTCCTTTTCGTTCAGCTCGGCCATGCGCTGCGCGCCGACCACCGCCAGCTCGCCCTTGAGCTCGCTGACACGGGCTTCGAGCATGCTGTAGGACTGGTTGAGCTGGGAGGACACCTGGTTGAACAGGGCGAATGCCTGCTCCAGGCCCTGTCGACTCTCCTGTTCGACCGGGGTATGCCCCTGCGGATCAGGGACTCGGGAAAAGTGGGCGGCCTGGGGCATCGTGCTCTCTCGCATGGCTGACCGTCATAAAAACGGTGTGATGCCAGCGGTGTAGCAATAGCCGTGCCGGGGATGGGGATTTGCTTCTACAGACCCGACCTCTTCGCGGGGCAAGCCCGCTCCCACAGGGACTCCACAATATTCGCCATTGTGGTGATCCTGTGGGAGCGGGCTTGCCCCGCGAAGAGGCCGGCACAGGCGGAATCAGTCTTCTACCTGATCCTCGCCGCCCTGGCGGCTCATGCCGTACTTGCGCATCTTCTCGACCAGGGTGGTGCGGCGAATGCGCAAACGTTCAGCCGCCCGCGCAACGATACCGTTGGCATCGTCCAGCGCCTGCTGGATCAGGCCCTGCTCGAGGCTACCGAGGTAGTCCTTGAGGTCCAGGCCCTCGGGCGGCAACATGGCAGGGTTGCTGAAGTTGGGCGCATGGCCATTGATTGCCACGCGCTCTTCGAGGTCGCTGCGCAGGCTGTCGACCAGCTGCTCGTCCTCGTCATCGATGTAGCGGAACTTCTTCGGCAGCTCCGACACCCCGATCACCCCATACGGGTGCATGATCGCCATGCGCTCGACCAGGTTGGCCAGCTCCCGGACGTTGCCCGGCCAGCCATGCCGGCACAGCGACATGATCGAGGCGGAGTTGAAGCGGATCGAACCGCGCTTCTCGTGCTCCATGCGCGAAATCAGCTCGTTCATCAGCAACGGGATGTCTTCCACGCGCTCGCGCAGAGGCGCCATCTCGATGGGGAACACATTGAGGCGGTAATACAGGTCTTCGCGGAACGTCCCGCCCTCGATCATGGTTTCGAGGTTCTTGTGGGTCGCCGCAATGATGCGCACGTCGATGCTCTGGGTCTTGTTGCTGCCCACGCGCTCGAAGGTACGCTCCTGTAGCACACGCAGCAGCTTGACCTGCATCGGCAACGGCATGTCGCCGATCTCGTCGAGAAACAGCGTACCGCCATTGGCCAGCTCGAAGCGCCCGGCACGGCTGGTGATCGCGCCGGTGAAGGCGCCCTTCTCATGGCCGAACAGTTCGCTTTCCAGCAATTCGGCAGGGATCGCCCCGCAGTTGACCGGCACGAACGGCGCTTCGCGGCGCTTGGAGTGGTAGTGCAGGTTGCGCGCGACCACCTCCTTGCCAGTGCCGGACTCGCCAAGGATCAACACGCTGGCGTCGGTATCGGCCACCTGCTGCATCATCTGCCGCACATGCTGGATGGCCCGGCTGGTGCCGACCAGGCTGCGGAACAGGTTGGGCTCGCGCTGACGACCGCGCTCCCGGGCCTGGTCGTACATCTCGCGATAGACCTGGGCACGGTGCAGCGAATCGAGCAACTGGCTGTAGCTCGGCGGCATTTCGAGATTGGACAGGACCCGACGGCGCAGCTCTTCCGGGAAGTCCACAGAAGAAATTTCACCAATCAGCAAAACCGGAAGGAACTCATCCCACCCAGCCACTGTCTTAAGCAACCCAAGCACATTGCCCGGAGCATTGACGGTACCGATCAGCACGCAGAGCACTTCACGACTCGAAGAGAGGTTCCCTACAACCTGCTGCCAGTCCTGGCTGGAGCAAGGGAGGTTTTCTTCGCCGAGAAAGTTCAGGACCACCGCCAGATCGCGGCGGCGTGCACTGTCGTCATCGATCAGGAGAATCTTGGTTTCACGCCACATGCAATAGCAACTTCCCTAGTCATATCGGCGCCCTTCTCAGGGCATGCTCGACATCTCCGACTGAATGGTCAGTGTTCGGACGTCTGAAATTCGAAAACAGCCACTAGTAAAGTCAAAAAAGCCGATGCAGTCAAATTAATGGCGCCCGGCTTTTTGCACATCCGTGGTCAGGTGAACATATGGTATACCTTGGCGGCATTTTTCGCCTGACGGATTTGTGTTATCTCGTCGACTATTGATTGACGCTCGCTACTTGCAACATCAATCAATTGCCCGTAGACCACGAGCAACTCCTCCAGACTCGAACGCACCGCGGCCTCATTGCTGAGCGCTTCGGCCAGCACATCCTCGACACAGACACGGCACGCAAGGTCAAGCTCACCGACAGCCTGCCAGTCGCGGCTGGCCAACGCCGCAAGCAACTCGTCGCGGGTCTGCTCGATACGCTCGATCACCTTGCTCATACACCCTCCTACTGTGCGCCGATGGCGTCCCAGCCTTCCTTGACAGTGATCAACAGATCCCTGACTTCATCGAGAATCGCCGGATCGTTCTTCATGTTGGCCTCGCTCAGGCGACGCGTCATGTACAAGTACAGGCTGTCGAGGCGATTGAGCTCTTCGGTCATGTTGTCGCGGTCCAGGCCGTCACGCAGCCCACCGATGATGGCGATGGCCTTGCCGATGGCGATACCCTTGCCAGCAATATCCTTGCGCTGCATCGCACCACTCGCCTGGGCAATACGGTCCAGGCCGCCTTCCATCAGCAGTTGCACCAGACGATGCGGGCTCGCCTCGGAGGTCTGCGCCTGGGCGCCAATCTTCTGGTACTGCCGAAGGGCTAACATTGGGTTCATGGGTACCTCGTCACCACGGGGGTTACTGTATGACCGGGCTATCGGCGCGGCGTCAAAAAACTTTAGCGAGCATACAAAAAGCCCGACGGAGCGTCACGCTTCGTCGGGCTTTTGGCGTTGGCCTTTCAACCTCGAGCAGCACTCGGGCGATGCCGGGCGGATCAGGCCCTATGCCGTCAGGAGTTCTTCTGCTGGGCCGCCATTGCCTCGAAAATGGACGTCACGGTGTCGCGCTGGGAGTTCAGCTGGCCGACCAGGGTGTCCATGTTGTTGTACTTCTTGGTCAACGAAGCCTCGAGGTCCTTGATGCGCGCATCGAGCGAGGACTGCTCCAACTCCAGCGATTTCTTCGCCGACTCCAGCGATTTGCTGCGGGTATCCAGAACACCGCCACTCGCCGAGTACGGCTCCATGGCCTTGGTCAGGCGATCCAGCATGCCGCCATCACCATTGAACAGGTTCTGCACCTCGCCACCGAGCTTCTGGTCGGTAATGGCCTTGGTGAACTTGGTGGCGTCGAACTCCAGCATACCGCTGGCCTGGGAGGTATTGATACCCAGCTGCGACATCACGGTCAGCTGCCCGGAACCTGACGTCGACGGCACCACCAGCTCATTGCGCAGCGCAGTCAACATGCCGCTCACTGCAGAGTCACCCGCCAGCGCCGGGGTGGACCAGGTACCATCGGTGTTCTGCACGGCCTTGCTGACGCTGTTGATGTTCAGAACCAGCGCGTTGTAGGCATCGACGAAAGACTGCACGGAGGCCTTCAGGCCATCGGTGTTGGCGGTCACACCGATCGATACCGCCGACAGGGTGTCTGTCGTGGCCAGGAGTTCGAAGGTCATGCCGCTGATCGCGTTGTCGACCTTGTTCGACTTGCTGGTAAGCGCCATGCCATCGATGTTGAACTCGGCGTCCTTGGCCAGCTCGCCAATGCGACCAGCACCACCGGCAGCGGTCATTTCGGCTGCCGGACTGATGGTCATCACGCCAGACACGGAGATGTCCGAATCCTTGCCCATGGTGTCGGAGCTCAACACCAGGCGCGAGCCCTGCCCATCGTTGACGATGTTGGCAGTGAAGCCTTTGGCAGTGGCTTGGGCGTTGATGGCATCACGGGTCTGCTGCAGCGTGGCACCGGCCGGAATGGTGACATCGACGCTGGCGCCGTTCTGGGTCAGGGTCAGGGTACCGCCACTGGCGGATACCACCGAACTGCTGTCGGTGTAGCGATCACTGGCCACCCGCGAGGCGGTAGCCAGTTGCGATACCTGCACCGAATAGCTGCCATTGACCGCCGAGCTGCCAGCCGTGGCCTTGACCGCCTTGTCGTTGGAGCTGGTAGCCACCGACCCCAGAAAAGCCGGGGTGTCGCTGCTGTTGAGCTTGTCCAGCGCAGACTTGAAAGCCGCCAATGCGCTCTTGATACCACCCACCGCCGAAATCGACGCCGTGTTGGCCGAGGTACGACGGTCAAGCTGACTCTGCTTGGGGGTTTTCTCGGCATCAACCAGGGCCTTCACAATGGCCGTAGTATCGAGACCGGAACCCAGCCCCAAACTCGGTAGAATTGGACTTGCCATTACAAACTCCTTATCTGGTAAACACCAACAAGCTCAACCGCCCCTGCACCAGAGAGGGCGAATCGGTCGGCAGGCCGTCAGGCCTTGATATCGAAAAGCACGCTGTTGGCACCTTGCAGGCTGCGGGCCAGTTCCAGCGCGGTTTCCGAGGGGATCTGGCGAATCACTTCACCGCTGTCGCGGGCGACCACCTTGACCACCCAAGTGCCGGTGGAATCATCCACCGAAAATTCCAGGTTGCGCTGCAACGACTGGACGAAATCCTGTATTTCCTTCACGGCCGAGTGTAGCTCTGTCTCGTTACCGGAGGCTGTAGCGTCTTGTAGCTGCGATGCATCGCGGACCTGCCCGAAGGCCTTAAGTGCCGCATCATCCTTGTGCACGTTGCCGGCTACCGACGACAACGGATACGACGGGCTCGACTTTACGCTTATGTCCATCGTGCATCACCTCTGAAAGTAAAAAGCGAGAGAGTGCGCAGGCACCCTCTCGCTGATTGCATCACGCTATTACTGAAGCAGTTTCAGTACGGCGGATGGCAGTTGGTTGGCCTGGGCCAGAACTGCGGTCGAAGCTTGCTGCAGGGTTTGCTGCTTGGTCAACTGAGCGGTTTCTGCTGCGAAGTCGGTGTCTTGAACACGACCCATTGCGGCAGCCGAGTTCTCGTTCATGCTTTGCAGGTTGTTGATGGTCGACTGGAAGCGGTTCTGGATGGCACCCAGGTCCGACTTGGTGTCGTTCACGGTCTGCAGAGCGGTGTCGATTGCGTCGATAGCAGCGTCAGCCGCGGTGTGGACGGCGGCATCGGTAGTACCCGAGATCGCCAGGGTACCGGTGCCAACACCCAGGGTCGAAGCTGCGAACGAGGTGCTCAGGGAAACGGTCAGGGTCTGGCTGGAGCCAGTCATCGCGCCAACCTGGAACTCCATGTCGCCAGCCGAACCGTCCAGCAGTTGCTTGCTGGTGCCGTAGGTGGTGGACGAAGCGATACGGGTGATTTCGTCGGACTTGGCAGCGAACTCTTTGTTCAGAGCGGCACGTTCAGTGGTGCCGTTCGAGTCGTTTCGAGCTTGCAGAGCCAGCTCACGCATACGCTGCAGGATGTTGGTGATTTCCGACAGAGCGCCTTCAGCGGTCTGGGTGATCGAGTTACCGTCGTTGGCGTTCTTGATGGCAACGGTGGTACCGGTGACCATGGTCTGCAGCTTGGTGGCGATCTGCTGGCCAGCGGCGTCGTCCTTGGCGCTGTTGATGCGCAGGCCCGAGGACAGACGGGTCATCGAAGTGCCCAGAGCGTCGGAAGCTTTGTTCAGGTTCTTCTGCACGCCCAGCGAAGTGGTGTTGGTGTTTACGGTTAATGCCATGACGAATTCCTCGTTGGATGGATACTGCGGCTTCCGGCCCTGGCATCCGCCGGGTGTGGCCTAGAGAACCTTCGTAATGGTTATCGTCGGGTTTGCAAGTTGCTTTAGGGGTTTTTCAAAAAAAAATGCCATCACGGCGCCACCCCTTGCAATCCGGGCTTTGCAGCCCACCCCAGCGGCGCGACGGCTGCAGGCATAATGTGACGCAGATCACATTTCAGCTCGAGGGGGCCTGCTCGATCAGGTGGCACAGTTCGTATTCGAGGTAGTCGGCCAGTGCCAGCCAGTCCTGGCGTTGCTGCGCATCGAACATGGCCTGCACTACCACCGCACCCGCCTGGGAATCGAACAAAGGCAGTACCTGGTCGAACAGATCAACCATACGCAACGCCCCCTCCACATCCCGCCCTAGACGGAACAGCGCGGCGCATTCACGGGCAGCGGTACAGTAACTGGCGACATTCATGGGCAGAAAACCGGGTCGTAGGCGGTACCGGCTATCAGTGCGCCGGCCCGACTGGTGTTATAGAACCTCACGTGGGGATGATGCGCGATGAACCGCTCCAGCTCGACCAGGTAGCCGCGGAAGTTCAGCTGGGTACGCACCCGCCGGCCATGGCCATCCAGCACCCAGTGACGGGACGCCGAAATGGCCGGGCCGAGCACACCATCGCCCCAGCCGGTATGGGTGCGGTCGCCAGGGAAGGCGAAATCTGCGCCGAACAAGGTAATGCTGCTCGCCCCCATCTTCACCGCCAGGTCCGTCGCCGGGTGAATCACACTGCCGCCCACGAACAGTTCGGCGCGCGGTATCGCTTCACGCACCCGGGCATACAACGCACTGCTGGAGTAGGCGCTGTAGCGCGGTCCGCGCCAGTTGCCGAGCAGCTCGACATCCAGCATCGGCATGTACACCAGGGTGGTTGCCGCCGAGTCGTCCGGCGGCAAGTGATGGATGCGGATCTTGTGGTCGACGCTGACCACGATGTCCGGCTGGATACCGGCGCGCAGCAGTGGCAGGTATGCGGTATCGACGCAAATGAACAGCGGCCGCTCGACCTGCGCACGCACCCTTGCCAGGGCCGGCAGGTGCGCGCCCAGGCTCGGCCCCGTGGCGATCACGTAGCAGTCACGCCCCGTCTGGGTCGCGAACAGCGCTGCCACATCAGGGTCCTGACGCAGCAGCGGCAAGCTGTCTTCAAGCAGTTGCTGAAGGCGCGGATCGGCCACATCGAAGGCGCGGTTGTTGTCTGCCAGGTGCGCCTCGCTGATCAGTCGATCGCGAATCTTCGCATTGAAGTCATCGGCCAGCACCAACTCGGAGGGCAAGGCGAAGAACGGCAGGGCAATTTCCAGGCTGTCACCCGCGTAGGTCAACTCGACCCGGGGGTCGGCGAGCCAGTCGGACTGATCGAGCAATTGCAGCACCAGGTGGAACAAGGCGCCATTGAGCAGGTGCAGCTGCAGCCGGTCGAGCTCTGGCCGTTCCAGCAGTACGCGCTGCAGATCACCCAGGCCAGCGCCATAGAGATGCACGGTGGAACTGCCTGCCGGCAGGCTTTGCGCCTGCAGGCGCGCTTCTGCCAACCGGTCGTGACGGCTGGTGAGCTGGATGCCGGATACGCTCAGGGTAGACCCCAGGCCCTCCACCAGCTCGACCTCGAGGGCCTCGCCTGCCTCAACCAGCAGGCGCTCCAGCAGCGCCGGCCAGCGGCGCTGCAGTACTTCAGCGTTACGCTGGAAAAACTCGCTCATGGGTTGAGCTTCCCTTACCTGCGAAACACCGAAGGGTAACCTAATGGTGGCGGTTATTCAGCCTTGTACAGAATCGCCGAACCCCAAGACAGGCCGACGCCGAAGCCGCTGATGGCCACACGCTTCCAGTTACCGTCGAACATGTGCTTCTGCAGCAGCAGCGGAACGCTGGAGGATACAGTGTTACCGGTCTCCAGCATGTCCTTGACGAACTTGTCAGCCTGGGATTTTTCCGGGTCTTCCTCGAAGCGCCGCGCCACGGCATCGACGATCGCCGCACTGCCCTGGTGGATGCAGAAAGCGTCGATATCCTTGTTTTCGAGGCCCGACTCGCCCAGCAGCTCGTGCAGGTGCGCCGGCACCTTGATCAGGGCGAAGTTGAACACCTGACGACCGTTCATGTAGAACTCGCCATCGGTCACCTTCAGGTGTGGTGCGCCGGCGCCGTCGGTGCCGAACTTCGACTTGCCCAGCTGCCAGGTGGCATCCTCACCCATCCAGGTGGCGGTAGCGGCGTCGCCGAACAGCATGGTGGTATTGCGGTCTTCCGGGTTGACGATCTTCGAATACGGGTCGGCGGTCACCAGCAGGCCGTTCTTCAGGCCAGTGGCCTCCATGAAGCCCTTGAGCGCATAAATGCCATAGACGTAGCCGGAGCACCCCAGGGAAATGTCGAAGGCCGCAACATGGGTCGGCAGGCCGAGCTTGTGCTGGACGATGGCAGCGGTGTGCGGCAAGCCTTCCTCGTCGCCATTCTGGGTAACGACGATCAGCGCATCGATCGACTCACGCTTGAGTTGCGGGTTGGCGGCGAACAGGTTGTTGACCGCCTCCACGCACAGATCGGAAGTTTCCTGCTCAGCGTCCTTGCGTGGCAGGAAGCTCGCGCCGATCTTGCCGAACATGAACTCTTCGTCCTTGCCGAATTTCGCGCCTTGCACATAGTTGTCCAGGCCGGAAGCGGGCACATAGCTCGCGATGCTTTTAATGCCGATCATCATGGCTTCCCAAAAAAAAACAGCTCAATACCGCCGCCCGGATGACTCGAGCAGCGCCAGAATAACGGGGCCTGCCACCGGGTGGATCGGCAGCAGGCGGGGCAGGCAAGCGACGATTGGCACGCCGGCCCCATTTACGGTTACAGAGAGAGATGCCCGCTCTGACCGATAGGTCACGAATATTTCCAGACAATCGCACATTTTGCCCAGGTGAGTCACCTCGACATTGTGCTAGCGGGCTCACCTGCCCTGGGGAACACGCCCCGATCGGGGCGTGCTTCAGTCGAGCAGCGACCAGTCCAGTGCCGTGCCACGCTTGAGCGGTTGCCGGGCCTTGCGCCCAAGCACCGCGTCCAGATGCCCTGGCGCCAGCCCCAGGCCTGGGCGGATGGCGCGCACATTGCTGCGGTCAAAGACCTCGCCTGCGGCCATGTCACGCACCACATACAGCGAGCGCCGGAAGCGCCGCGAAGCCTGCTCGGCCTGAGTCGCGCCATAGTAAACCCGCCCCAGCGCCTGCCAGCCGCGCTCGGTTTCCTGCACCAGCGCGGCCATTTCCGTGGGTTCCAGGGAGAACGCCGCATCCACGCCACCCTCGCTGCGGTCGAGGGTGAAGTGCTTTTCCACCACCGTGGCGCCCAGGGCCACCGCCGCTACGGCCACGCCGACCCCCAGCGAGTGATCCGACAGCCCGACCTGGCAGCCGAACAGCTCGCGCATGTGCGGGATGGTCAGCACGTTGCTGTTGTGCGGGCTCGCCGGGTAGGTGCTGGTGCACTTGAGCAGCACCAGATCGCGACACCCCGCCTCCCGCGCCACCTGAACGGTACGCTCGAGCTCCGCCAGGCTGGCCATGCCAGTGGAGATGATCAACGGCTTGCCAGTGGCCGCCACCTTGCGGATCAGCGGCAGGTCGGTGTTCTCGAAGCTGGCGATCTTGTAGGCCGGCACGTCCAGGCCTTCCAGGAAGTCCACCGAGGTTTCGTCGAACGGCGTGGAAAATGCCAGCATGCCCAGTTCACGGGCACGTTCGAAGATTGGCCGATGCCATTCCCATGGGGTATGGGCCTTCTGGTAAAGCGCATAAAGCGATGAACCCTGCCAGAGGCTGCCAGGGTCGGCGATGAAGAACTCGCCATGGGCCAGGTCCAGGGTCATGGTGTCGGCGGTGTAGGTTTGCAACTTCAGTGCATGGGCACCCGCAGCAGCGGCCGCCTCGACGATCTCCAGGGCGCGTGCCAGCGACTGGTTGTGATTGCCGCTCATCTCCGCAATCACCAGCGGTGGCTGGTCCGCGCCGACAGGGCGGTGGCCGATGTTGAAACTGTGCATGGGCTACTCCTGGAAAACCCGCTCGAACGAGCACGGCGACTGCACGAAGCCGGCACCCGCGAATAATTGCAATGACGCCTGATTGTCTGGCAGCACCTGGGCTTCGATCACCTCAAGGTCCGGCCATCGTTCACGTGCGCAGGCCTCGCCACGGGCGAGCAGCACCCTGCCCCAGCCCAGGCCGAAACGCCCCGCAAAGAGGTACAGCGACACTCGCGCACGCCGGCCCGGCAGGCGGTCGTAGCGCACGCTGCCGACCGGCCCGTCGGTGGTTTCGGCGATCAGCAGCAGGCGCTGCCGGTCGGCCAAGGTCGCGGCCAGCCAGGCTTGATGATCGGGCCAGTGCAATGCTTGCCCCTGCTGCGAACGGCGCCGTACCTCGGGTGCGTCGCGCCCGTCGAACAACAGTCGCGCGTCTTCATTACGGGCCGGGCGCAGCACCAGTTGCTCGCCCAGCAGGGCTACCGCCACCCGCTGCGCACCGCGGCCATCGACCAGGGTACGACTGCGTTCGGCGAAGCACTGGCGCAGCGCCTGGTTACCCAGCAGCAAGGCAATCGCCTGGCGCAGCGCCGCCACGTCGACCTGCCCGGCCTCGCCCAGATAAAGGTGCATGCCCGCCCGCGCCATGGCCTCGGCGCCGATGCGCTGGTTGTCCGCCACGCTGACGCACAGGCTTGGCAAACCCAGCGCGGCGCGCTCCCAGGTGGTGCCGCCAGCAGCGCCGATGAACAGGTGCGCCGCAGCCATCCGTGCCGGCAGGTCATCGACAAAGTCATGCAGCTCCCAGCCTGGCTGCCCGGCGCACAACTGGCGCAACAGCTCGCCATGGGCATGATTGAGCCCGGCGATGCAGGTCACCTGCAGCCCTTCCAGCCCGGCCAGCGCTTGCAACGTCAGCGGTAGCATGCCGGCCACGTCGAAACCACCGAAGCTGACCAACACCCGTCGTGCCTGCTGTGGCGGTGAACTCACCGCCCTCTGGAACTCGGGCCGGACCAGTGCATATCGAGGCCCCAGCAAACGCCGGCATGTCGGTGCAAGCAAGGGCGCGTAGCGCGCCTCGCTGGCGCCGAAATTCTGATCCAGCAGCAGGTCGGCCGCATGATCGCGGTCGGCCAGGTCATCGATGACCGCGATTCGCCGGGCGAATACCCGGGCAGCCTGCTCCCAGCGCGCGTCCAGGGCGTAATGATCGACGATCACCCAGTCAAACCCGGCATTTGCAGGCAACACGGCGCGCAGCGCAGCGATGTCCGCCGCCCAGCCTTCGATGCCCGGCGCATGCTCGGGCTGCGGCCAGGCAAAGACCTCGAAGCCCTCATGCTCGATGGCAGCCCGGCGGTGTCCGTCCAGCAGGCAACAGGCAAAACTGACCTGCGCCCCCTGTGCACGCAACGCCTGGGCCAGCGTCAGGCACCGCGCCGTGTGGCCAATTCCGATGGATGAAGACGCGTCAGCCCGCAACAGCACCTTCATGATTCCAGCTCTCCTCCTGCCTTGAGCGCTGCGTACAGGTACTGCGCGCGCAACCAGTCGTCCTCGGTATCGATGTCCTGCACCAGGTGCCGGGGAAGGATCACTGGCAAGCTGCGCTCGGAATACAGGACCTCGTTCTGCAACCAGGCCTCCACCCGGCCCCAGTAGAACTGGCCGGCATCCTGGTAGGCCGGCGCCAGGTCCTGCGACCGGGTCTCGCGATACTGCGGATTCAGGGGCACCAGCGCGCCCTCGGCATCCAGCGTCAGCGCCCGCTGGACAGGGAAGCCGAAACCGCTCACCGAGAAGGCGAAAGCACGCTCAGGGTGATGCCGCAGCAGTGCCAGCCCCTCGTGCAGGAAGCGCTGCTGCAGGAAAGGCGCAGTGGCATAGATGCAACAGGCATGGGTCAGCACCTGGCCCTGGCGGGTCAGCACCTCCAGGGCATGGCTGATCACCGCGTGGGTGGTCGCATGGTCGTCAGCCAGGTGCGCGGGGCGGCGAAACGGCACCTGCGCGCCATGCTCCCGCGCCACCGCCTCGATTTCCGGATCGTCGGTGCTGACCACCACCTGATCGAACAAGCCACTGGCAAGTGCCACGCGAATCGAATGGGCGATGATCGGCAGCCCCGCAAACGCCTTGAGGTTCTTGCGCGGGATCCGCTTGCTACCCCCGCGGGCTGGAATGATCGCGACGTTGCGTTCCATGCACTCAGTCATGCGTACGGTTCCAGCAAGCCGCGCAAGGTGTCGATCACATGATCCTGCTGCGCCTCGCTCAGGTCCGGATACAAGGGCAGGCTCAGGGCTTGTGCGTAATAGCCTTCGGCCTGGGGAAAGTCCCCAGGCTTGAAACCCAGTTCGCGGTAATACGGTTGCAGGTGAATCGGGATGTAATGAAGATTGACCCCAACCCCCGCAGCCCGCATCCCATCGAAGACCTCCCGCTGCGAACGCTGTATGCGATCACCCTGCAGGCGCACTATGAACAGATGCCAGGCGGATTCGGCCTGCACCTGGGGCTGCTGGACCGTGACCGGCAATTGCGCCAGCAAGCGCTGGTAGCGGGCCGCCAGCTCGCGACGGCGGGAGAGAAACGCATCCAGCCGGGTCAGCTGGGAAAGCCCCAGGGCTGCCTGAAGGTCGGTGATACGGTAGTTGAGCCCCAGCTCGAGCTGCTGATAATACCAGGCACCATGGCTCGCTTCGGTCATCTGGCTTGGGTCACGGGTGATGCCGTGGCTGCGCAGCAGACGCAGGCGCCGGTCAAGGTCGGCCCGATTGCTGAGGACCATGCCGCCTTCGCCAGTGGTAATGATCTTCACCGGGTGGAAACTGAACACTGTCATATCGGCGAATTCGCCGCAGCCGACCGGGTTGCCGGCATAGCGTGCACCGACCGCGTGGGCCGCATCCTCGATCAGCGTGAAGCCATACTGCCGGGCCAGCGCCGCGATCGCCCGCATGTCGGCGCTCTGACCGGCGAATGCCACGGCGACCACCACCTTGGGCAGGCGCCCTTGGCGGGCGGCCTCGGCAAGCTTCAGTGCGAGCGCAGCGGGATCGAGGGTCCAGGTATGCGGGTCGATGTCGACGAAGTCCACGTTGGCCCCGCAATAGCGCCCGCAGTTCGCCGATGCGACGAAACTGATCGGGCTGGTCCACAGCCAGTCCCCGCTGCCCAGACCCGCAGCAAGGCAGGCCAGGTGCAGGCCGGCGGTAGCGTTGCACACAGCCACCGCATGATCCGCACCACAACGCTGGGCAATGGCCTGTTCGAAGCGTTCGATCAGCGGCCCCTGGGTCAACCAGTCGGACTGCAGCACCTCGATCACTGCGGCGATGTCAGACGCATCGATGTTCTGCCGCCCGTAGGGAATCACGCCGGCAGCCCTGGGTGCAGGTCGGCCAGCTGTTGCGCAGTGAGGAAGGCAGGATTGGTGTCGGAACGGTACTCGAAGTCCTCGGCAACCCAGCGACCGGCTTCACCGATGCGATCGACCGCAAAATCGACATCCGTGTGGTTGAAACGGATCGAGGGAACGATGGTGAAATGATCGCCAAACTCCAAGGTCATGCGCGCATCATCCAGCGGGATCATCAACTCGTGCAGCTTTTCCCCCGGGCGGATACCCACCACTTTTTGCGGCAAGTGCCCGGCCATGCCACTGGCGAGGTCGACAATGCGGATGGACGGGATCTTCGGTACGAAGACTTCGCCACCGTGCATGCGGGCAAAACTGTCGAGTACAAACTGCACGCCATGCTCGAGGGTGATCCAGAACCGCGTCATGCGCGGGTCGGTGATCGGCAGCTCGCCGGCGCCCTCTTCGATAAGGCGCTTGAAGAATGGCACCACCGAGCCCCGCGAGCCGGCGACGTTGCCATAGCGCACCACGGCAAAGCGGGTTTCCTGCTGCCCGGCGAAGTTGTTCGCGGCCACGAACAGCTTGTCCGACAGCAGCTTGGTCGCGCCATACAGGTTGATCGGGCTGGCCGCCTTGTCGGTGGAGAGCGCCACGACCTTCTGCACGCCGTTCTCGATCGCAGCGGCAATGATGTTCTCGGCGCCGTTGACGTTGGTGCGGATGCATTCGGTGGGGTTGTACTCGGCAGCGGGTACATGCTTGAGCGCTGCGGCATGGACGACATAGTCGATACCGCGCATGGCCTGACGCACGCGCTCGGCATCACGCACATCGCCGAGGAAGTAGCGCATGCATGGCGCATTGAAGCGCTGCTGCATTTCGTACTGCTTCAGCTCGTCACGGGAGAACACCACAACTCGCCGCGGCCGGTAGAGCTGGAGCAGCCGCTCGATGAAACGGCGCCCGAACGACCCGGTTCCTCCGGAGATGAAAATGGACTTGTCGTCGAACATACGTCGATCCTAGGAGCGGCGCCATCGACTGGCGATGGCGCCCGGTTGCAGGGTCAGGCGGGCGCGCAGCCTACAAATTTCTGACTCGCGCGCGCTGTATCCCACCCCGAAGCAAGATACAGGCCAGCCCCGCAACCCGTCGCGTCAGCCGATCAGCCCCACCCAGTCCAGCGCCGCCTTGCCAGGGGCCAGCTCCTGAGTAGCGCCCGACCACTGCGCCGACCATTTGGCGCGCAGGGCCGCCAGCGCCGCCGGGTCCGTAGCGATCCCACCAGCGTGAATCACCTGCACCTGCGGGGTCCAGACCGTCAACAGGCCGGCTGCGGCTGCTTTCAAGCACAGGTCGACATCGCCAAAGGCCTGGGCGAAGGTGGTTTCGTCCAGGCCACCCAAGGCCTGAAACACCTCGCGGCGGACCATCAGGCAGCTTGCCGATACCGCCGGGCGGTTCTGCTCGACGGCCAGGCTGTTCAGGTAACCCGGCGCATTGGCCGCCTCACCGGCGCATGCCGGCAAGACGCCGACGTCGGCATCCAGCAGCAAGCCGGCCTGGGTCAGCTTGCCGTCAGCATCCAGCAGCTTGCCACCGACCACGCCTACCTCGGGGCGCTGCGCCTGGTTCAGCAGCGCCTCGATCCAGTTGGCATTGACCACTTCGGCATCCGCCGCCAGCAACACCAGGTAGTCGCCCTTGGCCTCGCCACTGGCCGCATTGCACAGCGCCGCCGGGCTGAGGCGCTCGGCGCTTTGCAGCACACGCACCTTGCCGCCCACCTGCTGCTGTTGCGCCAGCCATTCGAGCAGCTGCGGCGACTGGCTGGCGTTGTCGGCGATCAGCACCTCGTAGCGGGCATAGCGAGTGCGTTGCAGAATGCTGTTCAGGCAACGCTGCAGTTCGTCCAGATTGTCCTGGCTGCGCAGCAGTATGCTCACCAGCGGTCGCTCGACATGCCGATAGTCGATACGCAAGGTGCCCGCCAGGGGCGCACTGACCTGGGCTTTGTAACCGCGGGTCGCCAAGTGCCGGGCCAAGGCCTGGCGAGCGTGTTGGTTGTCCGAGGCCTGGGGCGCCGGGGTAATCAGCAACGGTTCGTCAAGGTGGGCCAGGCCGTTTAGGCCGCCACGTTCGATCAGGCGCAACAGCAGGTCGAATTCCAGAGCATCGCCGTACTGCTTGTCGAAGCCGCCGGCCTCCACCAATACCTCACGGCGCAGCAACCAATGGCGCGCCATCAGCCCCGGGTTGGTCTGCAGCAAGTCCAGGTTGACGCCTGGGCGCAGCAGCTCACGCCAGGTGCCATCGGCCTGCTGCTGAATCTCGTCGACCGCGACCGCGCGGCAATCCGGCGCGTTGAGCAGTTCAAGGCTGGCACGCAACAGGCCGGTGGCGGTGAACCGGTCACCGGCTTCGGCCAGCAGCAGCCACTCGCAGGCTGTCTGCCGGGCGATCTGGTTGATCCGGTCTACGTAGTCCTCACGGCTGACCTTGATGAAATGCAGGGTGTTGTGCAGCGAGGTAGCCATCGGCGGCTCGCCAGTGGTGAACACCATGATGCGGAACGCCTTGCCCAGGCCGCCCACCAGGCTGTCGAACGTATCCTGCAGCGCGACCTGGTTGTTGGCCAGGTCCAGCAGCAGGATGCCGAACTGCGGCCCGCCCTGGTGCAGCGCCAGGTGCTTGGCGATTGCGCCTTGCGCCACCGCGTCGGGCTTGCGTGCCTCCAGCCAGGCGAGCAGGCGCCCCGAACGCATGCTGCCAAGCAGTTCGCGGCTGCTCTGATGCGGTACACCGTCGAGGCGCGCCAGCCAGGCGAACATCGCCTCGCTGTCCTTGGCCTCCCCTCTGACGCGCGACTGCTCGGCGAGGCCGCGTACCACCTCACGGTTGAAGCCGTTGCACTTCATCGCTTCCCACAGGCGGGACCAGACAGTCCCCGGAGTGTCGTTCGCCTGCGCCTGCAACAGTTGCTCCTGGCGCAGCAGCAACGGCTCCAGCTGCTGCAACTGCAAGCGCCCGGCCGGCATGGCATGGATCAGGAATTCGAACGAAGTCAGCAGGTCGAAGAACGCCTGGTTATAGAACGGCATTTCGACGTACTGGAACCGCTCGAAGGTGCGCACCGGTGGTTTCAGCGGATCGAGCCAGCTCGACACCCAGAGCTGCTCCAGGGTCAGCGCCCGCCCCGCGAGCAAACCCTCGGCCATCGCGGCGAAACTGTCCAGGGCCAACTGGCGCCGCTGCCCATGGTCCAGCCCTTCGATGGCGCTTGGCAAGCCGGCGAGGAAGTCGGCGAAGCGCTCGCGGTCAGCCACCGACCTTGCATCGGTGGAAGCCAGCACGGTGAACACCTCTGTCTGGTGTTCAGACACGCCGTAGTTGGTTTCGCGCACCACATAGGGGATCGGCAGGATGCGCGCCTTGGCGTTACTCAGCAGGAAATACACATGGCCGACTTCCTGCCATTCGAAGCAGGTACCCTCGGGCAGCAATTCGAACCACTGGCGCAGCAACGCGGTGCGGGTGACGGCGAAAAACGGCGGGATGAACTCCTCCATGTACTCCATCAGACGCTGCTCGGCGCGCGGGGCGTTGTAGTCCTCGCGGACTTTCTTGTTGCGCCGGTAGTACCTGACCTGGGTGGCTTCAGCCAGGTAGTTCAGGCAATAGCCGTGGCACATGCCGTAATCGGGGTTGGCGTCGAGGAAGTCCAGCGACTGGTTCAGCCCGTCGAACAGCAGGAAGTCGTCATCGGCGGCGAAGGCCATGTACGGCGTGCTCACCCGGTTCACGCCATAGGTCAGCTTGGCCTGGAAGCCCAGATAGGAATACTGTGGCAAATGCAGGTATTCGACGCCCGGGTACCCGGCAGCCATCGCCTCAGCCGATTCGGTCGAGGAATCCAGCACGAGGATCGAGCACGGGTAATCGCTGTAGTACTGCAGCGTGCGCTGCAGGAACGCTGGCCGGTTGTGCGTCGTCAGTACCAACGTGAACCGCTCACGCAACGTGGCTGCCTGGTCTGCCGAGAAATTGCCTTGCATAGTCTTCACCACCATTGGCGTTGCCGCCGAAGAAATCGAACCGTTGTTGAGTGTCTCAGCGAACCCGGCGCAGGTAGCCGTCCGGTGCCACGGTGACCAGCAGCTTGTTCTGCAACTGGTAGTCGATCTCGAAGCTGTCGTTGCCCTTGAGGTATTCCCAGACCGCGGTCTTGGGGTTGTCGCCATGGCCCCACGGGCGGTCGGGGAAGAAGTCGGCCGGCATGTCCTCGACCACGGTGTCCATCACCACGCAGTAGCTGCCCACGGCCACCAGCGGCGCGTACAGCTCCAGTTCCTTGAGCACGTGGTCGTGGGTGTGGTTGGAGTCGAGCACCAGGATGACTTTCTTGCCTTCGGCAATCGACTTCACCTGCTCGGCAATGCCGGCGTCGATGCTCGAGCCTTCGATCATGCGCACGCGCTTGCTCATAGGGTGTGCCTCGATGGCTTCACGGTTGTGCGGGCGAATGTCGATGTCGATGCCCAGCACCTCGCCATGGCCCTGCAGCTCCAGCAAGGATGCGTAGTAGAGGATCGAACCACCGTGGGCGATACCGCACTCGATGATCAGGTCCGGCTTGACCTGCCAGACGATCTCCTGCATCGCCATCATGTCCTGGGGCAGCTGGATGATCGGCCGGCCCATCCAGGAGAAGTGGTAGGTGTATTTGTGCGCGGCGGACTTGTTGAAGAAGTCGCGGGACAGTTGCTGCAGCGCCTGGTCTTCACCCTGGGCAGCGATTTGCGCGGTGCATTCGGCTTCGAAGGCCTTGATCGGCGAGTCGGTCATTGTGCGGTCTCGGTTGGCAGGTGTGTGAAATCAGCGCTGTCGACGGCGTGGTAGGTGAAGCGCCCAGCGGTCATGCGGCGGATTTCATCGAGGTAGTTGGAATTCATCACGAACAGGTGCGCGCCCTCAGGCAAGGCGTCGAGCGCCTCCTGCGGCGAACTCACCCGGGCGCCGCTGAGCGGCAGGTAACGGCCTTGCTTGGCCGGGTTGATATCGATCACCCAGTCCACCGCCGCGCCTGCGCGCTGCAGGAACAGCGAATAGATCACACCTTTTGACGACGCGCCCCAGATCGCCGAACCGCGCCCGGCGTCACGCTGCACGATGCCCACGGCGTGGTCCAGGCTGGCGCTGAAGTCGGCCGGCAGGGTCAGTACGGGCCCTGGCTCCAGCGTGGTACGCAGGCTGGCGAGGTCGGCGACGATGTACAGGTACTGGCCGTCGAACAGGTGCCCGGCCTCGGCGACCGAGCCGAACAGGCGGCGCAGGTCGTCCAGGCGGAAGTAGTTGACGTGCTCGTAGAACAGGTCGAACCAGGCCTTGTGTTCGATGATCCAGTCCAGGCAAGGCACTTCGATGTAGATCTGCCCGGCCCCGCCGTTGGCATCGGCGATGGCGGCCAGAAACGCCACCGGGTCCTGGATGTGCTCGAGCACATGGCGCAAGACGATGCCCTCGGCACGGCGATTGAGCTCACGGGTGAACGGTGCCTTGACCACGTCCGGGCTGTCGCCCTCGTAGGCCGGGTCGATGCCGGTGACGGCATAACCACGCTCGCGCAGCAGCTCGAAGAACCAGCCCTTGCCGCAGCCGACCTCGATCAGGCTGCGGCCCTTGAAATGACGGGCGATCACGCCTTCGACGTCGTCCAGGTGGCGCTGGAAACGCGCCGAGTGGCCCTGCTCGTTCTGGTAGTCGCTGTCGTAGCTGAGCAGGTCGGCATCGAAGGCGTCGTTGTAGACCAGGCCCGTGCGGCCATCCTGCACCAGGCGCATGTCGGCGCTGGCAGACGCGCGAGCCGAAGCCGCGTCGGCGAAGGTGCGGTTCTGCAGCACAGGCAAGCCAGTGGCGCGGTACAACTCATGTTTCATCACAAGCTACTCCCAACAGTGCCCGCAGCCGGCGGGCATCGCCCCAGAACGCCATGGGTTCGTGGGCCGGATAGGGGTAATGCCCCAGGTTCAGCGCGATCTGCGCGCCGCGCTTGGCGATATGCGCCTCGACCAGCGTGCGTACTGCTATCGGCTGACCGCTGCAGCAATTGACCACACCGCTGAAATCAGCCCGCTCGAGCAGCTCGGCCAAATAGCCAGCAGCCGTGCCGATGTGCAGGAAATCACGCAGTTGCTCCCCCCCCGACATGTCGAAATGCGGCTGGCCTGCATCGATGGCCCGGTCCAGTGCGGCGAGCAGGCTGTTGGGGTTCTGGCCTGCACCGAACAGGTAGAACAGCCGCACCCATTGCAGGGTGAAAGGCTGTTGCCGGCCCAGGCTTTCGAGGAACAGGCGCAGGCTGTGCTTGGCCAGGCCATATGGGTTGCCCGGCTGGCAGACCAGCGACTCGCCCAGCGCGCCGTCCTGCAGGCCGTATTCCAGGCAGGTGCCGGTGACCTGCACCTGGCTAACCCCGGCTTGCACCACACGCTGGATGAACCGGTAGTCGGCCATCAGGTTGTGCTCGAAGTGGAACAACCCCTGGTAATTCGGCAAGCCGGGCCAGGCCAGATGCACCAGTGCATCGACACCTTCACAGAGCGCGTCGACGTCCAGCTGCGGGTCGTGCACATCGGCGCGGACGAACTCGACCTGATCGAACCACGGCAGCGCCCGGGCAGATTCCACGCGGCGCGCAACGGCACGCACCTGATGACCGCGCGCCAGAAGCGCGCCGACCAGGTGCTGGCCAACAAAACCACTGGCACCGGTAACCAGCACGTTCATGCTGCTCACAGGACGGTCAGTTCCGGCACGGCGATGACGAAACGACCGCCCCATTCACGCACCTGCGCCTGCTGCTCGCTGACTTCCTTGAGCAGGTTCCAGGGCAGCACCAGCACGTAGTCCGGCTGCTCGATGGCCAGCCGCTCAGGGGCCACCACCGGAATGCGGCTGCCCGGCAGAAACTTGCCCTGCTTGTGCGGGTTGGCGTCGGCCACCCAGGCCAGCAAGTCAGGCTTGACCCCGGCATAGTTGAACAAGGTATTGCCCTTGGCCGCCGCACCGTAGCCGACCACGCGCTTGCCTTCGGCCTTGGCCTGCAGCAGAAAACGCAGCAGCTGGTGCTTGATGCGTTCGGCGGCCGGGGCCAGGGTATTGTAGAACGCCGCCGTGGCCACCCCCACCCCCGCCTCGATGGCGAGCAGGTCATCGACACCGCTGCAGCGCGCCTGCGGGCCGCCGGCGCGCTGCACGAACACCCGCAGCGAACCACCATGGGTGGGCAGCTCGGTGACATCGAAGATCTCCAGGCCGTTACGCTGGCAAAG
The DNA here is from genome assembly GCF_050280885.1 of Pseudomonas sp. NPDC086566. Lineage (NCBI taxonomy): Bacteria > Pseudomonadati > Pseudomonadota > Gammaproteobacteria > Pseudomonadales > Pseudomonadaceae > Pseudomonas > Pseudomonas sp. NPDC086566. The sequence goes on from NZ_JBNNWD010000011.1 coordinate 156,192, forward strand.
AGTGTTCACCGCAGTCAGCGACAGGTAGGAGTAATGCTCGTGGTACAGGGTATCGAACTGATGCTCGGCCATCAGGCAGAGCAGGTGCGGGAACTCGAACGTGGCAACGCCATTGCCCTTGAGCAGGGTCGCGAAACCGCGCAGGAAATCGTTGATGTCCGGCACATGGGCCAACACATTGTTGGCCGCCATCAGGTCGGCCGACCAGCCCTCGCTCGCAAGCGCCTCGGCAGCCTGCTGGCCGAAGAACACTTCGCGGATCTCCAGCCCCTTTTCGCGCGCCGCCAGGGCCGTGCTGCGGGTGGGCTCAACGCCCAGGCAAGGGATGCCGCGCTCAGCCACGTACTGCAACAGATAACCATCGTTGGCGGCGATCTCTACCACCCGGCTCTGCGCGTTCAGGCCAAAACGTTCGACCATCTGCGCCACATAGTCGCGGGCATGGGCCAGCCAGGAGCTGGAGTAGGAGCTGAAATAGGCGTAGTCGGCATCAAACAGTGCATCGGCGCGGGTGTAGTCCTCGGTCTGCACCAACCAGCACTGCTCGCACACCGCGACCTTCAGCGGCACCCAGGCCTCGGCCGCAGCCAGTTGCTCGGCACGCAGGTAGGCGTTGGACGGCGGCGCAGTGCCAAGGTCGATCAGGGGCAGGCTCAGGCGGGTACCACAGCCACGGCAATTCATGGACACACTCCGGTGAACGATGGGGCGAGCCAGGGATAATCGGCATCCCGGGCTGACAGATTCTTGACAGCCAGCGGCCAGCTGATGGCCAGCCTTGGATCGTGCACCGACAGCCCGCCTTCGCGACCCGGGGCATAGTCGGCGCTGTGCAGGTAGAGCAGTTCGGCCTCGTCGCTCAGCACCTGGAAGCCATGGGCGAAGCCAGCCGGGATCAGCAAGCTGCGCCCATCGCCGGCCCGCAAGTGCTCGGCGTGCCAGTGCAGAAAGGTCGGCGAGCCTTGGCGCAGGTCCACCGCCACGTCCCACACCTCGCCACGCAGGCAAGTGATCAGCTTGGCTTCCGGGGTATCGCCGAGCTGATAGTGCAGGCCGCGCACGCTGCCCTGCCCGACGGTATGCGAATGATTGATCTGGCGCACAAGGAATGGCGCGCCTAGTGCGCCCAGGCTGGTTTCGCAGAACAGCCGGGCGAACTGACCACGGGCATCGCCGTGGCGTTTGTGCTGGACACTGAACAGACCGTCGAGGGGCAAGGCATGCAGCAGCAGATCAGTCACGACAACTCCGCGTACAGGTTCAGCTGGTCAAGGGTGAAGGCACGCATGTTGTCGCCGCGTTGCCAGGCAAGGTGCCAGTCCAGGGTGTGTTTGAGGCACTCATGCAGCGACCAGCGCGTACGCCAGCCCAGCAGTTGTCGCGCACGCGAACTGTCCAGGCGCAGCAGGCCGGCTTCGTGCAGCGCGCTCGGCTCGACCCGCAAGCCCGGTGCCGCCGGCCACTGGCGGGCGAGATTCGCCACCACTTCGCCGACGCTGCACATGTCCTGCTCACCGGGCCCGAAATTCCAGGCACCCGCATACGCCGGGCCTTGGCGATACAGGCGCTCGGCCAGCTGCAGGTAACCGGCCAGCGGCTCCAGCGCGTGCTGCCATGGGCGCACGGCCTGGGGATAGCGCAGGGTCACGGGCGCACCCGCCGACCACGCCCTGAGCACGTCCGGGATCAACCGATCGGCAGCGAAGTCGCCACCGCCCAGCACATTGCCGGCACGCGCGGTCGCCAACGCCAGCCCGTGTTCGGCATGTTGGTCCGCCGGGAAGAACGAAGCAGCATAGGATTGCGCCAGCAGCTCGCAGCAGGCCTTGCTGCTGCTGTACGGGTCGTGCCCGCCGAGCGCCTCGTTTTCGCGATACGGCCAGGGCCATTCCTGGTTGGCGTAGACCTTGTCGGTGGTCACCAGCACGCAGGCCCGCACACCACCGACCTGGCGCATGGCTTCCAGCAGGTGAAGGGTGCCCATGACATTGCTGGAGTAGGTGCCCAGCGGGTCGCGGTAGGCCTCGCGCACCAGCGGTTGCGCCGCCAGGTGCAGGACGATTTCAGGCTGCCCCTCGGCCACGGTTTCGAGCAACGCGCCGAGATCGCGCAGGTCGCCGCGCACATCGGTGATCTCACGGCCGACATGGGCCAGCTCGAACAGGTTGGGTTCGGTTCCCGGGTCCAGGGCAAAGCCTGTGACCTGCGCCCCCAGTTCACGAAGCCAGAGGGCCAGCCAGCTCCCCTTGAAACCGGTATGGCCGGTCAGCAGGACACGCTTGCCCTGCCAGAACGCCGGGCTCAGGCCCACTGCTTCCATGGGGCCTCCCCGTTTTGCCAGAGATGCTCCAGGTGGTTCTTGTCGCGCAGCGTGTCCATCGGGTGCCAGAAACCGTCATGCTGAAACGCGTTGAGCTGCGACGCAGCAGCCAGCCGGGCAAGCGGTTCGGACTCCCAGGACGTCTGGTCGTCGTCGATGTAGTCGATCACCTTGGGCGAAAGCACGAAGAAACCGCCATTGATCCAGCCACCATCGCCGCGGGGCTTCTCGACGAAACCGCGCACCTGCTCACCGTCGCGCTCCAGTGCGCCGTAGCGCCCCGGGGGCTGCACGGCGGTCACCGTGGCGAGCTTGCCATGGGCCATGTGGAAATCCACCAGGGCGCCGATGTTCAGGTCCGAGACGCCGTCGCCGTAGGTGAAGCAGAAGGCTTTTTCCCCCTCCAGGTAGCGCGCGGCCCGGCGCAGACGGCCGCCGGTCATGGTTTCTTCACCGGTGTCGACCAGCGTGACACGCCAGGGCTCGCTGTAGTTCTGGTGCACGTCCATGCGGTTGGCGCGCATGTCGAAGGTGACGTCCGAGGTATGCAGGAAGTAGTTGGCGAAGAAATCCTTGATCGCATAGCCCTTGTAGCCCAGGCAGATCACGAAGTCATGGATACCATGGGCAGAGTACTGCTTCATGATGTGCCAGAGAATTGGCTTGCCGCCAATCTCGATCATGGGCTTGGGCTTGAGATGGGACTCTTCGCTGATACGCGTGCCCAGTCCACCGGCCAGAATTACCGCCTTCATGTTGTCCCCTCTTGTTCGTCACCGGCCATGGCTCGTGTGGCTGCACGATTTATGGCGATATCAAGGGGGACTTGCAGGAAACGCGCCAGAGTGGGGTGCGGATGGCGACGGCACTGATTTTGCCGGTAGCGCGGAGCAAGCCCGCACCGCTGAAGCCGCGCGCTCAGCCCGGCATCCAGCCGCTGTACCAGTGCTGCACATGCTCTTCGCGCAGCACATAGTCACGTAGCACCTCTTGCTTCAAGCGGTCACCGAGGCGGTAGCTTTCATCCGGGTCGGCCAGATGCATGCGAATCGCATCCAGCCACTCCGCCGTCGAATTGGTCTTGATCCGCGTGCACGGCAGGTAGCCTTCGTAGGCTCGGGTGTCGGTGACGATCACCGGGTAGCCGCAGGCACCGTACTCCAGCAGGCGCAGGTTGCTCTTGCAATCGTTGAAGATGTGGTACTCCAGCGGCGCCAGGGCAAGGTCCAGGTTCAGGCTGGCCAGTTTGGCCGGGTAAAGCTCCAGCGCCACCGGCGGGTGGAACTCCTTGACGTAAGGGCGCAGCGCCGGCGGACACATGCCGAAGAATACCCAGTCCACCTCGCTGGCCAGGGCCTTGACCACCTCGGCGATGACCTCCAGGTCACCGCTATGACTGGTACCACCACCCCAGCCAACCCGCGGCTTGCGCGAACTGCGGCGCTGACTGCGCAGGCCGACCCAGAGGTCCTCGGCGAGCATGTTCGGCATCACCCGGATGTCGCTGTGGGCGCCGTACAGCGCATCGGCCAGGGCCTGGGTCGAGACCACCAGCCGGTCGCAACGCTCGATACCGCGACGCAGCGACTTTTCCAGGCTATCAGGCACATGCTTGAGATGGTCGTTCTTCTTCGGCACATCGATCACATAGTCATCCAGTTCGTAGATGCAGAAGCCCTTGGAGAACGTCTTGAGGCGCTCGATCTCCTTGACGAAGTTTTCCTGGTAACGCCCCTGCACAATCACCACGTCCGGCGAAGCGCGCTCCAGTTTGATATTGGTAGGTATCTCGAAGTATTGCTGCTGAGTCACCCAGCCGGCCTTCTCCAACTCCACCAGTGGCTGGATCACCCGGTAATGCCCGACTGCGCCAGTGTTCATCGGCAACGCCAGCACATGGGGCAGCGAGCGATCAATGAATGGCATCCAGCCTGCCTTCAGGCCAGGGTCCAGACAAAATCCGGAGCCGCCCATGGTCAGGTTGATGTTATAGGCCGGGTCCCGTGCCAACAGTGGCATCCAGGCCCGGGAGAATGCCTCGTGCTGCTGCGCCACAAGGGCCTGGCGCTCGGCATCACGGGCCACATCGACCGCTGCGGCCGCTGGAGGGTCCAGTACCAGCCGGGCGTCGGCCGCCCATACCACCAGATAACCTGCCTGGCCCAGCCGCAAGCCCAGATCGATACTGCTGAAGGTGAGGCTGAACAACGTGTCGTTCAGCCCACCAAGGTCCAGAAACAGCTGTTTGCGAACCAGCAGGCAGTCGCCAGCCACTGCCGAGTAGTTCTGCGTCACCTGCAAACGCTGCATGTAGCCGCCCGCCTCCACCGGCTCGCCGACAAAGGGTGAAGCCACCCCGCCGCGCAGGCCCAGCACGCTGCCGGCCTGGACCACCAGACCCCGGGCATCGCACAGCTTCGCGCCCACTGCGCCGACTTCTTGACGTTGGCCATGGCTCAGCATCGCGTCGAGCCAATCCGGTTCGGTGACCACGGCGTACGGGCTCAACATCAGCAGGTAATCACCCCGCGCCTGCTGCGCGGCCAGGTTCTGCAGCGCGGCGAAGCTGGTTTCCTCGCCAAGGCTCAGCACCCGCAGCTTGTCACTGCCCACTTGCTGCAGGGCGGCCAGCCAGGCTTGGGTTTCGGCACCCTGGCTGGCATTGTCCACGATCAACACTTCATAATTCGCGTAGGCAGTCTTCTCCAGCACGCTTTCCAGGCAGCGCTCGAGCGCCGGCAGCTGGTCCCGGACACTGATCACCAGGCTCACCCGCGGCTGCGTGGCGTGCAGGTAACGCACCTGATTGATCGCCCCGTCGCTGTTACGCAGTTGGTAGGCCACCCCCAGGCGCTTGAGATGCGCATCAAGCAACTGGCGGTTCTCTTCGATCACCGCCGCCGAGGACAGCCAGGCGGCATAGCCGAAAGAGCTCTCCACCAGCACTTCGGAAATGTGCTCGATGACCTGCGGGCCATGGCCTTCCACCAGGCGCCAGAGCAGGTCGTGAGGTGCCAGCTCGCGGTAGCCGGCCGCGAAACCACCCGAGGCCTGGATGGCGTTGCGGGAGAACGCCAGCACGCGGCCGGTGTAGGGATAGCCGCGCATCAGGTCGAGGTTGAAGTCGGGCTTGAACACCGGCTCCACTGACTCATCGTCGCGCAGGCCGCCTTCATCGCCGTAGCAGCAAGTGATCTGCGGGCGCGACACGATGCGCTCGGCCAGCAGCATGAGGCTGAAACCGTTGAGGCGATCGCCGGCACGCAGCAGGTAGACCCAGTCCACCCCGTCCAGTTGCTCGACCAGCGTGTTCAGTTGCGCTGCCCAGTCAGGTTGCAACGGCTGACTGATGACGCGAGCTTCGTGCGCGGCCGCCTGAGGCGAGCAAGACAGCACCAGGGTTGCATCTGCGGCATAGGCCTGGCGGGCGATGCTATCCAGCGTCACCTGCAGCGCCTGAGGGTCGCCCTCGCTGTCGATCACCACCGGCACGATGCGCGGGCGCACTGGCCAGTGCTCGCTCAGGCGCATCAGCCGCGCCAGTACCAGTGGGTCCTGTCGGCAGGCCAGCCATTGGCCGTAAAGCTCGGCAAAACTGTTGCTGTCGCTGCCAACCTGGGAATCATGGATCGCCTGCAGGCAGCGCAGCGTGTGTATCAGGAACAGGTTCTCCCAGGTGCGCTGGTCATCCTGTTGATCCCCCCGGAGGACTTGCACCCGTATCCAGCCGCTGAACGGTTCACGCTCGCCGGTGCGAGCGGCGAACATATCGCGCAGGTGCTGCGCTTCAGCGACGGCGGCGGCCTTCATGTCGCTCTGGCTGCTCAGCTGGCCCGGGTGGACCCGTTCGATGCAGTGCACCCCGGCAGTGACGCCCAGGTGCCCGCGGCGCAACAGGCACACAAAGAGCACGAAGTCGAGCATGGCCACGAAGCCTGGCGCCAGTGCTGGCAGCAGTTCGCGCAAGTCACCGGCACGCATCAGCACACTGCTCAGGCCGCCGATGAAGTTCAGCTGGCGAGTCTCGAAGAAGTCCAGCAGGTCGTCGCCATTGAACAGCGTGGCGCCGCAGGTGACCGGGCTGGTTTCCAGACGCTGCGGCAGGGTGCAATCGTCGGCGTCGGCCAGTAGCCGTCGGGTCGCAACCAGGCTGAGGTCGTCATGGGCCTGGAACAGCCGCACCTGGCTGGACACGCAATCGGCCATCAGGCGGTCGTCGTCGCAGAGAAATTTGATGTAGTCGCCCTGGCTGTGCTCAAAGCCCAACTGCAGGTTGCCGACAAACCCCAGCGGCTGTGGGTTGCGCAGATACACCAGCGGGTGACTGGCCAGCCCGCGCAACTCCTCCACCACCGTTTCGATCTCGGCCCCGTGGCTGTCGTCGCAGACGATGACTTCGAGGTTGTCGTAGTCCTGGGCCAGGGCGCTGGCCAGGGCCGCCCGGAAGAACCGAGGGTTGCACGCGGGGATGACGAGACTGACTAAGGGGGCTGGGTACACGGGGCAAATCTCTCGACAGGTGACTGCCCGCAGAGGATTCAGAACAGTCGCTACCATGGGGGAAACAACGCGCCGTCAGCCCTCGCCCCGGGCGGGCTAAGGGTGACGGCAACAGGCGCACTCAGAGGGCGTTGAACAGGCTCAACTGGCTGATGCGCGCGAACGCCTGCTGGGAGGCTTCGAGCGTGGTTTTCTGCTGAGTCAGGCGGATCAGCACCTCGGACGGGTCGGAGTCGCGGATCGACGACTGCGTGGTGGTGTTGGCGATGCTCAGGCTTTCGTTGGTGTTCTGCTGGATCTCCAGCGCCTTGCCCCGCGCACCGATATCGGTAACCGCCCGGCTCAGGGCATCCTGGCCGCTCTGAATGTTGGCGATGGCCGAATCCAGGTCGGCGCGCAGCTGCTGGTAGGCGGCATTGTCGCCATCGATCGGCTGGCTCAGGGCAGTACGCAGCTTGGCCACGCTGTCCAGGACGTTCTGGGTCTGGTGGTTGTCGACTTGCACCATGTACTGGTCACCGGACTGCTGCGCGGGGGTACTGGTGAACGTGAAATCCACACCTGCTGCCGAGGCGACGTTGCCCACCATGCTGCCACTGGCCACAGGCCGGCTGTCTGCGGTCAGCGGCTGGGCATACAGCTCGAAGTCCGTGTCGCTGGTGAACTTGATCACCGCACCACCGCTCGGGAACATCGCCTTGTACTTGGTCGGGTCGGTGACGCTGATCGACGACACTTGTGCGTTCGACGGGTTGCCCGGGCTGCGCGTGGCAGTGATGGTGTCCGGCTTGCTCTGCAGCGTGAAGGTGTGGCCCGCCACGGCAGTGTCGGCGACATCGCCATCCTGCAGGTTGATGTTCAGGCGCAGGTCCACGCCACGGAAGCTGACCATCGAACCGCCCGCCGTATTCGGGTCGAAGCTGCCACCCTGGGAGGCTTCTGCGGTGACGTCGTTGCCCTGGCTGTCGGTAATGCTGAACTTGGTACTGCTGAGCATGGTAATGGTGTACGGCTGGCCACTTTTGAAGCGGTCGTTGTAGGTGACGCTGCCTGACACCTGGCCGTTGGACAGTTTCACCCGGCCGTCATCCACTGGCGGAGCGGTCAGGGTGGTGGACGTGCGGCTGGTGTTCAGGGCTTGCTCGAACACGCTGTAGCCGGTGCTGTTGCCCGCCATCTTGAGCATGTCGCCGACCTGCAGCTCCAGCTGGGTCTGGTCGCCCTGATAGGAGTAGGTGCCATCGGCATTGCGCACGAACGGCGCGGTGTCGGTCTTGGAGCCGGCGAACAGGTACTGACCGTTCTCGTCGCGGCTGTTCATCAGGCTCAACAACTGGTCTTCCAGCTGGCCCAGTTCGGCCGCCTTGGCCTTGCGCTCGGTGTCGGTGTAGCCGGCATTGCCCGACTCCAGTGCCAGCTCGTTGACCCGCGACAGGATCGTATTGATCGAGTCCAGCGTGGTCTCGGTCTGGTTCAGCGAGTTGGTGATGTTGGTGGCGTTGGTCTTGAACTGAGCCAGCATGTCCGCCTGGTTGCCCAGTTGCAGCAGGCGCGCTGCCCCCACCGGGTCATCGGCAGCGGTGTTGACGCGCACGAAGGAACTGGCTTCCTCGTTGGTCTTGACCAGGTTGGAATAGTTGCGCTGGTAGTTTGCCGCGCTGGACGCATAGAACTGGGCCGTGGAAATACGCATGGGTCAAGACTCCTTAAAGCGCGGCGATCAGGGTGTTGAAGATTTCCTGCGCCGCCTTGATGATCTGCGACGAGGCCGTGTAGTACTGCTGGTACTTGACCAGGTTGCCGGCTTCTTCATCCAGTTGCACACCGGACACCGAATCACGGGCACCGGTTGCCTGGGTCAGGATGACGCCGGTTGCCTGGGTGTCCATCTGGCCTTGCTTGGCCTGGGCCCCGACGTTTTCCACCAGCTTGCCGTAGGCGTCGGTGATGCTGATGCCCTTGGTCGAACCCACGTCCATGGTCTGCTTGGTCTGCAATTCCTGCAGCGACAGCGCGTTGCGGTTGTCCGAAGAGCCGGCGCCGGTCAGCGATACGGTGAAGCTGTCGCCATCCTTGGGCGCACCGGCGACATCCATTTCGAAACTGAACGACTTCTGGTTACCGCTGGCGTCATTGATCGGGTTGCCTGCCGAGTCGATCATCGGCACATCGAACTTCAGGGTGTTGCTCTGCCCCGGAACGAAGGTGCCCGTGCCAATGCTGTTGCCCTTGGCATCGAAGGCTTCGTAAGTCTGCGGCGAGGTGGTTTCGTTACCGAACACCAGGCGCACCGGCGTGGAATACTTGATACCGGTCTGCAGTTCCAGACGTTGTGCCGGGTCGGCGATATCCAGCACCGAGGTCAGCACCGGCTGGGTGATCACACCGGTACCGACATTGCCGGCACCCGAAGTAGCTGTCAGCGGCGCGGCCAGCGACAGGCGCTTGGCATCGGTGAGCACCACGCCGATTTCCGCCGAGGCATTACGGGTCGGGGTGATCTTGAAGCTATCGCCCACCGCTGCAGTACCGCTCTTGAGGTCGAGGCTAAAGCCGTCGATGATGGGTGCCGGATCGTCATTGGTGCTGTAGGTGCCCATGTCAGTGCCGTCAGGCAGCTTCTTGACCTGGTACTTGTCCGCGCCCGGGCCGACGAAAGTCACCTGGTAATCACTGGTGCTCAGCTTGCCGGTGTCGCGGATAACCACGTTCAGCGAGGCACTGCCGCTGTTGCCGACCTTGGGCGTGCTGCGCGCGGACATGGCCTTGTCGCTGTTGATGTCGCCGAACAGCGCCGCACCGAACTCACCGTTCTTGTCGATGCCCTGGCCGAGCTGCGAGTTGATCTGCTGCGACACCACCAGCGCGATGCGGCCCAGCTCGTTCATGGCCGGTGCCAGGGTCTCGCTGCGGTAGCGCAGCAGGCCACCCATTTCACCACCGCTGATGCTGCTGGTGACATCCATGGTGGTGCTGCCACGATCGAGCTTGACCGAGAACTGGGTCGGGTCGGTGGCGCTTGGCTCGGCACTCATCTTGTTGGTGGTCTTGCCCAGCACCAGCGACTGACCGTTCTTCAGGTACACGTCGATACTGCCGTCACGCTCGACGGTCTGCACCCCCACCAGTTCGTTGAGCTGGCGCACCGCCTCGTTGCGCTGGTCGAGCAGATCGTTTGGCTGGCCGGTGACCGCCGAGACCTTGGAGATCTGCTCGTTGTACTGCGCAATGCTGGAGGTCAGCTCGTTGATCCGCGAGGTCATCGAGCTGAGGTTGCCGTTGATGTTGCTGTTCTGCTCCTTGAACTGGGCAGACAGGCTGTTGAAGCGGCTGGCCAGTGCCTCGGCATTGCTCAGCAACAGTTGACGGGAAGCGTCTTCGGTCGGCTTGTTGGCAGCACTCTGCAGGGCGGAGAAGAAATTGGTCAGCGCGCCGGTGATACCGGTGCTGCTGTCGGACAGCAAGTTGTTGAGCGGCGTTACCTGGTTCAGGTAGGCGGTGCTGTCGCTGTTGAGCGAAGTGGCGGTCTGCAACTGAGCGTCCAGGAAGGCGTTGTACACCCGACGGACATCGCCCAGGGTGGTGCCGGTGCCCATGAACACCTGGCCTTCCTGGAGCGAACCCTTGGCGCGCTGGACGTTCTGCTGGCGGGAATAGCCGGCGACATCGGCGTTGGCGATGTTGTTGCCGGTGGTATGCAGGCCCGCCTGGGAGGCCGACAGTCCCGACATGCCAATATTGATCAGACTCGCCATGGTTCCATACCCTTAAAGTTTCGTTGTGGTACCGAGCATTGCGTAGCTCTCGTACGACTTCATCTGTCTTGCGATCTGCGAGATCTTGCTGGCGTAGTTCGGGTCGGTGGCGTACCCGGCCTTTTGCAGTTCTCGCACGAATTGTTCTGGGTTATCGGCCGACTTCACCGCATCTTGATAGCGCGAATTGCTCTGCAGCAGGCTCACCAGGTCATGGAAACTGTCCTGGTACGAATCGTAGGAACGGAACGCCGCCGTCTCCTTGACGAACTGGCCGTCGCGGAATTCGCTGGTGATCGCCCGCGCCGAATCCCCTTGCCAATTACTGCTGGCCTTGATGCCGAACAGGTTATGGCTGCTGCTGCCATCGCTGTTGCGCATGACCGACTTGCCCCAACCGGTTTCCAGGGCGGCCTGGGCCACCAGGTAACGGGGGTCGACACCAATGCGCCTGGCGGCCTGCTCGGCCATCGGCAGCATGGTGGCGACGAATTCGTCGCTGTCGGCAAAGGCCTTCTTCGGCGCCAGCGGCGGCTGCGCCACGGCACGGCCGGTGATGCGCAGGCCGTTGTCCGGGATGGCGATGGCCTTGGCCACCTGCTGCCCGTCACGGGCCGGCACGGCGGCGGTATTGGTGGCCGCGGCCGGGCTGGTGGCCGAAGGCACGATACCCGCCAGCAGGCGGTCGGTGAGCTTGCCAGGCAGCGCCAGGCGCCGCGAGTTGAGCGCGGCAACGTCGTTGCGCGTGGCCGTGGACTGGGTTGCCTGCACCGGGTCGGCCACCTTGTTGCCCCACAGCGTCGGCGCGCTGCCGTCGACGCGTGGGAACGGGCTGGTATTGACCGGGGTGCTCTTGTTCTTCGACAGCTGGCGCACCAGCACGTCCTGCAGGCCGATACCGCCACCCTCGCGGGACATGCTCACGGCCAGCTGCTGGTCGTACATGTCGCGGTACTGTTTGACCGTCTCGCTGTTCATCGGGTTGTCGTCGGCCAGCACATCGCTGGCCTTGCGCGAGGCCTTGAGCATCTCGCTGATGAACAGCGACTCGAACTCCTGGGCCACCTTGCGCACGTTGGCGTCGCTGTCGCGATCACCGTGCTTGAGCGAGCTCAGGCGATTGAGGTCGGTGTAGGCACCGCTGTCGGCGTGGCTGGAGACCAGGCTTTTCGAATTCATCCGCGGCGTCCTCAGATCACGATCAGGTCGGCCTGCAAGGCGCCGGCCTGTTTCAGTGCTTCGAGGATGGCCATCAGGTCGCCCGGTGCCGCGCCGACCTGGTTAACCGCGCGGACGATCTCATCCAGCGTGGTCCCAGGGCCGAACTTGAACATCGGCTTGGCTTCCTGCTCGGCATTGACCCGCGAACGCGGAACCACCGCCGTCTGGCCATTGGAGAACGGCCCCGGCTGGCTGACGATCGGGTCTTCGGTGATGGTCACGGTCAGGCTGCCGTGGGTCACCGCCGCCGGCGAGACCTTGACGTTCTGGCCGATGACGATGGTACCGGTGCGCGAGTTGATGATGACCTTGGCCACCGCCTGCCCCGGGTCGATCTCGAGGTTCTCGAGGATCGACAGGTAGTCGACCCGCTGGCTCGGGTCCATCGGCGCGGTGACCCGCACCGAGCCGCCATCAACGGCCTGGGCCACACCAGGGCCGAGCAGGTCGTTGACCTTGTCGACGATGCGCTTGGCGGTGGTGAAGTCAGGCCGGTTGAGGTTCAGGGTCAGGCTGTTGCCCTGGTTGAAACCACTCGGCACCGCACGTTCGACCGACGCACCGCCAGGAATACGGCCGGCCGACGGAACGTTGACGGTGATCTTCGAGCCGTCACGGCCCTCGGCATCGAAGCCGCCGACCACCAGGTTACCTTGCGCGATCGCGTAGACGTTGCCGTCGATCCCCTTGAGCGGGGTCATCAGCAGGCTGCCGCCGCGCAGGCTCTTGGAGTTGCCGATCGACGAAACGGTGATATCCACCACCTGGCCCGGCTTGGCGAAGGCCGGCAGGTCGGCATGCACCGACACCGCCGCGACGTTCTTCAGCTGCACGTTGCCGGAGCCGGCCGGCACCTTGATGCCGAACTGCGACAGCATGTTGTTGAAGGTCTGCAGGGTGAACGGGGTCTGGGTGGTCTGGTCACCCGTGCCGTTGAGCCCCACCACCAGGCCATAGCCGATCAACTGGTTGGAACGCACGCCGGAGATGCTGGCAATGTCCTTGAGGCGTTCGGCATGGGCACCGAACGCGCAGGACAGGAGCAGGGTCGCGGCTATCAACTGCCTAACGTTGAACATGTTCATCCGTACTCAGAAGGGCCAAAGCGGGCTCATGAAGAAGCGGTCCAGCCAGCCGGGCTGACTGGCATCGGCGAACGAACCGGTGCCCGAGTAGGTGATGCGCGCATCAGCCACGCGAGTCGACGGCACGGTATTGTCGGTGGCGATGTCGTCGGCACGGATCAGGCCGGCGATACGCACCAGCTCTTCACCGGTGTTGAGGGTCATCCACTTTTCACCGCGCACGGCGATGATGCCGTTGGGCAGCACCTCGGCCACGGTGACGGTGATCGAACCGGTCAGGGTGTTGCCCTGGGTGGCCTTGCTGTCGCCCTTGGTGGTGCGGTCACCGCTGTAGCCGGCTTCCAGCGACAGGTCGCCGCCGCCGAACGGGTTGTTGGTGTTCGGGTTGGAGCCGAACAGCGAGGTCAGGCCAATGTCGGCCTTGCTGTTCTTCTGGATCTGCGAACCGGCGTTCTTGCTCGCCGAGGTGCGTTCGTTGAGGGTGATGGTGATGATGTCACCCACGCGGAACGCCTTGCGGTCGGTGTACAGGCCCTGCTCGAAACCGGCCTGGTAGATCGAACCGTTGTTGGCTGCAGCCGGCAGCGGGGTACGCGGCAGAACCGGCGCGTAGTACGGGTCGTTCGGCTTGGGCGTCGGCGCGACGCAACCAGCCAGCACGACCGCCCCCCCCAGGGCGAATACAGACAACAGACGCTTCATGACACTTACCTCACGGTGTAACGGGAGTAGAACCTGCACTAGGGCTTTTAGAGTTGCTGCGTCACGAACGACAGCATCTGGTCGGCGGTGGAGATGACCTTGGAGTTCATCTCGTAGGCACGCTGGGTGGTGATCATGTTCACCAGCTCTTCCACGGTGCTGACGTTAGAGTTTTCCAGGGTCTGCTGCAGGGTGGTGCCGAAGCCGTTCAGGCCTGGAGTACCGACCTGTGGCGCGCCGCTGGCAGCGGTTTCCAGGAACAGGTTGTCACCGATCGCCTGCAGGCCGGCCGGGTTGATGAAGTCGGCGGTCTGCAGGTTGCCGATCACCTGGGCAGCCGGGTTGCCGGCGGTGGTGATCGACACGGTGCCATCCTGGCCGACGGTGAAGGTCTGGGCATCGTTCGGCACCACGATCGCCGGCTCAAGGGCAAAGCCTTGGGCGGTGACGATCTGGCCATCGGAGTTCAGGTGGAAGGTACCGTCACGGGTGTACGAGACGGTACCGTCCGGCTGCAGCACCTGGAAGAAGCCGCGGCCGTTGACCGCCATGTCCAACGGGTTTTCGGTGGTCTGCAGGCTGCCGGTCTGGAAGTTTTTCTGGGTGCCGACGATGCGCACACCGGTACCGACCTGCAGGCCCGACGGCAGCTCGCTGTCCTGGGTCGACTGCGCGCCTGGCTGACGCTTGATCTGGTACAGCAGGTCGGCGAACTCGGCACGATCACGCTTGAAGCCGGTGGTCGAGACGTTGGCCAGGTTGTTGGAAATGACGGTCAGGTTGGTGTCCTGGGCGGACAGGCCGGTTTTAGCGACCCAAAGAGCCGGAAGCATCAGTATTCTCCTCGTGCGCCTGTTTTACGGCACCCGTTCAAAGTTGGTTAGCCGATTTGCAAAACACGCGCCATGGCTTCATCGCCTTCCTTGGCCGCGTTCATCATTTTCACGTGCAGCTCGAACTGGCGGGACAGCGCCAGTACCGAGGTCATTTCTTCAACGGCGTTGACGTTGCTGCCTTCGAGGAAGCCCGACACCACCCGCACATTGACGTCGGCGGGTGCCGGTTGGCCGTTCTGGGTGTGGATCAGGCCGTCCAGGCCTTTGGTCATGCCCTTGATGTCCGGGTTGACCAGCTTGATACGGTCGACCTCGGCCATCACGCGCGGGTCCTCACCCATCGAGCGGATGCTGATGGTGCCGTCGGCACCGACTTCGACCTTTTGCTCTGGCGGAATGGCGATCGGGCCACCGTTGCCGATCACCGGCATGCCGTTGCCGGCACGCAGCACGCCGAGGGCGTCGATGTTCAGGCTGCCGGTGCGCACGTAGGCTTCGCTGCCATCGGGCGCCTGCACGGCGATGAAGCCCTGACCACTCACGGCCACGTCCAGCTCACGCCCGGTCTCGACCATCGGCCCTTCGCTGAAGTCGGTGGCCGGGCGTTCGGTCATGGCAAACGCCCGTGACGGAAAGCTGTCACCGAACACCGGCATCGAGCGTGCCTGTTCCAGGTCGCGCTGGAAGCCGTTGGTGGAAACGTTCGCCAGGTTGTTGGCGTGGGCCTTTTGCGCCAGCGCGTTCTGGCTGGCGCCGGTCATGGCCACGTAAAGCATCTTGTCCACAGTCATCCTCCGCTGCACTGACGATCGTTTGCCGCTCGCCGTTGCTGTGCAGGCTCTAAAGCAAGTTCCGAACCAACTTTTTGAATTGATGAAAAAGCCCGTGATTACGGGCTTTTCCGGGGTTCTGCCACTGAGCCGCCGCCGGTTATCCGGCGCCGGATTGCCGATCGCGGCAATCCTGTACCGGCCCTTTCGCGGGCAAGCCCGCGAAAGGGCCGGCACAGGTCAATCAAGGCTCGCGACAACCGCCATTGCTGAATGGGCCGGCAAACTTCTTCCAGCCCTCCCCCGGCGGCCATTGCGAGCACACCAGCCGGCCATCCGCCTGGCTTTCCCAGCGCCACCACGGCGCGGTGCCGGCCTGGGCCTGATACAGGCAGAACGCGGCGATCAATGCGACAACCAGCCTTTTCATGTTCACTCCCGCAGAGACGACGAACCCCCTCACGGGAAAGGGGTTCGTCCACACACGCTCAGCCAGCGGCCATCAGGTCATCTGGATGATGGTCTGCATGATGGTGCTTTCGGTGGAGATGGTCTTGGCGTTTGCCTGGTAGTTGCTCTGCGCCTTGATCAGCTCGACCAGCTCCTGGGTCAGGTTGACGTTCGAGGCTTCCAGCGAGTTCGACTCGACGCTGCCCAGGGTGCCGGTTTTCGGTGAATCGATACCCGGAATACCCGACGAGTAGGTCTCGGTCCAGCGTGTGCCGCCAATCTGCTGCAACCCTTGCTCGTTGGCAAAGCTGGCCAGGGCCACCTGGCCGATGGCGCGCGATTGCTGGTTGCTGAAGCTGGCGAACATCACGCCGGTGGAGTCGATCGACAGGCTCGACAGGATACCGGTGGCGTAACCGTCCTGGGACTGCGACATACGCGCAGTCTCGGTGTTGTACGAGGTGGTGCTGTTCATCGACAGGCGCATGCCGGCGGTGTTTTCCGCCGAACCGTTGGAGGCCCAGTTGCCCGATGCATCTTTGGCGGCCGGGATCCAGCCCTTGAGGGTGAAGGTGTTGTTGGTCACGTCCCACTGGGCACCTGCCGGGGCACCTACCGGGATGCTGGCCGGATCGGTGGCCATGGACGCCACGCTACCGTCGGAGTTGAACGTCATGGACGCTTCCAGCGGCGCAGTGGACGTCGGATCCATCGGATTGCGACCATCAATCAGGGTATACATGGTCCACTGGTTCGTACCGGTCTTGCGGTAGAACTGCTCCATGGTGTGCTCGTTGCCCTGGCTGTCGTACACCTTGGTCGGGAAGGACTTGGTGTAAGTAGTATCATCCGCCGGGTCGAAGGTCGGGCCGGCAGGCGTCGCGCTCGGCAGCGGGATGATGGTCGCTTCGGAGTTGAGGTTGATGCCCTGGTCGATCAGGGTGGTGGCCTTCGGCGCAAGCGACGAGGTATCGATCTTCAAGTCGGTCAGCACACCGCGCTTGATGTTGCCGTTCTCGTCAGCGGCATAGCCCTGCAGGCGCAGGCCATCCGAGGTGACCACGTAGTTGTCCTTGCTGTTCTGGAAGGCGCCGGCACGGGTGTAAACGCGTGCGCCGTTGTCGGACAGCACGAAGAAACCCTGGCCCTGGATACCCATGTCCAGCACGTTGCCGGTGTTGTTGACGTCACCCTGGCTGAACTGCTGGGAGATCGCCGCCAGGCGCACACCGTTGCCGACCTGGTTCTTGCCTACACCCAGGCGGTTGGCACCGGCGTAGACGTCGGCGAACTCGGCACGCGAGGACTTGAAGCCAGTGGTGTTGACGTTGGCAATGTTGTTGCCGGTAACGTCCAGTTGCTTGTTGGCTGCGTACAGACCGCTAAGGCCGATATTGAAAGACATGCTGTTGCTCCTTATTGCCGTTCTGTCGGCCTTAGATACCGATGGTTTGTACGTCGGACAGGGAAACCTTGCCCACACCCGCCAGGTTCAGCACCATCTCGCCAGTGGTGTTGAAGCTGACGCTGGTGACCTTGGCTGGCAGCAAGGTGTTCATCTGCACGGCTTTGCCATCCACCGTGGTGGTGGCAGTGAAGGTGTAGGTGCCCGGATCGACCTTCTCGCCGCTGTTATTGGTGCCATCCCAGATGAAGTCGCCGTAACCGGCCGCCTGCTCGCCCAGCTCGATGGTCTTGACGGTATTGCCATCCTTGTCGGTGATGGTGATCTTCGCCTCGCTGATGGCCTGAGGCACCACGAACTGTGCGTTGAAGCTGCTGGTGGTATCGACGACGGCCTTGTCGTTCTGCACGATCACCGAGCGACCGACCAGCGAAGAGGCCTGCAGCGCCTGGGACGAGGCCATGGCACTGGTGATGGCGCTGACCGACTCGTTCAGCGACGTGATCCCTTCGAGGCTGCTGAACTGCGCCAGCTGCGCAACGAATTCGCTGTTGTCCTGCGGGTCCAGCGGGTTCTGGTTCTGCATCTGGGTGACCAGCAACTGCAGGAACGCGTCCTTGCCCAGGGTCTGACCACCAGTCGCGGAACTGGTCGTGGAGGTTTTGCTGGTGTTGGTGGTCACACCGGACGCCGCGATGACGTCGTTGAGGTTCACACCGCTGGTGCTATCGACTGCCATGGTCTGGATTCCTTATCACTGACCCAGGGTCAGGACTTTCTGCATCATGTTCTTGGCGGTATTCATCAGCTCGGCGTTGGTCTGGAACGCACGGCTGGCGGAGATCATGTCTGCCATCTCCTCGACCACGTTGACGTTCGGGTAATAGACGTAGCCGTCCTTGTTCGCCGCCGGATGATTCGGCTCGTAGCGCGCCTCCAGGTTGCTCTGGTCTTCGACGATGCCCTTGACCTGCACACCCTGCCCCGCTTCGCCCTGGCCCTCGAACAGCGACTGGCTGACGCCGCTTTGCGCGTTCTGGAAGGTGGTGGCGAACACCGGGTGGCGCGCACGGTAGGTCTGGTCGATGCTCGACGACACGGTCTCGGCGTTGGCGATGTTCGAGGCGACGGTGTTGAGGCGGGTGTTCTGCGCGCTCATGCCGCTGCCGGCAATGTTGAAAACACTGGAAAGGGACATGAATTACTCTCCGCGCAGGGCCGAAACCAGCCCTTTGAATTTACTGTTGAGCAAGGTGAAGCTGGCCTGGAAACCGATGGCGTTCTCCGTGTAGTTCGATTGCTCGATCTGGGCGTCCACGGTGTTCTGGTCGATCGATGGCTGTGTCGGCACGCGGTACTGCAGGGTGTCGTCGGCCATTGCCAGGCCTTCGGCCTCGATGTGGCGGCTGTTGGTGCGGTCCATGGCGAAGCGGCCGCTTTGCTGCTTCTGGCTCTCGGCGGCGAGCACCGACGAGAAGTCCATGTCACGCGCCTTGTAGTTGGGCGTGTCGGCGTTGGCGATGTTGTTGGCCAGCACTTCGGCGCGCTGGGCGCGGAAGCCCAGTGCCTTTTCGTGAATGCCAAGCGCCTTGTCGAAACTGATGCTCATGTCGGGGAAACCTTCGAAGGTTGGCCGGAATTACGTTGAGCAAGGTATAGCAAGGGCTGTGCCAGAATTCCGAAAGCCCGGAAATGCTGGGCTACGACGCTGGTAGCTGATGGCGTGATGCCAGAAAAGCGGCAAACTGCTTCCGCCTGGCGAAGCGAAAGCGGCAATTGCCGGGTGGCAAAAGCGGCAAATCAAAAAATTGACGTCAAACCGCGCTGCCTTCTTCGCGGGCTCGCCCGCGAAGAAGGCGGCACAGGCAAACAAGAAGGCCGGCAACTTTCGCCGCCGGCCTTCTGGCTTACTTGGCCTGGTAGATGATCCCCGGGCTGCACTGGACCATCTGGTAATGGTCCGGCAACCCGTTCAGCGCCTCGGAAGCGCCGAGGAACAGGTAGCCCCCAGGTTTCAGGGTGCTGTGGATACGCATCAGGATGTCCTTCTTCACCTGCGCGGAGAAGTAGATCAGCACATTGCGACAGAACACGATGTCGAACTTGCCCAGGCTCGCATAGCTGTCGAGCAGGTTGAACGAGCGGAACTCGACGCGGCTACGGATTGCCGGCTTGACCGCCCAGCGCCCCGGCCCCTTGGCGTCGAAGTAACGTTGCAGGCGCTCCTGGGACAGGCCACGGGCGATGGCCAGGCTGTCGTACTCACCGGTCTTGCAGTTGGTCAGCATCGAGCCGGACAGGTCGGTGGCCACGATCTGGGCGCCCATCTTCAACTGGCCCAGGTTGCTGCGCTCGAACTCGTCGATGGCCATCGAGATCGAATACGGCTCCTGCCCCGAGGAGCAAGCCGCCGACCACATGCGCAGGCGCTGCCCGGGGTTGTTCCTGATGAACTCGGGAATGACCTTGTTCTTCAGCACTTCGAACGGGTAGGTATCGCGAAACCACAGGGTCTCGTTGGTGGTCATCGCATCCACCACCTGTTCGCGCAGGCCACCTCGCGGCTGGGTCTGGATCCGCTGCACCAGCTCGCCCAGGCTCTTGATGCCCTGCTGCTCCATCAACTTGTTGAGACGGCTGGAAACCAGGTACTGCTTATTCTCGCCCAGCAGGATGCCACAGGCTTTTTCCAGGAAGACCCTGAACTGTTCGAACTCCAAATTACCCGTAGACACTACTGCCGCCTCTTTTAAATCACTGGTGCCGGAAACATGCCCCGGCCGCTTCAATTCGCTGCCTTGATCCGGTCGACCACGCGCTGGGCCAGGTCGTCCGGCTTGAACTTGGCCAGGAAATCATCCGCCCCGACCTTCTTGACCATCGCCTGGTTGAATACCCCGGACAGCGAAGTATGCAGGCAGATGTGCAATTTTTGCATGCGCGGATCGCTGCGGATCTCTGCGGTAAGCGTGTAGCCATCCATTTCCGGCATTTCAATGTCGGAGATCATCATCAGGAACTCTTCTTCCGGCTTTTTGCCCTCCTCCACCAGCTTGCGCAGGTAGTCGAGGGCCTGTCGGCCATCGTTGAGCGCCACCACGTCCACCCCCACCGTCTGCAGGCAGCGGCTGACCTGCTTGCGCGCCACCGACGAATCGTCGACGGTCAGCACCCGCAGCAGCGTGGCCTTGTCCTGCACCTCGGCATCGACCACACCGGCAGACACCGACTCGGACGACGGCGCCACTTCGGCCAGCACCTTCTCCACATCGATGATCTCGACCATGCGGTTGTCGACCCGGGTGACGGCGGTCAGGTAGTGGTCGCGGCCGGTGCCCTTGGGTGGCGGATGGATCTCTTCCCAGTTCATGTTGACGATGCGCTCCACCGAGTGCACCAGGAAGCCCTGGGTCTTGGTGTTGTACTCGGTGATGATCACGAAGCTGTTGCGCGTGTCTTCCTGCAACCCCGGCAGGCCGGTCGCCATCGACAGATCGAGGATCGGGATGGTCGCCCCGCGAATGTTGGCCACGCCGCGCACCACCGGGTGCGACTTGGGCAGCACGGTCAGCTCCGGACACTGCAGCACTTCGCGAACCTTGAACACGTTGATGCCGTATAGCTGCGCCCCGTTGAGACGGAACAGCAGCAATTCCAGGCGATTCTGCCCAACCAGCTGCGTGCGCTGGTTGACTGAATCCATTACCCCCGCCATGCCTGACTCCTTATGCGTTCTGCCTTTTTGGTGCTACATGACCACCAAGTCGGCACGGGCTTTGCTTTTTTGAGCGCCATGTACACGAAAACGACAAATTTCCGACGACTGACGCACCTGCTGAGCGGCACGCTCGCCGTGCTGTGCCTGCTGGCACCCGGCGTTCGCACGCTGGCGGATGCGGTTACCTTGCCTGAACAGCTTATCGGTGTCACCCAAGGGTTTCTTGAATTCAGTGTCGAGGATTACCTGGCGACCACCCAGACGCCCGGGCGCTACGAAATCCAGGTCAACCCGCTCGATCCGCGTCTGCGCATGCCGCTGTGCAGCCAGCCGCTGGACGCCTCGCTGGAGAGCCCGGCGCAACCGCTGGGCCGGGTCACCGTGCGGGTCCGCTGTGACGGCAGCGCGCCATGGACCATCTTCGTGCCGGCAACCGTAAAGCTGTTCCGTGATGTGGTGGTGGTGACCCGTCCGCTCAAGCGCGACAATGTCGTTGGCGAAGGCGACGTGGCCCTGCGCGAGCGTGACGTCGGCACGCTGCCCCAGGGCTTTCTCACCGACCTCGACCAGGCGGTAGGCATGAAGATGCTGCGCCCGACAGTGCTCGACCAGGTCCTCACGCCGCAGCACCTGGAGCAAGCCGAAGTGGTGCGCAAAGGCGATCATGTGGTGATCACCGCACGCAGCGGCCCGTTGAGCGTGCGCATGCCTGGCGAAGCCTTGGCCAAGGGCGGCCAGGGCGAACAAATCCGCGTGCGTAACCTCAATTCGCAGCGCGTGGTGAAAGCCCGCGTCACCGGCCCCGGCCAGGTCGAGGTCGCCATGTAGATTGCGCTGGCGGTGAGGAACCGCTTTTCCTAAACTGTGTCAGAACACGGGTTCGCGAGCTTGCTGACAGGCGGCTATGCATTTACGCCTAAAGTTTCTTTCGGGTTGGCCGAAAACAAGGCAAGCGTCCAAATACCCAGAGGTTTCTGATCATGGTCATCGACTTCAGTCGTTTGAATAATTCTCCGTCCATCACGGGCGGCGTTCGTGGCAACGCCACGTCCGGCAACGCCGAGAAAACCGGCGAAACCCAAGAAGCGCCGAAAAGCGCCAGCGCCAGCGGAGAAGCGGTACACCTCAGCCAAGAGGCCCAGCAGTTGCAAAAGGTCAGCGACAAGCTGCGCGACCAGCCCGTGGTCAACAGTGCCCGCGTGGCTCAGTTGAAGCAGGCGATCGCCGACGGCAGCTACCAGGTCGATGCCGGCCGCGTCGCCAGCAAACTGCTCGATTTCGAAGCCCAGCGCTGACCGTTCGGCGCGCTGACTTCACGGACGCCATGTAAAGCCAAGAGTTAGCCATGCACGACATCACTTTGCTGCAATTGATCGAAGACGACATCGCTCCGACCCAGGAACTGCTCGACCTGCTCCAGCAGGAGTCAGTGGCCCTGCATGGTCGCGACATGGCGCCGCTGGAGGGCATCCTGGCCCGCAAGCAGTCGCTGATCGTCCTGCTCGAGCAGCAAGGCATGCGCCGCAACAACCTGCTTACCAGCCTCGGCCTGAGCGCCAACCGCGCCGGGGTCCAGGCATTGGCGGCGCAGTCAGACAATGGCGAACTGATCCTGCAACAGCTGGATGTACTGAACCAGTTGATGAATGATTGCCAGAAGGTCAACGAGACCAATGGCCGGATCATCCAGGTGCAACAACACGTTACGGCCAACCAGATCAGAATCCTTCAGGGTGGCGAAGCACCGTCGCTCTACGACAGCCGTGGCGCCACTTCTCCACTTGCCAAGCCCCGGGCGCTCAGCCAAGTGTGATTACTTCTATCAAGGCACGGAACATACTGGCAAAATGCCGTTAATTGCGTGTGTCGTTTTTGCCTGGAGATTGAAAACCCGTGTTCAATGAAACCGATGCCCCGCAACCGCCAAAGGTGCTGAACACGCCCTTGGAGATCGCGGCCAACCTGCGCCAGCTGCAAGACAGCCATGATCCGCTGATCATCACCTTCCATGAGCGCAGCCAGCGGTTCCAGAGCTACGTGGTACACGTGGACCGTGACAGCAATATCCTCGCGCTGGACGAAATGATCCCGCGCGACGGCGAGAAATTCATCGAGAACGGCGAACCGTTCCGCGTCGAAGGCTTCCATGACGGTGTGCGCATCGCCTGGGAGTGCAACCATGAATTGAAAATCAGCGAAGTGGACGGCCACCGCTGCTACCGTGGCGCGATGCCCGAAGAGATGACCTACCACCAGCGTCGCAATGCCTTCCGCGCTGCGCTGAAGCTGTCGCAACTGGTCGACATCATTCTCGATGGCAGCTACCTCAAGGGCAACGGCGCCTTGCGCGGCAAGCTGCTGGACATCTCTGCCACCGGCTGCAAGTTGCGCTTCGAGGGCAATGTCGAGGACCGCCTGCAACTGGGCCAGGTGTACGAGCGCTTCAAGGCCAGCAACCCGCTGGGCCTGGTAGACACCATGGTCGAGCTGCGCCACCTGCACTATGAAGAGCGGATCAATACCACCTTCGCCGGTGTGCGTTTCCACAACCTCAATGGCCAGGCACAGCGCAAGGTCGAGAGTTTTGTCTACCAGCTGCAGCGTGAGGCGCGGCGGTTCGACAAGGACGACTATTGATTGATTGGTGATACGAGAACGCCACCCATTGGGTGGCGTTTTTGTTTGTGGTTAACCTGTGCCGGCCTCTTCGCGGCGGTTCGACGCCTCGATAAACCCGCGAAGAGGCCGGCACAGGCTCAAACTGACTTGCTGACCTCATCCTCAGCCCGCGCCTCCGCGGCCGGCTCGGCCTTCTGCTCATCCTCGGTATCCTCAGCCGCCACCGGCGCCTGCATCACCTCCTGCACAGTCTGTTCATCCACCCGCGGGTCAAGCGCTGCCGACAATGGCGAACCCGCCGCCGGCATCGCCACGTGCCCCAACGGCGCATCCTGCACCTGGTGCAGCCCGGTGACCGCCTTCGGCCGGATGCGCCACACCAGTACCAACGCGAAGAACGCGAAGAACGCATAAAGCATCTGCGCCCCCAGCACCTTCATCAGTACCCCCGCCGCCAGCGGCCCGATACAGGCACCGACGCCATAGGTGACCAGCAGCATGGCCGTCAGCGACACGCGCCGCTCGCTTTCCACATGGTCATTGGAAAACGCCACCGCCAGCGGGTACAGGCAGAACTGCAACAGTGAAATCACGAAGCCAATGCCGAACAACGCCTCCAGCGGCACGCTCGGCAGCAACGCCAGCGGCACCGAAGCCAGCGCCAGGCCTATCGCAACGCTGCGGATCAGCACCGCCCGGTCATAGCGGTCGGACAACCAGCCCAAGGGCCACTGCACCAGCAGGCCGGCAAAGATGCAGCAGCCCATGAACAGACCGATCTGCTCGGTCGACAAGCCCTGGCTGGAGGCGTAGAGAGGCGCCAGGCCATAGAACGAACCGACGATCAAGCCTGACCCCAGTACCGTACTGAGCGACTGCGGTACCCGCTTGATGAAGAACTTGGGTTCCATCGGTGCCGGACGCAGGGGCGCCGGGTGGATGCGCCGGGTCATCGCTACCGGCACAAGGCACAGGGCGAAGCACATGGCCACCAGCATCAACAGTTCCGGGCCCAGTTGCGGGTGCACCACCAGGATCAGCTGGCCGAGCACCAGGCCAAGGTAGGATGCAATCATGTAGCCACTGAACACCGCCCCTCGGT
Organism: Pseudomonas sp. NPDC086566; assembly: GCF_050280885.1. Taxonomy (NCBI): domain Bacteria; kingdom Pseudomonadati; phylum Pseudomonadota; class Gammaproteobacteria; order Pseudomonadales; family Pseudomonadaceae; genus Pseudomonas; species Pseudomonas sp. NPDC086566. Next base: position 180,675 of record NZ_JBNNWD010000011.1, read on the forward strand.
GCTTGGCCTCGGCCTGCTCATTGAGCCAGCTCTCGATGACCATGTACTGGCACATCATCCCCAGGCCGACGATCATCCGCAGCCCGACCCACACCGGCAGCCAGCTGGTCATGCCATGCCCCAGCACGGCGGCGCAGACGATGCCGGCGCACGTGGCGTAGGCCCTGATGTGCCCCACCCGGCCGATCAGCCGGTGGCCGACCTTGCCGCCCACCGCCAGGCCGAAGTAGTTGGCGGCCATCAAGGCACCGACCCACAGGCTGTCGACATGATCGGCTGCCAGGCGCAGCGCCAGGTAGGTACTGAGCAGGCCCGAGCCGATCAACATCATCAAGGCGGCGAAATACAACGACTGAAAGGGCTTCCAGATGTTTCGCATACGTCCCGTCGAGCTCCCTGGTCAGGTGGCGTTGGCTTGCTGGCAAGCATAAAAGCAAAATGGTCACGGCGCAGTCCCCTGCCCGCCAAATAAGCGGACAGGGGCGCGTCCAGTACCGATTGTGTCGCGATCAGGCCTGTGCTGCGAGCACGCGCCGCTCCCAGGGGGTGATCTCGTTGAAGAAGTCCGTCAGTTCCAAGGTCTTGCTGGCAATGTAGCCTTCGATGAACTCGCTGCCGAACAGTTCCCGCGCCAGAGCGCTGCGCTTGAGACGTTCGAGCGCCGCATGCAGGGTGCATGGCAGGCTCAGGGGCTCCGGCACCTCGAACTCCCCCTGGATCGCCGGGGCAGGCTGCAGGCGCTGCTCGATACCGTGCAGGCCGGCGGCCAGGCTGGCCGCAATGGCCAGGTAGGGGTTGGCGTCGGCACCCGGCAGGCGGTTCTCGACCCGCCGCGCCACCGGAGCACTGGCCGGAATGCGCAGGCCGGCCGCGCGGTTGTCCTCGGACCAGCAGGCATTGTTCGGCGAAGCGTAGGGGTGGCACAGCCGCTGGTAGGAGTTGACGTTGGGCGCGAACAGCGCGGTGAAGTCGGCCATGCACGCCTGCTGCCCACCAATGAAGTGGTAGAAAGCCTCGGTCGGCTGGCCTTGCTCGTCGCTGAATACGTTACGCCCCGTGGCCATGTCCACCACGCTTTGGTGAATATGCATGGAACTGCCAGGGGTATGCGCCAACGGCTTGGCCATGCACACCACGCTCAGGCCATGCTTGAGCGCCACTTCCTTGAGCAGGTGCTTGAACAGGAAGGTCTGGTCAGCCAGCAGCAAAGGGTCGCCGTGCAATAAATTTATCTCGAACTGGCTCACGCCCATTTCGTGCATGAAGGTGTCGCGCGGCAGGCCCAGGGCCGCCATGCACTGGTAGACCTCTTGGAAGAACGGGCGCAGGCCGTTGTTGGAACTGACGCTGAATGCCGAATGGCCAAGCTCGCGGCGGCCATCCTTGCCCACGGGTGGCAGGAAGGGTTGCTGCGGGTCGGTGTTGGGGGCGAAGACGAAGAACTCCAGCTCGGTCGCCACCACCGGTGCCAGGCCCAAGGCGGCGTAACGGGCGATCACCGCCTTGAGCTGACCACGGGTGGACAGCGCCGAGGGCCGGCCATCCAGTTCATTGGCGTCACAGATGGCCAGCGCCAGCCCTTCTTCGCTCCAGGGTAGCCGGTGAATCTGCGAGGGCTCCGCCACCAGGGCCAGGTCGCCGTCATCGCTGCCATAGAAACGCGCCGGCGGGTAGCCGCCCATGATGCATTGCAACAGCACGCCCCGGGCCATTTGCAGGCGGCGGCCTTCGAGGAAGCCCTCGGCGGTCATCACCTTGCCACGCGGGACGCCATTGAGGTCGGGAGTGACGCATTCGATCTGGTCGATGCCCTGGAGGTGCTCGGCCAGCGAGCGGTGGGCGGCGGTGGTCATGACGCTTGTCCTTGTTGTTATAGGCTGACAACAACATAGGCTTGGGGTGTTTAAAATATCAAGCACCCTCGGTATCGCCTGTGCCGGCCCTTTCGCGGGTAAACCCGCAAAGAGGCCGGTACTGGTGAACACTATTCTCGCAAGGTCATGCCATTGGAGGGCAACGGCAACGCGGTCTTGTACCTCACCTGCTTGAGGGCAAAGCTGGAGCGGATATTGGCCACCCCCGGCAACCGCGTCAGGTAATCGAGAAACCGCTCCAGCGCCTGGATGCTCGGCAACAGCACGCGCAGCAGATAGTCCGGGTCGCCGGTCATCAGGTAGCACTCCATCACCTCGGGCCGTTCGGCGATCTCTTCTTCAAAGCGGTGCAACGCCTGCTCGACCTGCTTCTCCAGGCTGACATGGATGAACACGTTCACATCCAGCCCCAGCACCTCCGGTGACAACAAGGTCACCTGCTGGCGGATCACACCCAACTCTTCCATGGCCTTGACCCGGTTGAAACAGGGCGTCGGCGACAGGTTCACCGAACGCGCCAGTTCCGCGTTGGTAATGCGGGCATTGTCCTGGAGGCTGTTGAGAATGCCGATATCGGTACGATCGAGCTTGCGCATGAGACAAATTCACCGGTTTTTTGTGTTTATCCGGAATGTTTATCTCCACCGTCAGGCAAAGGCAATCAACTTGAGAGAAAAATTCTCCTGCCCTGCCACTAAGATGTAGATGACGCTGACCTACCAGTCACAAGCCGGTACTCAGCGGCGGCCGCTTCAGAGCTCACAAAAACAACATCCGAGCGAGCGTAAAAAGCATGAACGAGTACGCCCCCCTGCGTTTGCATGTGCCCGAGCCCACCGGCCGGCCAGGCTGCCAGACCGATTTCTCCTACCTGCGCCTGAACGACGCAGGGCAAGTCCGTAAACCGCCGATCGATGTCGACGCTGCCGACACTGCCGACCTGTCATACAGCCTGGTCCGCGTGCTCGACGAGCACGGCAATGCCCAAGGCCCGTGGGCCGAGGACATCGACCCGCAGATCCTCCGCCAAGGCATGCGCGCAATGCTCAAGACGCGCATCTTCGACAGCCGCATGGTGGTTGCCCAGCGCCAGAAGAAGATGTCCTTCTACATGCAGAGCCTGGGCGAAGAAGCCATCGGCAGCGCCCAGGCGCTGGCGCTCAACCGCACCGACATGTGCTTCCCCACCTATCGCCAGCAGAGCATCCTCATGGCCCGCGACGTGTCGCTGGTCGAGATGATCTGCCAGCTGCTGTCCAACGAGCGCGACCCACTCAAGGGCCGCCAGCTACCGATCATGTATTCGGTGCGCGAAGCCGGTTTCTTCACCATCAGCGGCAACCTGGCGACGCAGTTCGTGCAGGCGGTCGGCTGGGCCATGGCTTCGGCGATCAAGGGCGATACCAAGATCGCCTCGGCCTGGATCGGCGACGGCGCCACCGCCGAATCGGATTTCCACACCGCCCTCACCTTCGCCCACGTCTACCGCGCCCCGGTGATCCTCAACGTGGTCAACAACCAGTGGGCGATCTCCACCTTCCAGGCCATCGCCGGTGGCGAGCAGACCACCTTCGCCGGCCGTGGCGTGGGTTGCGGCATCGCTTCGCTGCGGGTCGACGGCAACGATTTCGTCGCTGTCTACGCCGCCTCGCGCTGGGCCGCCGAACGCGCCCGCCGCGGCCTCGGCCCCTCGCTGATCGAGTGGGTCACCTACCGCGCCGGCCCGCACTCGACCTCGGACGACCCGTCCAAGTACCGCCCGGCCGATGACTGGAGCCACTTCCCGCTGGGCGACCCGATCGCCCGCCTGAAGCAGCACCTGATCAAGATCGGCCACTGGTCCGAGGAAGAACACCAGGCCACCACCGCCGAGTTCGAAGCCGCGGTCATCGCAGCGCAGAAGGAAGCGGAACAGTACGGCACCCTGGCCAACGGCCACATCCCGAGCGCGGCCTCGATGTTCGAGGACGTGTACAAGGAAATGCCTGATCACCTGCGCCGTCAGCGCCAGGAACTGGGGGTCTGAGATGAACGATCACAACAACAGCATCAACCCGGAAACCGCCATGGCCACCAGCACACTGACCATGATCCAGGCCCTGCGCTCAGCCATGGATGTCATGCTCGAGCGCGACGACAATGTGGTGATCTACGGCCAGGACGTCGGTTACTTCGGCGGCGTGTTCCGTTGCACCGAAGGCCTGCAGAGCAAGTACGGCAAATCGCGGGTGTTCGACGCCCCGATCTCGGAAAGCGGCATCGTCGGCACTGCCGTGGGCATGGGCGCCTACGGCCTGCGCCCGGTGGTGGAAATCCAGTTCGCCGACTACTTCTACCCAGCCTCCGACCAGATCGTCTCGGAGATGGCCCGCCTGCGCTACCGTTCGGCCGGCGAGTTCATCGCCCCGCTGACCCTGCGCATGCCCTGCGGCGGCGGCATCTATGGCGGCCAGACCCACAGCCAGAGCCCGGAAGCGATGTTCACCCAGGTCTGCGGCTTGCGCACGGTGATGCCGTCCAACCCGTATGACGCCAAGGGCCTGCTGATCGCCTCGATCGAATGCGACGACCCGGTGATCTTCCTCGAGCCCAAGCGCCTGTACAACGGCCCGTTCGACGGCCACCACGACCGCCCTGTCACGCCCTGGTCGAAGCACCCGCAAAGCGCCGTGCCGGACGGTTACTACACCGTGCCGCTGGACAAGGCGGCGATCACCCGCCCAGGCAACGATGTCACCGTGCTGACCTACGGGACAACGGTCTACGTAGCCCAGGTGGCCGCCGAAGAGAGCGGCGTTGACGCCGAAGTCATCGACCTGCGCAGCCTCTGGCCGCTGGACCTGGAAACCATCGTCGAGTCGGTGAAGAAGACCGGCCGCTGCGTGGTCGTGCATGAAGCCACCCGTACCTGCGGCTTTGGCGCCGAACTGGTGTCGCTGGTGCAAGAGCACTGCTTCCATCACCTCGAAGCGCCGATCGAGCGCGTCACCGGCTGGGACACCCCCTACCCCCACGCACAGGAATGGGCTTACTTCCCAGGCCCTTCGCGGGTAGGCGCGGCATTGAAACGGGTCATGGAGGTCTGAATGGGCACGCACGTCATCAAGATGCCGGACATTGGCGAAGGCATCGCGCAGGTCGAGTTGGTGGAATGGTTCGTCAAGGTTGGGGATGTGATCGCCGAAGACCAGGTGGTGGCCGATGTCATGACCGACAAGGCCACCGTGGAAATCCCTTCGCCGGTCAGCGGCAAGGTGCTGGCCCTGGGCGGCCAGCCAGGTGAGGTGATGGCGGTTGGCAGCGAGCTGATCCGCATCGAGGTGGAAGGCAGCGGCAACCATGTGGATGTGCCGCAGGCCAAAACGGTGGAAGCGCCCAGCGCGCCCGCCGCGCCCAAGCCAGCCGTGCCAGCACCGCAGCCCGTCAGCTACCAGGCCCCTGAACAGCACGTCGAAGCACCGATCGTGCCGCGCCAGCCAGGCGACAAGCCGCTGGCTTCGCCGGCGGTGCGCAAACGCGCCCTGGATGCAGGCATCGAACTGCGCTACGTGCATGGCAGTGGCCCGGCCGGACGCATCCTGCACGAAGACCTCGACGCCTTCATGAACAAGCCGCACAGCCCTGCCGGCCAGGCGCCGGGTGGCTATGCCAAGCGCACCGACAGCGAGCAGGTGCCGGTGATCGGCCTGCGCCGCAAGATCGCCCAGCGCATGCAGGATGCCAAGCGTCGCGTCGCGCACTTCAGCTACGTGGAAGAGATCGACGTCACCGCCGTGGAGGCCTTGCGCCAGCAGCTCAATGCCAAGCACGGCAACACCCGTGGCAAGCTGACCCTGCTGCCGTTCCTGGTCCGTGCCATGGTCGTGGCCCTGCGCGACTTCCCGCAGATCAACGCCACCTATGACGATGAAGCCCAGGTCATCACCCGCCATGGTGCTGTGCATGTGGGCATCGCCACCCAGGGTGACAACGGCCTGATGGTGCCGGTGCTGCGCCATGCCGAGGCCGGCAGCCTCTGGGCCAATGCCGGCGAAATCTCGCGCCTGGCCAACGCCGCGCGAACCAACAAGGCCAGCCGTGAAGAACTGAGCGGCTCGACCATCACCCTGACCAGCCTCGGCGCCTTGGGCGGCATCGTCAGCACCCCGGTGGTCAACACCCCGGAAGTGGCGATCGTCGGCGTCAACCGCATCGTCGAGCGGCCGGTGGTGATCGATGGCCAGATCGTCGTGCGCAAGATGATGAACCTGTCCAGCTCGTTCGACCACCGGGTGGTCGATGGCATGGATGCCGCGCAGTTCATCCAGGCCGTGCGTGGCCTGCTTGAACAACCTGCCTGTTTGTTCCTGGAGTGAGCATGTCCCAGACCATCGACACCACCCTGCTGATCATCGGCGGCGGCCCCGGCGGCTACGTCGCCGCCATCCGCGCCGGCCAACTGGGCATCCCTACCGTGCTGGTCGAAGGCCAGGCCCTGGGCGGCACCTGCCTGAACATCGGCTGCATCCCGTCCAAGGCGCTGATCCACGTGGCCGAGCAGTTCCACCAGACCGCACGTTTTGCCGGGCAGTCGCCGCTGGGCATCAGCGTCGATAGCCCGCGCCTGGACCTCGGCCAGAGCGTGGCCTGGAAGGACGGCATCGTCGACCGCCTGACCACCGGCGTGGCCGCCTTGCTGAAAAAGCATGGGGTCAAGGTGATTCACGGCTGGGCGAAGATCCTCGACGGCAAACAGGTCGAGGTCGGCGGCCAGCGCATCCAGTGCGAACACCTGCTGCTGGCCACCGGCTCGAACAGCGTCGAGCTGCCGATGCTGCCGCTCGGCGGGCCGATCATCTCCTCCACCGAAGCCCTGGCGCCCAAGGCCCAGCCCAAGCACCTGGTAGTGGTGGGCGGCGGTTACATCGGCCTGGAGCTGGGCATCGCCTATCGCAAGCTGGGGGCGCAAGTCAGTGTGGTGGAAGCGCGTGAACGCATTCTGCCGACCTATGACAGCGAACTGACCGCGCCGGTGACCGAATCGTTGAAGAAGCTGGGCATCGCCCTGCACCTGGGCCACAGCGTCGAAGGCTACGAAAACGGCTGCCTGCTGGCCAGCGATGGCAAGGGCGGGCAACTGCGCCTGGAGGCCGACCGGGTATTGGTGGCCGTCGGCCGCCGGCCACGGACCCAAGGCTTCAACCTGGAATGCCTGGACCTGAAAATGAACGGCGCCGCCATTGCCATCGACGAGCGCTGCCAGACCAGCATGCGCAACGTCTGGGCCATCGGTGACGTGGCCGGCGAGCCGATGCTCGCCCACCGCGCCATGGCCCAAGGCGAGATGGTTGCCGAAATCATTGCCGGCAAGAGCCGACGTTTCGAACCCGCAGCGATTGCTGCGGTGTGCTTCACCGACCCAGAGGTCGTGGTGGCGGGCAAGACGCCGGAGCAAGCCAGCCAGCAAGGGTTGGACTGCATCGTCGCGCAGTTCCCGTTCGCCGCCAATGGCCGGGCCATGAGCCTGGAATCGAAAAGCGGTTTCGTGCGGGTGGTGGCGCGGCGTGACAACCACCTGATCGTCGGCTGGCAGGCGGTTGGCGTGGCGGTATCGGAACTGTCCACGGCGTTTGCCCAGTCGCTTGAGATGGGCGCACGGCTGGAAGATGTGGCTGGCACCATCCATGCCCACCCAACGCTGGGCGAGGCGGTGCAGGAAGCGGCACTGCGCGCACTGGGCCACGCACTGCATATCTGACACTGAAGCGGCCGAGGCCGATTTGACCCGCTGCGCCCCAGGCGCCGCGGGTCTTTTTTCGCTGGTCGCTATACCACGTCAGACGCGGAAGTAGCCTACCGACGAATCGAACGGCAGACGCTTGAGCTCGACCTTGTTCAAGTCCAGCACGTCACGCAGCGCCTGGGTTTCGCCCGGGAAGTTGCGATAGGCCACCTCGTCCAGCACCACGATTGCCCCTTTGGGCATGTACGGCAGGAAAGTTTCCAGCGCTACCTTGGTCGATTTGTACAGGTCGGTGTCGAGAATCAGCATCGCCACCACCAGGTCCGGACGGGTCTTGACGAAGGCCGGCACGGTTTCGAGGATGTCGCCCTTGACGATCTCGCAGCGCGGGATGCGGTTGACCGGACGGATCAGGTCGTTGGCATCGATCATGTCCTGGATCAGCGTCTCGTCGGTGTCGGAGAACATGCTTTCATTGATGTCGGCCGGATCCTGCTCGGCATCGATGCTGGCGAAACCACCGAAGGTGTCGAAACCAATGATCGAACGGTTGATCGCATACGGCTCCAGGATCATCGACAGCTGCATGTACAGCATCAACGAGTTGCCTTTGTACACACCACACTCGACGATGGCGCCAGGAATGTCCTGGACCATCTTGAACAGTTCGATACGCGACAGCGCAGCGGTCACGGCAATACGGTTGGCGAACAGGAACGGCGCGTCAGCCACGTATTGGGCATCGACACGGCTCAGCACGCTGGCGCGCTTTTCGTTGTACTCGACCTCGGCAGCAGTCAGACGACGCTTGGTCATGGGTTAACTCCCTGGAATTGCGAAAAGTCGCTGGCATTGAAAAAGTCTTTGAAGCCGGCCTCTGCGTCCGAACAGCCGTTGTCGACGTTCGGTGCGCCGCGCTTGTGCAACAAGTCTTGCAGGTGAATCAGGCGGAAGTCCACGCTGAAGCGCACCTTGTCGGTGAAGTTGGCCACGGTGCCGTGCAGGTGGGCCCCCGAGAAGATCAGCATCTCGCCACTGTTGGCAGCAACACGCAGCTCGGCGCTGGTGTCGATGTCTTCCAGCGGCACCGGATGCACCCGAGTTTCTTCGGTGATGTTCTGCGAGGCCTTGTGCCGCTGCACGTTGATCCAGTCGTTCAGGCTCCACTGGGCCGAACTGTTGTGCACAGGCCGCTCGAAATATGCCGGGTTGATCATCATGGTCTGTTCCGGCTCGATGCTGTACACCGGCATCCAGGTGTTCACCTGGCTTTCGACGCTGCCATACCAGGTATCCCGGTGCGGTTTGTAGGCATAGCTCACGCCAGCATGCAGGTAGTCGTAGTTGGGCACCACGCGCACCCGCGGCACGTCGAAGATGTAGTCTTTCGGGTCGGCGCCGATCTCGCGGATGAAATCGCGGATCAGTGCCTTGGCTTCAGGGCCATTGGTGAACTGGCGCTTGAGTGCGGTGACGCGCTCGACGAAGGTCTCCACCGGCATCATCTTGTGCAGCGACTGGTGATCGGTTTCACCCTCGAAAGCGGCAGTGATGCTCTGCCGGGCCAGGGCGCACAGCTGGTGTGCATTGCCAAGGCCGGTCTCGAGGAAGATATCGCCCTTGAACAGCGCACCCCGGTAGTCCGGCTTGTTTTTCACCTGGTTGACGTAAAGATTCATACTTGCCCCTTCAGAACTCTTTGAGACCAATGCCCACCGCGGGTTGCGTCGACCGGCAGCGGCGCATGAATTGAAGTGGACGCAAGGCGACGCACCCTGCCGCTGCGGGCAGGAACTTCAACCATTGGCGATACGGATGCATTGCCCGTATCCAGTGACCTATGAGTCGGCATGCTGACAGGAAACTTTAAGCCGCGCGCGTACCGGCGATCAGGATGCGCCCCAGCAGCGCTTGCCGGTATCACATCCACTTGCAAAGCGCTTCAATCGCAAATGGCGTTCTTGCCCGAGCCCTTCGCCCGGTACAAGGCCTGATCGGCCCGGGCCAACAAATCCTCTTGGCCCTCTCCTGCCTGCCACTGCACCACGCCATAGCTCATGGTCAGGCGGCACTCGCCCACCGGCTCCATTCGTTCCATCACCCGGCGCAACTGCCCCGCCAGCTCGAGTGCCTCACCCAGCGTGGTCTGCGGCAGCACCATGACGAACTCGTCGCCGCCCCAGCGCGCCAGCAGGTCGGGCTCACGCAGGCAGGTACGCAGGTTGTCCGCCACCTGGATCAGTGCCGCGTCACCTCGGGCATGGCCATGGCGATCATTGATCGGCTTGAAATCATCCAGGTCCATGGCAATCAGCGCCAGCGGCTGGCGGAAACGCCTGGCCCGCTCGCACTCATCGTGCAAGGTCTTTTCCAGCCGGTAGCGGTTGGCCAGCCGCGTCAGCGCATCGCGCTCGGCCAGGACGCGGTTCTCGTCGAGCTGGTGCTGCAGCTGCTGGTTGACCCATGACAGCTCGCGGGTGCGCTCGGCCACCTGGGCTTCCAGCGAGAGGTTTCTCTGTTCCAGCTCCGCCACCAGGCGCTTGCCGGCATCGATGTTGCGGTGCGCACCGAGCATGCGCGCCACCGAGCCGTCCTCGTTGCGATCGATGATATGGCCACGGTCTTCCACCCACAGGTAGCTGCCGTCGCCGCAACGGCAACGGTACTCGATGAGATAGTGCTCACTGTGCCGGTTGATGTAGGCTTCGAAGTGCGCCATCACGCGTGGATAGTCTTCAGGATGGATGATGCTTTCCCAGGTCAGCACGGTGTTGGCCTTGGAATGGCTTGGGTAACCGAGCATCGCGTACCAGCCGGGGTTGCGATAGACGAAACCGGTATTGGCATTCCAATCCCAGATCCCATCGCTGATCAAGTTGAACAGCGTGGCGATCTGCTGTTCACTGAAACCGGCCGGAGCCGGCTGTGCTTCCTGATTCATGGACGCTCTCCCTGATGTCCAGCAACTGCGCCCCGAACAAGGTGCTGCCGACAGTGCATGTGTTTGCCGCATACGGCAACGTGCTTCCCACACAGCCAAGCATATGCCGCGCGGCTGACCACTGGAATAGCACGGGCATTGTATTTCCACCTGCGCGCCGGCATGGCTGATGAAACTTCAAGGAACCCTCATGCACTACAAAAGCGGGATGCACGCTTTCAACGACGGAGTCCGCGCCGTTCTAACGCTGACCACCGGCATGCTGCCGTTCGGTCTGATTACCGGGGTCACTGCCATCGGTATGGGCATGTCCCCGTTCGAGGCGATGGGCATGACCCTGCTGTTCTATTCCGGCTCCGCGCAAATGGTGGTGCTGCAGCTGATGCAGAGCGGCGCGCTGCCGCTGACCATGGTGGCCACCGCGCTGGTGATCAACCTGCGCTTCCTGATGTACAGCGCAGCCCTGGCCCCGCATCTGAGCGGCCTGCCACGGCGCAAGACCTGGCCACTGTCCTACCTGTTATCCGACCAGGCGTTCGCCCTGTGCAGCCTGAAGTTCGGCGCTGGCGACCTCGGCCGATTCGCTTTCCCGTACTACCTGGGCACCGCCGTGCCGATGTGGCTCGGCTGGAACCTGGCGGTGCTGGCGGGTGTGTACCTGGGGACCGGCATTCCGGAATCCTGGTCACTTGGCTTTGCCATTCCACTGTCGTTCCTGGCACTGCTGGTGCCGGGCATCCGTAACCCGGCAACGCTGGGCGCAGCGGTGGTCGGCGGCGCGCTGGCCGTCCTGGCCCACGACCTGCCCTACAACCTGGGCTTGCTGGTCGCTTCGCTGGGCGGCGTGGCCAGTGGGCTGTGCATCGAACAGCTGCGCAAAGGCGCAACCGTGGCAACGGAGGCGCCATGACCGACATCAACCCATGGATCACCTTTGCCCTGATTGGCTTGGGCACCTTTGCGATACGGCTGTCGTTCATCGAGTTCTACGGGACGTTGCGTATTCCGCCGATGTTACGCCGCGCGCTGGTGTATGTGCCGGCCAGTGTGTTGGCCGCGCTGGTGCTGCCGGCCGTGGTGTTCAAGGCCGGCCAGCCCGGTATCGATTGGGGCAACCCGCAGATACCGGCCGCGATCGTCGCCGGGCTGGTTGCCTGGCGCACGCGCAGCACGCTGCTGACCCTGGCGGTGGGCATGGGCGGGTTATGGGCACTGCAGCATTGGGGCTTCTAACGGTCAGGCACCATACTGAAGCGGTTGCGCCCGCCGCGCTTGGCCTCGTACATGGCCTTGTCGGCGAGTGCCAGGGCATCTTCGGCCGTTTGCGGGTCATGCCCGGAATGGTTGAGGTACACGCCAATACTGGCGCCGACGGCCACCTCGGCCCCTTCCACCGCGATCGGTGCCGACAGCACATCACACAGCTTGCCCGCGATATCCCGCGCTGACGCCTGGTTGGTCACGGCCTGGGCGATGACCACGAACTCGTCACCGGCCAGCCTGGCCACCGTATCATCGGCGCGCATGGCCGCCAGCATGCGCCCCGCAGCAGCCTGCAGCACGGCATCGCCCGCTTCGTGGCCATGCTGGTCGTTGACTTGCTTGAAGCCATCCAGGTCGATGAAGAACAAGGCAAACGCCGCCCGCTGTTTCAAGGCGAAGTCCAGTTCCTCATGCAACGCCGCGCGGTTGGGGAGCCCGGTCAGCGGGTCGAGCGTGGCCTGGTCGAGCAGGGTCTTTTCCTTGCGCTTGCGTTCGGTCACATCCAGCGACATGACGAAAAAGCCCTCGACCTTGCCATTGCGGATATCGGGCACATACGTCGCGTGCCAGATCCGCGGGTCGTCGAGGCTGTAACGCACGTTGTCAGCCTCCACCCGCTCGCCGGCCAGCGCTTTCTGGAAGCAAGGCAACAGCTGCTCATACACGTCCGCCGGCAGCACATCCTGCACCTTGCGGCCTTTGAGCTGGGTCGGCTCGACGCCGAAAATCTGCCGGTACACGGCGTTGTTGAAGCGGTATTCGAGGTGGGTGCCGATATGCGCGATCAGCACCGGGATATTGTCGGCGATGGCTTGCAGGGTTTCCTGGCTGCGGGCCAGCTCTTCGGTGCGCTGCGCCACCTGTTGCTCCAGGGTCGCCTGGTAGCGTTGCAGTTGCTGCTGGCGGCGCCTGCGCTCGCTGATGTCGCGCACGAACACCACCAATTGCTCGGTAACGCCGCGCTCGTTGCGCAGCGCCGACACGCTCAGCTCGCTCCACAGTGCGGCATTGCCGGGGGTCATCAGCCGTACCTCGATGACCAGAGAATCCTGCTCGCCGGCAACGATCTGCTGCCAGGGCTCGTCCAGCTTGGCCAGGTCTTGAGGATCGATCAGCTCGCCCAACCGGGTCAGCACCAGCCACTCCCTGGCCCTGCCCAGCAACTGGCAGAATTCCCGGTTGGGCTCGAGGATGCGCCCGTCAAGGCCCACCAGCGCCTTGCTCGTCGGGCTGCTATCGAACACCCGTTGAAAACGCGCCTCGGAAGACGCCAGGGCGCCCTGCTCCGCCTGCTGCACTGCGCTGCCCGAGTCGATGGCCAGGCTGCGGTGCAACATCTCACGCTCGACGATCCGCGCGAGGTCGCGCAGGTGCGCCAGTTCGGTATCCGACACCTGGCGGGGCCGCGAGTCCAGCACGCACAGGGTGCCCACGGTCAGCTCGCCGGCAAAGCGCAGCGGCACACCGGCATAGAAGCGGATGCACGGCCCACCGGTCACCAGCGGGTTGTTTTCGAAACGTGGGTCGGCGCTGGCATCCGGGATCACCAGGATGTCTTGGGCATGCAGGGCATGGGCACAGAACGCCACATCGCGCGTGGTCTCGGCGACATCGATGCCCTGGCGCGACTTGAACCACTGGCGGTTCATGTCGATCAGCGACACCAGGGCCATGGGCACATCGATCAGTACACTGGCCAACCGGGTAATGCGGTCGAAGGTTTCCTCGGCCGGGGTATCGAGAATGTTCAGGCTCTCGAGGAAACACAGGCGGGCGGCCTCGTTGAGAGGCGATGGGGCAATTTGCATGACAACGCGCTCGACTAGATCATGACCCGCAAACGATAGCGCCGCAGCGCTCAAGTGCAAGCCTTTCATCTCTTCTATCAAATTGCGCAAGCCGTATAATCGCGTCTTTTTGTAAGCCTAAGACGTATTTCATGAAGAAACTGCTTTGCGCCGTCGCCCTCGCCTTCGCTGCCATCCCCGCCGCCTTCGCCACCCCACCCGCCACCTTCACCGAAGCCAAGGTGATCGCCAAACAGAAGATCTACCAGGACCAGGGCAACAGCGCCATGGGCGAGCTGTACTGTGGCTGCAAGTGGACCTGGGTCGGCAAGTCTGGTGGCCGGGTCGACCTGAAATCCTGTGGTTATGAAACCCGCAAGCTGCAGACCCGCGCCGAGCGTACCGAGTGGGAGCATATCGTCCCGGCCTGGACCTTCGGCCACCAGCGCCAGTGCTGGCAGAACGGCGGGCGCGAGCAGTGCGTCGACAGCGACCCGACCTTCCGGGCCATGGAGGCGGACCTGTTCAACCTCTACCCGTCCGTGGGCGAAGTGAACGGAGACCGCAGCAACTTCAACTACGGCATGGTCTCTGGCGTTGCGCCGCAGTACGGCCAGTGCACCACCAGGATCGACTTCCAGCAGAAAACCGCCGAGCCACGCGACGAGGTGAAGGGGCTGGTGGCACGCACCACGTTCTACATGTTCGATCGCTACAAGCTGAGCATGTCGCGCCAGCAGCAGCAGGTACTGATGGCCTGGGACAAGCAGCACCCGGTGACGGCCTGGGAGAAGCAGCGTGACCAGCGGATTGCCGCGATCATGGGGCACAACAACCCGTTCGTGACCGGTGAGCGCAAATGGGCGCTGGGGTATACGCCGCAGGGTGCGGCCGTGGTGCCGGCAACCGCGGTGAAGGAAGCGGCCAAGCCTACGCTGGCCAGTACCGCGGCTGGCGGTGCGGTGCTGGGAAACCGCAATAGCCATGTGTATCACCTGGCCAGCGGTTGCCCGGGGTACAGCCAGGTTTCGCAGAAGAACCAGGTGGCGTTTGGTAGTGAGGCCGAGGCGCAGGCGGCAGGGTATCGCAAGGCGGGGAATTGTAAGTAACGGCGTGAGAGATGTGTGAGGGCTTGCAGGTGTTCGCCAGTAAGAGCATCTGCGCTTGTGAGATCGAGCGCCGCCCGCGCGGCGCTTCCCGGGGCAAGCCCGCTCCCACAGTCTGTTTCGGGCCAATCCCTCCTGTGCAAGTACCGGTGCCCGCCTTGGTGCATGGCTGGAAATCAGTGGGAAAGCGGGTGAGCCCAACTCAAGAGCGAATGGAACAAACAAGGCGGACAGTGGTGACCTCACAGGAGTAACTGGCCCGAAACAGACTGTGGGAGCGGGCTTGCCCCGGGAAGCGCCGCGCGGGCGGCGCTCGATCTCACAGGCGCTGCAACTGTTGTGGCTGGCACATGGCAGCCCTCACCCAATCCACAACCCTGCCCATCACAAATCCCGCCCCCAGGTCTGGCTCACCAGCTCCTTGCCAAAACTGCTGACTGGCTCTTCTTCGATCAGCTCGAATCCTGCTCGCTGATAGATCTTGCGCGCAGCAACAAGATTGCTGGTAGTCCACAGAATCATCCGCTTGTAACCCGCCTGCCGGGCAAACCGAAGCGTCTCATCCACCAGCCGGTTGCCGATGCCCATCCCCCTTGCACTGGCGTCGACATACAGCATCCTCAGCTTCGCCGTGGTTGCGTCATGCCTGACCACGAAGATCGAGCCCACAACTTTCCCGGCCAATTCTGCGATCCAGCAGCGATCGAACCTCGCGTCATACTCGCGCAGGTACTTCGCAACGATCTCGGCCACCAGAGCCTCGAACTCCGAGTTCCACCCGTATTCGCGGGCATAGAGTTCGGCCTGTTGCTGAACCACCAGTCCCATGTCGCCCGGCCGGGGATCGCGCAGCACATAGGAACGATTCGAATCCCCCAGCAGCATTTCTATCTGGGTCATGGCCCGGAGCAGTTGTTCCTGCTGGGGCTCGCCAAGGCGCAGCAACAAACCTGCTACAGCCTCCCGCGAATCTTGCTGCAAGCCGCCCAGCGTTTGCTGCCCCATCTCGGTAAGGTGAATTTCATAGGCTCGTGCATCCGACTCGGAACGCGCCTTTTCGACCAGGCCGCGTTTTTCCAATCCGGTAATGACCCGGCTCAGATAACCCGCGTCAAGGCCCAGCTGTTGCCTCAGGTCCGAGCTGGTCAGTCCATTTCTTGCTCCCAGTTCGAACAGAATGCGCGCCTCGGTCAAAGAGAACTCAGAGCGCAGCAGGTGTTCATCAAGCAGGCCCAACTGATGCGTGTAAAACCGATTGAAGGCACGAATGGAATCAACGCGCGGATAATTTGCAGTGGACATGACCAGATCCATATAGTTGCTTTAAGCAAGCATATCATTGCTAAAGGCAACTATGTCAACGATGCATTGCGAGCCCCAGACCTATGGAAACGGTCTAGTCTCAACTGTCGGCTCCCATCACAAGGATTTTCCGACCGCCATGACTCAGCAAAAACTTGGAAGGATTCTGGTCACCAACGACGACGGCATCGACGCCACGGGGCTGAAAGTGTTGGAGCAGGTTGCCGCGCAACTGGCCGATGAGGTGTGGGTGGTGGCCCCGCGTGCAGACCAGAGCGGCACCTCGCACTCGCTCAGCCTGCATGCGCCGCTGCGGGTCAGTGAGCATGGTGAAAGACGCTTCGCGGTCACCGGCACACCCGGTGACTGTGTGGTGATTGCGGTACAGCATCTGCTCAAGGATGCCCGGCCCGACCTCGTTCTCTCGGGAGTCAACCGCGGCGCTAACCTAGGTATGGAAACGGTGTTCTCCGGCACGGTCGGCGCGGCCATGACCGGCATGCTGCTTGGGATCCGCTCGATTGCCCTGAGCCAGGCCTACAGTGACCGGGCGAACGTGCCTTGGGACAACGCGCTGACCCATGCGCCCAAGGTGCTTCAAGCACTGCTCAGTCAGGATTGGCCGAGCGATGCCTGCCTGAATGTGAACTTCCCCAACTGCGACCAACAGGCCACGCTGCCGCTGAAGGTGACGCGGCAGGGCGCCGGGCCTTTGAACAGCATGTCGGTGCGCACGGAAGTTGATCCTCGCGGGTTCGATTACCACTGGATCAGGTTGAACAATGCGCGAGAGGTTGATCAGCCCGGCACGGAAATGGCTGAGCTGGCGGCGGGTCACATCACCGTTACGCCGCTGCAATTTGAAAGGACACATATGGCGGCGCTCAATGATGCGGTGTTGAAGTGATTTGAGATTGGGAGAGGCTTACAGGCGCTGCACCTGTCATGGCGAACACATGGTAGGCCTAACCCAATCCCCCGCCCTATCCCTCCAAGCCCTTACCTGTAAGATTTTCCCGAACCTGAAACCAAATGCTTCAAGAACAACATGCTTGGGAATTATCCTACGCGCAGTGCTGAAGTATCGCTGTTGTCGGGGAAACCCCTCACGGATAACGTTTTCGGGTCGCTCCGGCGACCGGGTGTGAGAACCCGACTGATACAAGGCGCCGTCGCTATGGCGGCTATGCACGGGCAGACTTCGGTCTGGCCGAGTTTGCCTTTGTTCCTCGGTTTCTCACCCCGTGCATGGCTGCCACCCAATCCGTGAGAAAGATTGAAGTGGCAGTTCCCGTCACCGAACAAAGGTCAACTGTCATGAAAAAAATAGTACCCGACCCTCCCCGCAACAAACCCGTCAACACTCCATTCTTCACCGTCCGCACCGGCATGTGCCCCCCCGACGCCCTGGCCCACGCCAGCGAACTCCTGCGCGGGGTCGTCGAAACCATCGACGAACACTGCCGCGCCCGCGCCGGCGAGCCGGGCCTCAACATGCTCGGCAACGCCATGCATGCCAGCGAGATCGCCCATTCACTGGTCGAACATGTCCACGCCCAGCTTTACGGCCAGCAGGCCCAGGAGTGACGCATGGCAGACGAACCCAACGTCATCACCACCATCGGCGCGGAAACCTTCCTCGACGTCGGCAACCCACCGATCAACCTGCTGCGCGTGCAACCCGATGTACCGATCGAGGATGCCTACGAGCAAGTCTCGATTCTGCTGGGCTACATCAAGCACCTGGTACGCGAAGGCGACATGGAAGATGACCACAAGCTGCTGGGTGCGGCGGATTACCTGATTGCCTTGGCCAAGGCACTGATGAACGAAATCGAGCTGACCAAGAACAGGTTGCGTTGAGCTACAGCCCGTGTTGTCGGTTGACTGGGGATAGGGTCGATTGAGATTGGGGGAAGCTTACAGGTGCGCCATGACAGGTGCAGCGCCTGTGAGATCGAGCGCCGCCCGCGCGGCGCTTCGCGGGGCAAGCCCGCTCCCACAGTCTGTTTCGGGCCAATCCCTCCTGTGCAAGTACCGGTGCCCGCCTTGGTGCATGGCTGGAAATCAGTGGGAAAGCGGGTGAGCCCAACTCAAGAGCGAATGGAACAAACAAGGCGGACAGTGGTGACCTCACAGGAGTAACTGGCCCGAAACAGACGGTGGGAGCGGGCTTGCCCCGCGAAGCGCCGCGCGGGCGGCGCTCGATCTCATAGGCGCTGCACCTGTCACGGCAAACACCTGCAAGCCATCACGCAACCTAAACCGCCCCCTCCGGCAACTTCATATGCCGCGCATACCAAGGCCTGCGCGGCGTACGCCGCAGCAGCTCATCAACCTCCCGCTCGCCACTGAAGGCAATGCGCAACGCCAGCTTCATCGCCTCCACTTCCATCTCCCCCGCCCCGCCCCCGGCATCGGAAATCCCCCCGCAGCCATGGGTCATCGGCCCCAGCCAAGGGTCGCCAACCTGCACCCAGCGCCCCGGCGCAAACCACCACACACCATTGACCTCGCGACGCTGCACCTCACCCGGGTGGGCGCGCTCGTGGGCCCGGTACCAGTCCTCGATGCGGTCGTCGATCCAGCCATGGAAACGCCAGAACACCGGGTTGACGTGGGACGAGAACGGGTCGCCAAGGAAGTCGTTTTCCTCCCGGAACCAGCGCGCCGCATAGTCCGTCTGGTTGCGATCACCCATCACCGGCGCGCCGTTGGAGGGGTCGCGGGTCACGGTCGCCCAGCGCATGTGCAGCCAGTCGTGAATGTTCAGTTCCACTTCCGAACCGAACTGCCCCAGCGTCAGGCGGCTGAGGTAGTCCGGGTCCTGGTATTGCGACTCCCAGACCTGGAAGTTGCTGAAAAACGTTTCCGCCGCCTTGATGCCATGCAGCCATTGGCTCAGTTCTTCATCATCTGCCGCGACCCAGGCCGGCGGCACCGAGTTGCCGTCATGGTTTTCCTGGTAGCGGATGAACCCCAACCGGTCGTATTCCAGTTGCGGTGACGGCAGCGGCAGTTGCGTCCAGTTCGGCAAGTCAGGCTGCAGGCTGCGGGCGTGCCCCAGCATGTGCCGGTGCATGAAGAAGAAATCCTCACCGGAGCCATTGAGGTGCTTGCGTCGCCCACGTGCGCCGCGCTCGGCGTCACGCGGGCCGGGTTGCCAGCCGGCGCCGCGCAGGGCATCGCGCTTGTCGTCGTCCAGGCGGTGCCACTTGTCCCGGGTGGCATGCCACACCTGGTGGAACAGGCGGTGCCCGGGGGAGTTCAGCCAGGCCATCAGCGCTGGCGCCAGTGGCGTGACCTGGCGCGCCTCGGGGAAGGCGCGCTTGCTGGCGACGAAGTGGTTGTCCGGCTCAGGGCTCGACAATGGCCGGTCGAGGCGACGGATGCGCCCGGTCAGGGTGCCTGCACCCGCGTTGCCCCAGGACGCCCAGACTTCATCGAGGGTCGCTTCCAGTTCATGGCTCGGCGCGGATGCCCCGGCCGGCACCAGGCGCCAGCGGACCTTGCCGGCATCGGCGGCGACCAGCTCGCCGAGCACCCGGTAGCGCGGTGGGTCATCGCCGCGCAGGCGCTCCGCCTGGTCGATGAAGCCGCGCAGCGAGCGGCCGGTCGGGCCGACATCCAGCAGCATCTGCAGGCCCTGCAGCGCCAAGCCGTCCAGGCCGGCCTCGGCACCGCTGAAACGCAGGTCCCAGATCCCGCGCAGCTTATCGGCGATGCGCACGCCATTCCCTGTGGCAGCCTCTACCGTGGCTTCCCCAGGGGTCTGCACCTCGTCTTTCTCGAGTTGTTCATCATGGTCGCGCGGCTGGCGCGCATACCACGCTGCCGAGCCCGCTGCCCCGGCTACCGCCAGCCCCACCATGAACCCACGCCTGGAAAACCTCATCGCCACATCCGTATCCGTGTCAGCCACGCCTATCGAGCTAGAACGAGACGCCGCCCGGCAAATTTACCGGCAGCACGTCGCTAAATTTCCCGCTGTCGCTCTCGTCCCTCCGTGACAGGCAAGCCCCGTGATCGCGGCTGCCGCAACCGCATCGACCCTGCAACCAACGGGATGGCAATGAACACGACACGCTTGCGCAAGGCCCCCTACCTCGCTGCCCTGGCGCTGATCCTCGCGCTCGCGGGCGCCGCGGCCTGGTACTTCTTCATCTACCTGCCGGCCGGTTACCCGCGTGAGGTGATGAAACATGCCGAAGAACTTCAGGAGCGCATCCTCTCCTTCGACAGCCATATCACCGTGCCGCTGAACTTCGGCACCGAAGGCAAGGAAGCCGACAAGGATGGCAGCGGCCAGTTCGACCTGGTCAAGGCCGGCCGCGGCCGGCTCTCGGGTGCGGCGCTGACGATCTTTGGCTGGCCGGAAATCTGGAACGGCCCGAACGCCCCCCATCGCCCGACCGCTGCTTTCGTCGACGAAGCGCGTCAGCAGCAGGAGATGCGCTACAAGATCCTAACCGGTATGGTCCGCGACTACCCCAACCAGGTCGCCATCGCCTACACCCCCGCCGACTTCCGCCGCCTGCATGGCGAGGGCAAGTTCGCGATCTTCCTCAGCATGCTCAACGCCTACCCGCTGGGCAACGACCTCGATGCCCTGGACACCTGGGCCGCACGCGGCATGCGCATGTTCGGCTTCAGCTACGTGGGCAACAACGCCTGGGCCGACTCCTCGCGCCCGCTGCCGTTTCTCAACGACACCCCCGATGCCCTCGGTGGCCTGTCGCCGCTGGGCGAGCAGGCGGTGGGCCGGCTCAATGACCTGGGGGTTATCATCGACGTGTCGCAGATGTCCACTCTGGCCCTGGAAGACGTGGCCCGCCTGAGCCGCGCGCCGATGGTCGCCTCCCACTCGGCACCGCGGGCGCTGGTGGACATCCCGCGCAACCTCAGCGACCACGAGCTACAAGCGATCAAGCACAGCGGCGGCGTGGTTCAGGTAGTGGGCTTCCCGGCCTACCTCAAACCCCTCAGCCAGGGCACCCTGGACAAGCTCAATGCCCTGCGCAAGCGCTTCGACCTGCAGCCGCTCAATGGCCTGGCCAACGCCCTGATGCCGGGTGACGCGATCATCTCCATCTGGCCCGAGAAGAAGTTCGGCGAGTACGCCAGCGCGCTGTACGCCATCCTCGACGAAGAGCCCCACGCCACGGTCAAGGACTTGGTCGATGCGATCGACTACACCGTGCGCAAGATCGGCATCGACCATGTCGGCATCGCTTCGGACTTCAACGACGGTGGCGGCGTTACCGGCTGGATGAACGTCGGCGAGTCGCGCAATGTCACCGCCGAGCTGATCCAGCGTGGTTACTCCGATGCCGACATCGCCAAGCTGTGGGGCGGCAACTTCCTGCGGGTGTGGGAAGAGGTACAGCGCCTGGCCAAGCCAAGTGCCAACCCACAAGCGGAGCGTGGCTGATGAACGACCGTCGCAGTTTTCTCAAGCAGGCCGGCCTGCTCGCCGCCGCCCTGCCCCTGACCGGCAGCTTTGCCCCGAGCGCACTGGCTGCTACGCCCGTGGCAAAACCCGCACAAGACAAATGGCAAGCCCTGCGCCAGCAGTTCGACCTGGACCCAGCCTACCTGCACTTCTGCAATTTCCTGCTCGCCTCCCACCCCCGTGTGGTCAGCGAAGCCATTGCCCGCTTCCGCGCACGGCTGGACCAGAACCCGGGCGAAATGGTCGACTGGGACCGCGAGGAACTCTGGGGCCATGAAGACGAAGTGCGCGCCTGGGCTGGCCGCTACTTCGGCGTGCAGCCGGGCCAGGTGGCCCTGACCGGCAGCACCACCGAAGGTTTGTCGATGATCTACGGCGGCCTGCAGGTGGCGCCAGGCAAGGAGATCCTGGTCAGCGCCCACGAGCATTATTCCACCAATACCCGCCTCGCCTACCGCGAGCAGCTGATGGGCACGCAGGTGCGCCGCGTGACGCTGTTCAAGGAGCCGCAACAGGCCTCGGTGGACGAAATGCTCGGCAATCTCCGTCAGGCCATCCGCCCGGAAACCCGCGTGCTGGGCATGACCTGGGTACAGTCCGGCAGCGGCGTCAAGCTGCCGATCCGCGAGGTCGGTGAACTGGTCAAAACGCTTAACCGAAGCCGTGACGAGCAGGACCAGATCATCTATGTGGTCGACGGCGTGCACGGCTTCGGCATCGAGGACGTGAACTTCGCCGACTTCAACTGCGACTACTTCATCGCCGGCACCCACAAATGGCTGTTCGGCCCACGCGGCACCGGCGTGATCATCGCCCGCGAAGCCAAGCCCCAGCCCTACCTGGTGCCGAGCCTGCCGACCTTCACCAAGGGCGATAACTTCGGCACCTTGATGACCCCCGGTGGCTACCACGCCTTCGACCATCGCCTGGCCCTGGGCAAGGCGTTCGAACTGCACCTGCAGCTGGGCAAGGCCGATGTCCAGGCCCGGGTGCACCAGCTCAACGACTACCTCAAGCAGCGCCTCGCCGAGCACTCGAAGGTGCAGCTGGTAACGCCGCGCAGCAGCCAGCTTTCCGCCGGCTTCACCTTCTTCCGTGTCGAGGGCCGCGACTGCGATGCCGTCGCCCGCCACCTGATGGCCAACAAAGTGATCAGCGACGCCGTCGACCGTGACGTCGGCCCGGTGGTGCGCCTGGCCCCGAGCCTGCTCAACGACGAGGCCGAGATCGACCGGTTGATGACCATTCTCGCCCCGCAACTTGCCTGACCTTTTGCCTTTCAAGAGAACCGCCATGCACACGTTCCCCCCCCTGGCCCTGGTGGCCGCCCTGTTTGCCAGCGCACCGGCCCTGGCCGCCGATGCCCACGCACCCGGCCAGACGTTCAAGGACTGCAAGGATTGCCCGCCCATGGTCGTGCTGCCTGCTGGCAGCTTCACCATGGGCGTACCTGACGACGAGGTCGGCCGCCAGCCGGACGAAGGCCCGATGCACACCGTGACCTTCGCCAAGCCCTTCGCCATCAGCCAGTTTCAGGTGCAAGCCAAACAGCTGCAGGCATGGCAGCGTGACGCCAGGGTCACCCTGCCCGACGGCGACGACCGCCCCGGCCGGCGCTGCACCAACGGCAAGCCCAGCTACCCGCAGGGCCCAGACCAACCGGCGGTGTGCATCAGCTACGACGAGGTCAAGGCCTACGTTGCCTGGCTGTCGAAAAAGACCGGCAAGCACTACCGCATGCTCAGCGAAGCCGAGCGCGAATACGCCGCCCGCGCAGGCTCCAGCGGCCCGTTCCCGTTCCCCTTCGATGAAGGCAAGGACTACAGCATCGCCCAGCACGCCAACACCTATGGCGCCGCCGACGGCTACAATTACACCTCGCCCGCCGGCAGCTTCCCGGCCAACGCGTTCGGCTTGTACGACATGCACGGCAACGTCTACGAATGGGTCGCCGACTGCCGGCACGACAACTATGTCGGTGCCCCGGCCGATGGCAGTGCCTGGATGGAGGCGAGCTGCGAGTACAACCACATTCGCGGCAACGACTACAGCGAAGCGCCGGTGTTCTCCCGCTCCGGCAACCGCAACTACCGCGAACCCTATGTGCGCGGCGACTGGCTGGGCTTCCGGGTAGCCCGCGAGCTCTGAACCCCGCTTGCAGTACCTGCCCAGGCCCAGGGTCTGGGCCTCCTAAATAAGAACGCTTCTCGAACGTCTTCATCACAGGGCAATGGCCCGCACGGCGCCTGCCTTGCATAGCGCCCCAAAGCGCATCCGCGCATCCACCAGGAACCCACCATGAACCGATCGACCCCTGGCGCACTTCGCGAACTCCTCGGCTTGCTCAAACCCTACCGGCTGATTGTCGCCATTGCCGTCGGGCTGGGCATCGTCGGCGGTTTCTGCATCACCCTGCTGCTGGCCAATATCAACAACCTGCTGCATGCACCGGGTGCCCTGAGCTGGGGTGTGGTGCTGGCGTTCGCCGGCATCTGCCTGGTGGCACTGGCCTCCTCCATCGCCTCGGACATCGGCACCAACTATGTGGGCCAGCACGTCATCGCCGGTTTGCGCCGCGACCTGGGCGAGAAGGTGCTCAGCGCCCCCATCGAACAGATCGAACGCTACCGCAGCCACCGCCTGATCCCGGTGCTGACCCACGACGTCGACACCATCAGCGACTTCGCCTTCGCCTTCGCGCCACTGGCCATCTCGTTGTCGGTGACCCTGGGCTGCCTAGGTTACCTGGCGCAGCTGTCCTGGCCGATGTTCCTGATCGCCGCCCTTGCCGTGCTGCTCGGTACTGCGGTGCAGTACATTGCGCGGGTACGTGGCATTCGCGGTTTCAATGCGGCGCGCGAAGCGGAGGATGAACTGCAGAAGCACTACGACGGCGTTGCCTCCGGTGCCAAGGAACTGCGCATCAGCCGGCCACGCCGCCAGCGCATGTTCAACGACCGCATCAGCCGCACGGCGAACTACATCCGCGACACGCACGTGCGCTCGATCAACATTTTCGTCATCGCCAAGAGCCTGGGCTCGATGCTGTTCTTCGTGGTCATCGGCCTGGTGCTGGCCCTGCAACAGGCCCAGCTGGTCAGCGACCCCAAGGTCACCAGTGGCTTCGTGCTGGTACTGCTGTACATGAAAGGGCCGCTGGAACACCTGGTCTCGACCCTGCCGATCGTCAGCCGCGCGCAGATCGCCTTCCGCCGCATTGCCGAACTGTCGCAGCAGTTCTCCTCGCCCGAGCCTCACCTGCTGCTTGCGGCCGCCGAAGTGCCCGATCAACAGATCCGCAGCCTCGAACTGCGCGACGTCGGTTTTGCCTTTGCGCCAGTAGCCGGCGCGGCGCCGTTCGCCCTGGGGCCGATCAACCTGCGCATCGAACAGGGCGACATCCTGTTCATCGTCGGCGAGAACGGTTGCGGCAAGACCACCTTGATCAAGCTGCTGCTGGGCCTGTATGCACCGCAGCAAGGCGAGATCCTGCTCGATGGCCACGCCGTCACCGCAGCCAATCGCGACGACTACCGTCAGCTGTTCACCACCGTGTTCGCCGACTACTACCTGTTCGATGACCTGTTGCAGGACGCCCAGGCCCTGCCCGAGGATGCCGGCAAGTACCTGCAACGGCTGGAGATCGCCCACAAGGTGCAGATCCGTGACGGTGCTTTCACCACCACCGACCTGTCCACCGGCCAGCGCAAGCGCCTGGCGCTGGTCAACGCCTGGCTGGAGAAGCGCCCGGTACTGGTGTTCGACGAATGGGCGGCCGACCAGGATCCGACATTCCGGCGCATTTTCTACACCGAGCTGCTGCCGGAACTGAAGCGTCTGGGCAAGACCATCATCGTCATCAGCCACGACGACCGTTACTTCGACGTCGCCGATCACGTGCTGCGCCTGCGCGACGGGAAGCGCGTTGAAACAGCCGTTACAGAATTTTCGGTCTGACTTTTCCGGTTCTTGCGGGTCGGAACGTTACATAAATGCGAATAAAACTCATATGTAATCTGCCAATACTGAGTACCAGCATGACCACCAACACGTTTTCACCACTTGCCAGGGCAATCCGCAGAACGTCACTGGCCTTGCTTTCCCCGTCGCTGCTGGCCTGTACGCTGGCTGCCGCGATGAACGCCAATGCAGAACCCGTGCAACTGGATATCCCTTCGCAAGGGTTGGCCGGGGCGCTCGATGCGCTGGCCAGGCAGGCCGACCTGCAACTGCTGTACAGCCCGGACACCGTGCGCAACACCACCGCACCGGCGATACGCGGCAACATGGAGCCGGAGCAGGCGCTGCGCCTGCTGCTGCGTGACAGCGGCCTGACCTACCAGCTCAACGGCCATACTGTGATTCTCAGTGGCGCATCCGGTGCGTCGGCAGTGGAACTGGGGCCACTGAACATCGATGCCAACACGCTGAATGCCACGAGTGAGGGGACCAACTCGTATGCCGCACGCGCCGTGACCATTGGCAAAGGCGTCCATACCCTGAAGGAAACGCCGCAGTCGGTCACCGTCATGACCCGCAAGATGCTCGACGACCAGAACCTCAACACCCTCGAGCAGGTGCTGGACAAGACGCCCGGCATCACCACCTACGACTCGCCCATGGGCGGCAAGTACTTCTATTCCCGCGGCTTCAACCTCGACGGCCAGTACCAGTACGATGGCGTGCCCCTGGACGTGGGCGGCAACTATGTGCAGGCCAACAGCTTTTCCAGCGACATGGCGTTCTATGACCGCGTCGAGATCCTCAAGGGCGCGGCCGGCATGATGAAGGGCTCCGGCTCCTCGGCCGGTGGCGTCAATTTCGTGCGTAAACGAGGCCAGGACAAGGCCCACACCAGCGTGACCCTCTCCGCTGGCAGCTGGGACAACTACCGCAGCCAGGTGGACGTGGGCGGCCCGCTGAACGAGTCAGGCACCGTGCGCGGCCGCGCCGTGGCGGCGCTGCAGGACAAGCAGTATTTCTACGACAATGCCGATCGCCAGGACCGTGTCGCCTATGGTGCCATCGACTGGGACGTGACGCCCGACACCACACTGGGCTTCGGCCTGGCCTACGAGGACGTCGACGCCTCGCCCTGCTACCACGGCCTGCCCCGTTACGCCGATGGCAGCGACCTGAAGCTGTCCCGCTCGACCTGCCTGGGTGCCAGCTGGAACGACCTGCAAAGCGAGCGCATCACCGGTTTCGCCGACCTCAAGCACCGCTTCAACGATGACTGGTCGCTGAACTTCGCTTCGGTCTACACCCACAACAACCAGAACATCGAGTACGGCTACTCCGAAGGTTCGGTGCCGGTGGGGGCCACCACCGGGGCGATGGGGCGCTACTCCGGCCGCTTCGACTACGACCAGACCGACTACGGCTTCGATAGCTACATCGATGGCAAGTTCGAGGCATTCGGCCTCGAGCATGAGCTGATCGTCGGGGCCAACGCCAGCCGCCAGAAGAACCACGACTACTTTGCCCTGCTGGCGTTGAGCGGCACGCAGAACCCTTTCGACCCGTCGGATGACTTCCCGCATCCATCGAAGGCCGACTACCAGACCGGCACCCTCCGCGGCGGCCCGTTTCCGACCGACTCCACCACCACCCAGTGGGGCACCTATGCCAACCTGCGCCTGAAGCTGGCCGAACCACTCACCCTGGTGCTGGGTACCCGCGTCAGCTGGTACCGCAACGACCGCGACTCCTACACCCAGCGCTGGGATACCTGGGAGCACATCCGCAGCAAGGAAAACGGTGAAGTCACCCCGTTCGGCGCCCTGCTCTACGACCTGAACGACCAGTGGACCGCCTACGCCAGCTACGCGCAGATCTTCCAGCCGCAAGGCAACCTGACCACTGCCGACGGTCAATCGCTGCAACCCAAGACTGGCGGCAGCTATGAGCTCGGTATCAAGGGCGAACTGCTCGACGGCAATGTGAATACCTCGTTCAACCTGTTCCGTACCATCGAAGACCACCGTGCCGAAACCGATTATGAAAATGTCTGTGCAGGTTCCAGTGACGGTTATTGCTACACAGACAGTGGCAAAGTCCGTGCCCAGGGCTTCGAGGCCGAGATCAGCGGTTCGCCGATCGACCGCCTGCAACTGCTGGCCGGCTACACCTACACCCAGACCAAGTACCTGAAGACCATCAACGATACCGACCCGACCGAGCTGACCTTCACCTCCAGCTTCATTCCGCGGCACATGCTCAAGGTCTGGGGTGACTACCAGCTCGATGGTGCGCTGGATCGCTGGACAATCGGCGCAGGGGTGTCCAGCCAGAGCGACAACTTCCGCCGCCAGGGCAATATCAAGATCGAACAACCAGGCTACACACTGTTCAGCGGCCGCGTGCAGTATCGCCTGGACGAGCACTGGACCGTGGCGGTCAACGGCAACAACCTGTTCGACAAGAAGTACTACTCCACCATCGGTGCCACCGGTTGGGGTAACTACTACGGCGAGCCACGCAACTTCATGCTGACGCTCAAGGGTGATTTCTGAGGTTGATAGCTTGGGAACAGAAAGGGCCGCTTAGCGGCCCTTTTTTGTTTGTTTCTGGATGTCTGTCTTGGGGACTTGGTGAGGCCACCAGGTGCCTGCCACAACATGTTCAGCGCCTGAGAGATCGAGCGCCGCCCGCGCGGCGCTTCGCGGGGCAAGCCCGCTCCCACAGTCTGTTTCGGGCCAGTTACTCCTAGGAGGTCTCCACTGTCCGCCTTGTTTGTCCTGTTCGATATCTGAGGTGGAGCAGTTACTTTTGTCTTCAGTCATGCACTAAGGCAAGCGCCGGTACTTGCACAGGAGAGATTGGCCCGAAACAGACTGTGGGAGCGGGCTTGCCCCGCGAAGCGCCGCGCGGGCGGCGCTCGATCTCACAGGCACTGAAAACCTCAAGGCGAACACCTCGGGCCTCCGGGGACCCTACCCCCACACCCTACCCAACGCCACACACAACCGCTCATGCACCTGCAGCACATCCGGCACTACCGAGGCCATGCGCAGCAGGTCATGGGTCAGCCCCGGCAGCTCCATCACCTCGACCGCCACCCCCGCCTCGCGCAAGCGCTCGACGTAAGCCCGGCCTTCGTCCAGCAACGGATCGAGCCCGGCCAGGGCAACGATGGCCGGCGCCACACCGCTCAGGTCCTCGGCCAGCAACGGTGAGAAGCGCCAGTCCTGGCGGTCCTGCGGGGTGCGCGCGTAATGGTCGTAGAACCATTCCAGCGTATCGCTTTCCAGCAGGTAGCCTTCGCCGAACAGCGTACGCGAGACACTCTGCCGGCTGGCATCGGTAACCGGGTAGCACAGCAGCTGGGCACATGGCGTCAGCACCGCTCGCTCCCCCAGTTGCGCCGCTTCGATGGCCAGCACCGTGGCCAGCGTCGCACCTGCGCTGTCGCCGCCGAACGCAACCCGTGCGCTGTCCAGCCCCAACGACCCGGCCTGCTTGGCCAACCAGGCCAAGGTGTCCTGGCCGTCCTCCAGGGCGACCGGGAAGCGGTGCTCCGGCGCCAGCCGGTAACCCACTGCCAGCACTGCGCAGCCGGCCCTGGCGCACAATTCGCGGCAGACGCCGTCATGGCTGTCGAGGCTGCCGACGACAAAACCGCCGCCATGGAAGTACACCAGCACCGGCAACTGCGCCGTTGCCTGTGGCGGCCGGTACAGGCGCAGCGGTATGGCCGCACCATCCCGGGCCGGGGCGTGCAGCGCCTGGATGGCCAAGCCCTGCGGCGCGGCCCAGCGCAGTTGCTCGGTGGATTGCTCAAAGACCCGGCGGGCTTCTTCAGGTTTCATCTGATGAAACGGTGCGTTGCCCGCGTTGGCTTCAGCCAGGTCGAGAAAAGCTTCAAGTTCAGGATGCAGCATGGTGTTCCTCGAAGGGGGGGAGGCCTGTGGCAGCCTCCCCCGATTGGATGACGAAAAGCTCAGCCCAGACGTTCCAGGCAGTGCTCGATCAACAGTTCCAGTTCGGTGCGGTAGCCGTCCATCAGCGCCTGCACGGTCTCGGGGCGGTAACGGCGAGTGCTGTAGACGCAGCGCAGCGCCAGGCAGCCGTCGTAGACCTGGCCGATGACCTCCAGCCAGTTACCCAGGCGAGCGACCGGGCTGTAGCAGTCCCCCGTGCCTTCGGCAGCCGGCACCAACAGTGCCTTGTCGTCGAAGCTCTGGTCGAACTGCCCCAGGTAGTTGAAGGTGATCCGCGCCTGCGGCAGGCGCGCCAGGCGCTCACCCAGCGCAGGCTCACCGAGGTAGCGCAGCACGCCATAACCGATGCCCTTGTCGGGCACTGCCTGCAGTTGCCCCTGGATGGCCAGGATCGAACTGCCGATGTCCGCCTCAGGCTGCAGGCGCACCGGGAACATGCTGGTGAACCAGCCCAGCGTGCGCGACAGGTCGAGGGCCTCGAACAGGTCTTCGCGGCCATGGCCTTCCAGTTGCACCAGCACCGACTCCTGCTCGGTCCAACGGCACAGCACACGGCCCAGGGCGGTCAGCAACAGGTCGTTGATCTGCGTGCCATAGGCGGCAGGCGCCTCCTTCAACAGACGGCTGGTCGAGCGGCTGTCGAGCACGACCCTGGCCACGGCCTGCTCACTGACCTGGTTGCGGCCCCGCGGGTTGTCGCACGGCAAGTCGCGCCCCGGCAGGTCCAGCTGCTTTATCCACCAGTCGCTTTGCTCGGCAGCGATACGCCCGGCATCCGCAGCCAGCCGCTCGACCCAGGCGCGGTAGCTGCTGCTGCGCATCGGCAGCGTGGGCACCTGGCCCTGGCAGCAGGCCTCGTAGGCGCTGCGCAGGTCCTCCAGCAGCACACGCCAGGACACCGCATCCACCACCAGGTGGTGGATGACCAGCAACAGGCGTGCCTCACCATTGGCCATGGTCACGTGCATCGCACGCCACATAGGGCCGTCGGCCAGGTCCAGGCTGCGTTGCGCCTGGTTGGCCAACCGCTCCAGGGCCTCGGCGTCGGCAGCCTCGCGTCGCCACAGCTGCGGCACATCGGCACCTTCACCCAGGTAGTGCTGCAGCCAACGGCCGCTGTCGCGACTGAAGCGCAGACGCAACGAATCGTGATGCCGCTGGATCACCGCCAGCGCGCGCTCCAGCGCATCCAGGTCCAGCGCACTGCGCGCCTTGAGCATCAGCGCCTGGTTGAAGTGCTGCGGCTCGCGCATGTCCTCGGCGAACAGCCACTCCTGGATCGGCAGCAAGCGGAACGCACCCTCGACCGCCACCTGGCTGCCGTCCGCCACCGGGCCGGAAACCGTCTCGGCAGGCCGCTCGCAAATGCCGGCGATGGTCTGGTAACGCAACAGGTCGCGTAGCTTCAGGTCAAGGTCCAGGTCAGGGTGGTTCTTCACCCGCGACACCACCTGCAAGCTGAGAATCGAATCGCCGCCCAGCTCGAAGAAGTTGTCTTCGATGCCGACCTGCTCGACCTGCAGCACCTGCGCCCAGATCTCGGCGAGCAACTGCTCTTGGACGTTGCGCGGCGCCACATAGGCCTCCTGCTGGAAGCTCGGTTCTGGCAGCGCCTTGCGATCCAGCTTGCCATTGGGCGTGACCGGGAAGGCCGGCAGCACCATCACCTGCATCGGCACCATCCAGTCCGGCAGGCTGGCGCGCAGGGCCATTTTCAGGCTGTCGCCCGACAGCGACTGATCACCAACCACGTAGCCCACCAACTGCTTGCCGGAGGCACTGTCACGCGCTACCACCAGGGCGTCCTCGACACCCGGCTGGCGACGCAGCGCCGCTTCGACTTCGCCCAGTTCGATACGGAAGCCACGGATCTTCACCTGCTGGTCGATACGCCCCAGGTAATCGAGGATGCCGTCCTCGCGCAGGCGCACCAGGTCGCCGGTGCGGTACAGCCGCGCGCCGGGGCTGCCGAACGGATCGGGCACGAAGCGCTCGGCGCTCTGCCCGGGCCGGTTCTGATAGCCACGGGCAACCCCTTCGCCACCAATGTACAGTTCGCCGGCAAAGCCCACCGGCAACGGGTTGAGCTGCTCGTCCAGCACATGCAGGCTGCGCTCCCCTACGGCACGCCCGATGGGCGCGTAGTCTGCGCCGCAACGGTCATTGCCCGCCGCTTTCCACAGCAACGGCGTGACCACGGTCTCGGTGGGGCCATAGCCATTGGTGAAGTAACGCGGGCGCAGCGCTGCCCGGACCTGCTCGAAGCTGCGCTCCGGCACCGCATCACCGCCAAAGCAGTAGATGCGCACGGGCGGCGCCGGCATGCCACTGCCTTCGACGAATTCCGCCATCTGCTTGAGGTAGGCCGGCGGGAAGCAGGCGATGTCGATACGCTGTTCGTGCAGGGCGCGGCAGGTCTGCTCCGGCGTCCACAGGCTGCCATCGCGAATCACCAGCGTGCCACCGACCATCAAGGTGGTCAGCCAGCGCTCATGGGCCCCATCGAAGGCGAACGACATGAAGTGCAGCTCGCGCACTCCAGGCTCCATCTCGTATAGCTCGGCAATGGCCTGGCAATGCATGCTCAACGGCCCTTGCGGCACCGCCACGCCTTTGGGCCGACCGGTAGAGCCCGAGGTATAGATCAGGTAGGCCAGGTTGCCAGGCCCGGCCTGCGACACGGGTGCGGTTTCCGGCCAGCTGGACGGGTCGCCGCTGTCAAGCAGTACACGTCGCAGGGTAGCCGGTGCGGGCACGCGCGCCTGCAGCGCATCCTTGGTAATCAGCAAGGCCATACCCGAGTCCTCGACCATGTAGGCCAGGCGCTCGGCCGGGTAGTCGATATCCAGCGGCAGGTAGGCGGCGCCGGTTTTCATCACCGCCAGCAAGGCCACCAGGGTTTGCACCGAACGCTCCAGGGCAACACCGACGACCACTTCAGGGCCTGCGCCCGCCGCTTGCAGGCGGTTGGCCAGGCGATTGGCAGAGCGCTCCAGCTCCAGGTAGTCAAGCTGCTGCCCGCCGCATTGCACGGCCAGCGCGTGGGGGCGCAGTTCGGCATGGCGGCCGATCAACTCGACCAGCGGCTGCGCCTGCCAGCCATTCCCGGGTGCCGCGCTCCAGCCCTGCAGGGCTGTGCGTTGTGCTTGCGACAGGCGCTGCAGGTTGCCCAGTGACACCTGCGGGTGGGCGAGCATTTCTTCCAGCAGATGCTCCATCATGTCGCGAATGCCCTGCACCACGGGCTCGCTGAAACAGCCACGCAGGTACAGGTATTCGATGGACAGCTGCTCGCCCAGGTGCACCGCCAGGTCCATGGGGAAGTTGGTGACATCGTGGTTGGACGACTCGCCGAAGCTCAGCCCGCTGGCAGCGCTATCACCCAGGCGCTGGTCGATCGGGTAGTTCTCGAAAACGATGATGCTGTCGAACAACGGCTGACCACCCTGCCCCGACCAGCGCTGGACGTCGGCCAACGGCGCATGGGCGTGCTCGCGCAGTTCCAGGTTGTCGTGCTGCAAAGCCTGCAGCCAGTCGAGCAGGGACTGTTCGGCGTCCATCCGGCCAATGACCGGCAGGGTGTTGATGAACAGCCCCAGCATGCGCTCGGCCCCTGCCAGGCCCTCCGGCCGCCCGGCGACGGTCGCGCCAAAGCATGGCGCCGCCTGGCCGGTGTAACGCTGCAGCAACAACAGCCAGGCGCCCTGTACCAGGGTATTGGCAGTGATGCGCAACTCGCGGCAGCGCTGCTGCAGGCGAGCCGTGCGCGCGGCGTCCCAACGGGTGTACAGCGCGTGGTGGCCCTGTTCGTCACCGACATGCCGCGGGTGCACGGCCTGGCTCAGCGAGGTCGGTTCGTCCAGGCGTTGCAGGCGGCCTTTCCAGAAACGTTCGAGAGCGTCCTGGTCCTGGCGCTGCAGCCAGGCGATGAAATCGCGGTAGCGGCCCACCTCACCCGTACTGCGGCCGTGGTGATACTGCTCCATCACCTCGCCGAACAACTGCGAGCTGGACCAGCCATCCATGAGAATGTGGTGGCTGGTCCAGGCCAGGTGATAGCGCTGCTCCGCCACGCGGATCAGCAGCAGCCGCTGCAGTGGCGCACGGGTCAGGTCGAAGCCGCGCGCGCACTCCGCTTCGGCGCGCTCGGCAAGGCGCTGCTCATCCACCGCCTCACCGCGCCAGTCGAGCAACTCGACGTCCAGGCGGGCCTGGCGATGTACCACCTGCACCGGGCGCGGCAGCCCTTGCCAGTGGAAGCTGGTACGCAGGATGTCGTGGCGGGCCATGACCCGCTGCCAGGCCGCTGCGAAGCGCTGCGGATCGAGGCCGTCGACAGGCAGGCAGACCTGGTTGACGTACAACGCCGAGCCGCCGTCGGACAGGGTATGGAACAACATGCCTTCCTGCATCGGTGAAAGCGCATACACGTCCTCGATGTCATCCACGGCCACCGGTAACGAATCGAGCCGGGCCTGGTCAAGGCCGGCCAGCGGAAAGTCTGTCGGGGTCACACCCTGGTTGCCGGGTTGCCGGCAATGCTCCACCAAGGCCCGCAGGGCGCTTTCGAAAGCATTTGCCAGCGCCTGAACCCGGCTAGCCTCGAAGGTGCAGGTACTGAACGTCCAGTTCAGGCTCAACATGCCCTGGTGAACCTGCCCGTCCAGGTTCAGCCAGTTGCCCAGCGGCGCATCGTCGTCGATCCCGCTGCCGGCCGATTCATCGGCCAGACGCCATAGCGCATCCTCTGCCGAGGCGGCATCGAACTGGCCCAGGTAGTTGAAGGTGATGCGTGGCTGCGGCAGGGCGGCCAGCGCGTCCCGGGCTGCCTGTGGCCCCAGGTGGCGCAGCAGGCCGTAGCCGAGGCCTTTGTTCGGCACGCTGCGCAGTTGTTCCTTGATGCGCTTGATCGACGTGCCGATATCGGCAGCAGGGTGCAAGCGCACCGGATACAGGCTGGTGAACCAGCCCAGGGTGCGCGACAGGTCGATAGTGTCGAACAGCGCTTCACGCCCATGCCCCTCCAACTGAACCAGCGCCGACGCCTCGCCGCTCCAGGCGCACAGCGCCTGGGCCAGGGCGGTCAGCAGCAGGTCGTTGACCTGGGTGCGGTAAGCCGCCGGCACTTCTTGCAGCAAGGCACGGGTCAATGCCGGGTCGAAGCGGCTGGTCAGGGTGTGGGCATGGCGTTTGGCCTGGCTGCCATCGCGGTGATCGGCAAGGATGCCTTCGCCGCCACCGGCAAGCTGCGCCTGCCAGTAATCCAGTTCGGCGGCCATGGCCGGGGACTGCGCATGGGCTGCCAATTGCTCGCCCCAGGCCTTGTAGGCGCTGGTCTTGGCTGGCAACTGCAACGCCTGCCCCGCCTGCAACTGGCGATAAGCGGCCTGCAGGTCCTCCAGCAGGATCCGCCAGGAAACACCATCGATGACCAAGTGGTGGATGACCAGCAGCAGGCGCTGGCTACCGTCGGCCAGGCTGGCCAGCAGCGCACGGCACAGTGGCCCATGCTCCAGCGACAGGCTGCGCTGGGCCTCGGCGGCTGTCTGTTCGAGGTTTTCGACCTGAACGCACTCCAATTGAACGGCCTGGTCGACCGCAGCGTGGTATTGGACCCAGCCCGTGGCCTCCTGGCGGTAGCGCAGGCGCAAGGCATCGTGGTGCAACGTCACATGCGCCAGCGCGGCGCCCAGCAGCTCACCATCCAAGGCTTCGACAGGCACCAGCAGCAAGGCCTGGTTCCAGTGATGACGGGCTGGAATGGCGTTTTCGAAGAACAGTTGCTGGATCGGCAGCAACGGCGCCTCGCCTGTCACCGGCGCTTGCTCGACCTGGCTGGCTTCGCTGTGTCCGGCAACGGCGGCCAGACGCTGCAAGGTCTGCTGTTCGAAAACGTCCTTGGGCGTGAAGCGCAGGCCTTGCTGGCGGGCACGGCTGACCAGCTGAATCGAGACGATGGAGTCGCCACCCAGTTCGAAGAAGTTGTCGGTGAGCCCCACCTGCTCGACCTTCAACACGGCCTGCCAGATCGCGGCCAGGCGTTGTTCCAGCTCGCTCTGCGGCGCCACGTACTCGCGCCGCGACTGGCCCAGCTCCGGTTTCGGCAGGGCCTTGCGGTCGAGCTTGCCGTTGGGCGACAGCGGCATCTTTTCGAGCAAAACCCACTGCGCTGGCACCATGTAGTCCGGTAGTACTGCGGCCAGATGTGCCTTGATCCCTTCCAGGCTGTCGGCCTGTTCTGCCACCACATAGGCCACCAGTTGCTTGCCGCTTGGGCCATCGGCCGCCACCACCACGGCTTCACGCACCGCCTCCAGTTCCTGCAGGCGGGCTTCGATCTCGCCCAGTTCGATACGCAGGCCGCGGATCTTCACCTGGTGGTCGATGCGCCCGGCATACTCGATCACGCCATCTTCGCGCTGGCGCGCCAGGTCGCCGGTGCGGTACAGGCGCTGGCCAGCGCCGAACGGGCTGGTAACGAAACGCTCGGCGGTGAGCGACGGGCGACGGTGGTAACCGCGCGCCAGGCCGATACCTCCGAGGTACAGCTCGCCGGTCACGCCGGGGCTGAC